>JAWKQM010000011.1 GCA_041390145.1 Gemmatimonadales bacterium | reverse complement strand
CTCAGTCTCGAGCCGCTGCATGGCTACGGCATCGCCCGCCGGATCGAGCAGATCACCCGGAACGTGTTCAAGGTGAATCCCGGTTCCCTCCTCACGGCGCTGCAGCGGCTCGAACGGGCCGGGTTTGCCAGGGCCGAGTGGCGCCAGACCGAGAGCGCGCGGCGGGCCCGCTACTACTCCCTGACGCCCGCCGGACGCAAGCAGCTCGGCGAGGAAGCCGCCGATTGGAAGCGGCGCTCGGAGGCCGTCCTGCGCCTGCTCAAGGCCGAGGGCTGAGCGATGGCGCTCTGGCGACGGCTGACGCAGGGGCTCCGCGCGCTCGTCCGGTCAGGCCGGGTGGACGCCGACGTGGACGACGAGGTGGCGGACTACCTCGAACGGGCGGCCGCCGACCATGCCGCCCGGGGATTGTCCGCCGATGCCGCCCGACGCGCCGCCATCCTGGAGAACGGAACCGTCTTGACCATCCGTGAAGAAGTGCGCTCCTCAGGGTGGGAGCACCCGATCGAGACCACCCTGCAGGACGTTCGCTATGCGCTTCGGGGGCTCCGCCGGAATCCGGGCTTCACCCTGGCCGTCGTCGGGACACTGGCCCTCGGGCTCGGCGCGAGCACCGCGGTATACAGTGCGGTGCGGCCCATCCTGCTCGACCCCCTGCCCTTCCCGCAGGCCGACCAACTGGTCACGGTCGACGATCGAACCTCTGACGGGACGCCGCTGCCGGCGACGCTCGGCACCTTCGCCGAGGTGCGGGAGCGGAGTCACTCCTTCGCGTCGCTCGCCGCCACCGACGCGTGGCGGCCGTCGCTGACCGGAAGCGGCGACCCGGAGCTGCTGCCCGGGCAGGCGGTCACGTCCAATTACTTCACCCTGCTCGGCAGCACTCCGTCCGCGGGGCGTGGCTTCTCGCAAGCTGACGAGGTGCCTGGCGCACCGAAGGTGGTGATCATCAGCGACGGGCTCGCCAAGCGTCGCTTCGGCGGTGCCGGTGCCATCGTGGGCCAGACAATCCTGCTCGACGAAGACCCCGCGGTGGTCGTCGGCGTCATGCCGCCTGACTTTGCGAACCCGCTCGGGCCCACGGTGGACGTCTGGCGGCCGCTCCGGGAACAACCGACAGCCGACCTCCAGACCCGGATGTGGGGCCACCACTACCGCATCGTCGGGCGCCTCGCGCCAGCCGCATCCCCGGACGACGCGCACCGCGAGCTCCTCGCCATTGGCCAGGCCCCGCGGCCCGAATTCAGCCGGCCCGAGTGGGCCGATCTCTCGCAGGGCATGGTGGTCCGCCCGCTCCGGGAGGCAGTGACCGGGAGCATCCGGCCGGCGCTCGTTGCCATGATCGCGTCGGTCCTGCTGCTGCTCGCCATCGTCTCGGTCAACGTCGCCAACCTCCTGCTCGCCCGGGGCGCGCAGCGCCACGACGAGTTCGCGATGCGCCTGGCCCTGGGAGCAGGGCGCGCGCGCCTGCTCCGGCAACTGCTGACCGAGAGTCTGGCGCTCGCCCTCCTGGGTGGCGTCCTGGGGCTGATGATCGCTGCCGTGGGGGTAGGCGCACTGGTCGCCCTCAGCCCACCAGGATTGCCGCATGTGGAAGCGATCCGGCTGGACGCGTCGGTCCTTGCCTTCGCCTTCGCGCTCACCACGATCGTCGGGATCGTCGTCGGGGTTGCCCCAGCACTCGGCGCCATTCGCGCCGGGGCAACGGGCGGAGGGATGGGCGGCTCCCGGCGCACCACGGCGGGCCCAGGCCGCACGCGCCGGGTCCTGGTGGTCTCCGAGATTGCCCTCGCGCTGGTGCTCCTGGTGAGCTCCGGGCTCCTCTTCCGGAGCGGCCGGAGCCTGATGGCGGTGGACGCGGGGTTCGACCCGTCCCACCTGATCACATTGCAGGTCGTGGCGAGCGGTCACGAATTCGATTCCGATGCGGCACGATTGCAGTTCTATGCTCGGACGATCGAATCGGTGCGCACCCTGCCCGGGGTCACCACGGCGGCGTTCACGAGCCTCCTCCCGCTCTCCGGCGAAACCGACGAGTACGGCTACGAGGCGCAGTCGCTGCCCGAACTGCGCGCGGAGAACAGCGGAAGCGCGGCGCGCTACGCCGTGACCCCCGACTACTTCACCACGATGCAGATTCCCTTGCTGCGCGGGCGGCTCCTCGACGCCACCGATCGCCCCGGCGGGCCCGGCAGCCTGGTGCTGAGCGCCTCCTTTGCACGCCGCCTGTTCGGCGACAAGGATCCGATCGGCCAGCAGATGCGGTTCGGGCCCTCCGTCGGTCATGATGCGCCCTGGGGCACCGTGGTGGGAGTCGTCGGCGACGTCCGCCAATACTCGCTCGCCCTGGCGGCCCCCGACGCGTTCTATGTCGCCTCCGGGCAGTGGAATTGGACCGATCGCGTGGCGACGCTGATCGTGCAGTCGACCGGGGAGCCGACGGAGCTCGTGCCGGCGCTCCGGCATGCGGTCTGGGAGGTGAATCCGAACGTACCGATTCCGCGCGTCGAGACGATGACGGGCTACGTCCAGGCCTCCGCCGCCGACCGGCAGTTTGTGCGCTCCGCCATCGGAGTGTTCGCGGCCGCCGCCCTGCTCCTGGCCGCCATCGGGCTCTACGGCGTGATTTCCGGGAGCGTGACCGAACGGTACCGCGAAATCGGGATCCGCACCGCCCTGGGGGCGACACCTGCCAGCATCGTCGGCCAGGTCGTCCGGCGGGCACTTGGGCTGGCGCTGGTTGGGGCCGCCATCGGGGTGGCTGGTGCGGCCGTGGCCACTCGGCTCATCGAGTCCATGCTGTTCGGTGTAACCGCGCTCGACCCGCTGACGTACCTGGCCGTGATTGCGCTGCTCACCCTCGTGGCCGTCCTGGCCGCGTGGGCGCCGGCCAGGCGGGCATCAAGCGTGGACCCGATTGTCACCCTGCGCGCGGAGTGAGGTGCGACACCCCGCGCGCGCTCAGCGACGCATGCGTTCGTGGTCTGCTTCAGTTCCCCGACGGCATCGTCAGGTTGATGCCGTCCTTCGACAGCGACTGGCGCAGCCACTCGAACTGCTGGTACTTCGTGATCTCGATCGGCCCCGTGTAGACCTCGCTCTGCAGCTTCCGGGGCGGGTACTTGACGTAGCTCTTCATCAGGTCGCTGATGGCCTGGTTGAAGGTGACCAGCGTCCAGGTGTGCTCGGTGTAATTGTTCATGAAGACGTCGTACCGCTCCCGCGGATCCTGCCAGAGATCGAAGATCTGCGGCACGGTGGCCACGTACTCGTCGGCCCCTTCCAGCCAAGGTTGTCCACCGCGAGCGCGCTTTGGTGGCCTGCCCGTCGTCGCCCCGGAGGTTGTAGACCGCCTTGTAGTTGCCCACCCCGGCGGCGCCGGGCGACAGCTCATTCTCCGTGAAGAAGAACCAGCTCTTCCGCGCCCAGGTGCCGGAGCCAAAGAGCAGCGGGCTCATGTCAAGGTTGTCGAAGATGATCGGCTTGGGTTTCGCGATCGTTGGTGGGCAGGGTGGATGCCGGCCATTTTCGCGAACGTGGCCATGTAGTCGAGCCCACCCACGATGTCGGAGTTCCGGGTGCCGCCCTTGATCCCCTGGCCCCAGGCGATCGCCGGGGACACGGTTGGCGCCCTCGGGTGGACCGTCCCCTTGGTCCCGCGGAACGGCGTGTATCCGGCATCGTGTGGATGTCCTGCCAGGAGTGCCAATGTCGCTGGTCCAGAAGATGTAGGTGTTCTTCTCGAGGCTCCAGCTTCCGGTCTGATCCATGATGTCACTGATCCGCGCGTCGTTTCGCTCACCTGCACCGGCGCATACTTGGTCTTGGAGAGCGACTTGTGGACGACCCGCGCCGGTATACCGGTGCACCTTCGCGAAGTTGGACGTGGCTCATGAAGAACGGCGCGTCTTGGACTTCGCGCCTTCGAGGCATTCGATCGCCGCCTTCTCGACGTATTCGTCGAAGAATGATGCCGACGACACCTTCCCCGGGCGTGTTGACATACTGGCCGTTGATCTTGAAGCTCATGGGCGGGCTGTCCGGCCACGCCGGAGAGCGCACTTCCTTGGTCACCTTGTTGAACATGGCGCGCAGCTCGGGGCTCATATCAGAACCAGGTCGAATCGCCGTAGGTGTAGGCGTTCGGGCGGTACAGCCCCACGTAGCGCATTTCGTCGTATCCCTGGGCCGGGCAGCGCGTAGTCATCCTCACCGAGGTGCCACTTTGCCGGTAAAGAAGGTGTTGTACCCGCCGTCTTCAGCACGGGAGGCGAGCGTCCACTCGGCGGCCGGCAGCCCGCCGCCCCTGGCCCTGGAACGCCACGGTCATCCCGCTTCGGTTGGGAATGCGGCCGGTCTGGACCGCGGCCTGCCCGGGCGTGCAACTCGGCTGCAGAACGAGAGGAAGGTCATTCCTCGGCGGCCATCCGGTCGAGCGAGGAGTCGGCATCCTTGGTTCTCGCCGCTACCGTACGCGCCGGCGTCGCCGTAGCCGAAATCGTCAGAGAGAATGAGGATGAGCTATTGGGCCAAGGACGGCTTGCGCCCACAGCGCGGCGCGGTGAGCACCGGGCGGCAAGAAGGAGGTGGTTCGGAAAGAGCCGGCGCGGCCATGACATGGGTGCCTCCCTTGTGCGACTCGGGAGTTAATGTTCAGAAGGGGTGCGGCTTCTCCACGCGGAGAATGTGTGCCCCGATCGGAACCGGGCGGCGCTCTTGGGACACAAAAAACGCCCTGAAGCGGGGCGTTGAAGGAGTGGAGGGTGAGGCCTGGCCGGCGTCCCGTCGGCCGGGACCGACACGCTAGTCCGCGCGCAACGCCATGTTGGGATCCACCTGCGCAGCACGGCGCCGGAATCACGCTGGCCACGAGCGCATCAGCAGGAGCACCACCGCGACCCCGCCAAAGATCGGGACATCGTGTGGTGACGTCTCGAAGAGGAGCGGGGCCATCCACCGGCCGGCGGCTCATGCCACCAGAGCCCCAGCGCCACCGCCACAGTCGCCAGCCGCATCCTCGCCGACCACCATCCGGAGGATATCTTCCGCCGCCGCGGGCGCCGAGAGCCACCCGCACGCCGAGTTCGTGGCGACGCTGCAGCACCCAGGAAATCACGCTGTAGAGCCCCACGCGGCGAGCAGCAACGTATAACCCGCCAAACAACACCGTGAACATCGTCGCCCCCAGCGCAAACGCCCGCCGCTCCTGCCCCAATATCTGGTCCAGCGGCATCACAGTGATGTACGACGCCCCAGGCATGACCGGTGTCAGCGCGCGACGCACCCTCGGCCGCGGGCCGCGGCCGATCCCTGCACCCGCACGAAGAGACCACCCTTGATTCGGGCGCAATCTGGTCGGACCGGCCGGTAGTAGACCGGGGTGGGTTCGCCAGGCTGCTCGTCTTGATGTCCGCAGGTCCTGACCACGTACGTGCACGGCGCCGAGTCCGCGCCGACCCGCACACACTTGCCGATCGCCTCGTCCCCGGGCCATAGCAGATCCGCCATCGACTGGCTCGCGACCATGACACGTTGGGTTCCTTGGCGGTCGGCATCCTCAATCCCCCGCCCCCGCACGAGGGCGGTCCCCATCGTGGCGAAATAGTCCGGGGTGACGCCCTGGATTTCAAACCGGCCGAGCTTGTGGACCGAATCGATTCCGGCGACGAACAAGTCCTCGTCCCAGGTCCGCCAGAAGGGAACGGTCACCTGGCGAGACGCGTGCTCCACATCCGGCAGCGCGCTCGCCCTCGCCAGCAGGCGCTGGCGCAGTTGGAGCCCCTCCACCGAATCGAGCGCCACCTCCCGCATCTGCAGGTCGACGTACAGCACCCGCTCCGGATCGAAACCGAGCGGAGATGAGAGCCCGCTGCAGGCTGCGAACGAAGAGCCCGGCACCGACGAGCAGCACCACGGGAGAGTCCGACCTGGAGGACCAGCATCCCGGTGCGGAACCCCGAGCGCTGGTAGGTCCCTTCCCGCACGCCGGCCTTGAGGGCGTTCGCCACGTCCGAACGCCCCGCCTGCCACGCCGGAACGACGCCCGTGAGGAGACCCGCCACGAGCGCCAGCGCCACCGTCAGCCCGAGGATGCGCCCGTCGGTCAGCGCGCTTGACCGAGTCACATCAGTCAGAAGAGTGGCCCCCAGGATGCCACCACCAAACTGGGCCAGCAGGATGCCGGAAGCTCCGGCAACGCGAGCAGGAGGCTTCCACCAGGATCTGCCGTAGCAGTCGCGCACGGCTGACGCCGAGCGCCAATCTCACGGCGATTTCCCGACGCCGCCCAATGGTCCTGGCCAGCAGGAGGTTCCCGACGTTGCGCAAGCGATGAGCAGGACGACACCTGCCACACCCAGCAGCCACAGCGACACTTTGGCCGTGTTCGAACCAGTTGGGTCCGCCGGCGCGCTGCACCGGCCCCAGCACGGCGTGGGGCCGCACCACCTCGGCGGGGAGGGATGGCTGTTCCACCCGCCGCGCCTCAAAACTGCGAACAAACGCCGAGGACAGATCCGCGGTGGCCGCCTCGATGCTGACGCCAGGCCGCCGGCGGACCACCACTGCCAACCAGCCGTATCCGTAGCTGGTGGCCGCTCGGGTGTCGCCACCAAATTCCTCGCCGTAGGCACCCGCGGTGAGCGGGACGAAGGCCGCGGGCACCTCCAGGTCAAGGCCCGCAAAGCCGGCCGGCGCCACACCGATGATCGTATAGACGTGCCGCCCCAGCCGCAGCTCGTCGCCCACCACATCGCGACGACCGCCGAGGTGGCTCTGCCAGTACCCATAGCCCACCACCACGACCCGCGAGCGCTCAGGGAGCGAATCGTCCTCCGCATCGAAGAAGCGGCCCAGAACCGGCCGCGCGTCGAACAGCTGCCAGAAGTTCGCGCTCGCCGACATGACGGACAGTTCCTGGGCATCCGCTCCCGCACCTACCGCCCAGGGTGAGGAACTGTACGCCGCGATTTCGTCGAACGATCGAGTCCAGCGCTGGAGGTCGCGCAGGCGGGGGACGCTCGTATGCAGCTGAAACCGCTCGACCCCATCGAAGGTGCGGGCGAAGTAGGTGAGGTGCACATCGGCCGGGCGCGCCAGGTAGGCGGGTGGCCGGAGGAGCAAGCGGTCCACGATGCCGAACATCGTGGCATTGGCGCCGATGCCGAGGCCGAGGGTGAGCGTCACGGCCGCCGCGAAGCCGGGGCGGAGCCGCAGGCCGCGCAGCGCGTACCGAAGGTCCTGGACCAGCCCGGCCCACCACTCCCCACGTCGCTCCCCGATGGTGCGCGCCCGGTCGAGCGCCGTCAGCCCCTCACGGGTCGCGTCGATGTCACCGAATCGCCGTTCGGCCTCCGCACGGGCAGCGGCGGCATCCAGTCCCTCGGCCATGAGCGCCTCGATCGTCATCTGGAAGTGAAACCGGAGCTCGTCGTCGACCATCTTCGCCGCGTCCTCCGGCCGGTGGATTCGAAACATCCGGCGGAATCCGGGAAATGGACTCATCGGGATCTCCTCCGCTGTCTCGGGTCTCGTGGCGGTGCGGCCCGCACACCAGTTGGAGACCGGTGCGAACCTTGGCTTCCCATCAAATGTTAAGGGGAAGGGGTGCAGGAAGCAACCCAACCCGCCGCCTCTCCCCCACTGCGCCCCCGTCAGAGCAGCAGCAGCGCCGCCGCCCCCGCCGCCACGACCAGCCCGCCGATCAGTGCCGGCACCCGCCACCGCTTCCAGCCACTCCTGGGGACGGTCCCATATTCCCCGCTGATCACCGCCGGATCGTCCAGCATCCGGATCAGGTCGGCCGCAAACTTGGGGCGGTTGCGCGGCTCCTTCTGCAGGAGCTGGTCGATGACCCTGGAAAACGCCTGCGGCACGTCATACCGACGCGTCGCGACCGAGGGGGGCGTCTTCGTCACGTGCGAGGCCATGACCTGCTGCGGCGAGAGGCCCGCAAAGGGCGCCGTGCCCGTCAGCATCTCCCAGGCGACCACGCCGAGGGCGTACAAGTCGGCCCGGTGATCGGTGTTGGGATCGCCCGCCGCCTGCTCCGGCGCCATGTAGGCCGGCGTGCCGACCGCCAGCCCCGTGGCCGTGACCGCGGCCTGCGAGATGTTGTTCCCCGTCCGCCGCCGCCTCGGCGTCTGGGAGGCGTCAAGCGCCTTGGCCACGCCGAAGTCGGTCACCACCGCCGTGCCACCCGTCAGCATGATGTTGTCGGGCTTGATATCCCGGTGGATGACGTCGTTGGTGTGCGCGTACGAGAGGGCGCGCGCCACATCCTTGAGGACATTCACGGCCTCGCGGACCGACAGGGGGCCGCGGGCCAGGCGGCTGCGCAGCGATTCCCCGTCGATGAAGGGCATCACGAAGAAGGGCAGCCCGTCCACCTCGCCCGCGCTCAGCACCGGCACGATGTGCGGATGCTGGAGGCCGGCCGACACCAGGATTTCCCGCTTGAACCGCTCCATCGAAACGGCCGCGGCCAGGTCGGGCGGCAGCACCTTGATGACGACGGCCCGTTGCAGGGCGTTGTCCCGCGCCTTGTAGACGGTGGACATCCCCCCGCCGGTCAGCTCGTCCTCGAGCGTGAAGGCGGCGCCGAGCACCCCTTGCAGGGCGTCGCGCTGGGAGTTCGGGAGCTGGTCCACGGGTCGGCCTTTCTACTCGTACCGCAGGGCGCGCACAGGATCGAGCCGGGAGGCGCGGTAGGCCGGAATCAGCCCCGCGACCAACGCCACCAGGGCCAGCGCCACTGACGCCAGCACGAACACCATCGGGTCGCTCCCCTGCATCTGGAACAGCAGCGACTGCGCCACCCGGCCGATGCCGTAGGCCGCCAGCAGCCCGACGGCGCCGCCAATCAGGGTCATCTTCCCGACCTGCAGGAGGACCATCCCCCGCACCCGCGCCGGGTCGGCGCCCAGCGCCATCCGGACGCCGAACTCGCGGGTCCGCTGCGCCACCGTGTAGGCCAGCACCCCGTAGAGGCCGATGGCGGCCAGCAGCGTGGCCAGCAGCGCAAAGGCCGCCGAGAAGAGCGTCACGAAGCGGTCGAGGAAGACGTTGTCCCGGATCTGTTCCGGCATGGTGCGCAGTTCTTCCACCGGCAGGTTCTCGTCGAGCCCCTTGACCACTCGCGAGAGGACGGGCAGCAGGGTGCCCGGCTCCGCCTGGCTCTTCACGTAGAAGGACAGGGCGCCCACCCGCTCGTTCTGCATGTAGGGCGTGAAGAAGAGCGGCGGGATGTCGGTCTTGACGTTGCTGTACTTGGCGTCCTGCACCAGCCCGACGATCTCGATGTCGAGGCTGTCGTTGCCCTGGTCCATCCGGCGGCCGACCGGGTTGGCCCCGAGATTGAACTTCTTCGCGAACGCCTGGTTCACCACCGCCACCTTCGGCGCGCCGAGCACGTCGGAGCGGGTGAATTCGCGCCCGATGAGCACCGGGATGCCGACCGTCTCGAAGTACCCGGGCCCGACCATGTTGAAGCGCGAGTTGTTGTCGACGTCCGGGCCCTTGGGATAGCCCTCCACGCCGACGTCGTTGCCCCAGTTGCTCCCGCCGATCAGCGGCACCATGGCGGCCGAGACGCTCACCACCCCGGGGGTCTGCTCCAGTTCATCCGTGAGCCGCTGGAAGAACTGCCGGGAGCGCTCGGCCGGATAGCCGTTGAGCTCGGGGGAGACGCCGAAGGTGGCCACGTGGTCCACCTGCACGCCGAGGTCGAGCCGGGTCACGTTCATCAGGCTCTTCGTGAACAGCCCCGCCGAGGCGAGGAGCGCCAGCGCCAGGCCGATCTGCGCCGTGGCGAGGCCCGTCCGCCAGCGGGCCGCCGCCCGGCCGCCGGCGGGCTGCCCCCCCTGCTCGCGAATGGTCGCGATCAGGTCGGGCCGGGTGCCGTGCAGGGCGGGAAAGAGTCCGAAGAGCACCGACGTGACGATCGCCAGCAGGGCGGCGAAGGCGATGACCGTTCCGTCGAGATGGGGCACGAAGGTCGACGCCGAATCCTGCGGCATGATGGAGCTCATCCCGCGGAGGGTCAGGACGGCCACCCCGAGGCCCGCCAGGCCCCCCAGGACGCCGAGCATGATCGATTCGGTGAGCAGCTGCGACACCAGCTGCCACCGGGACCCGCCGATGGCCAGCCGCACCGCCATCTCCCCGGAGCGGGCGGCCCCGCGGGCCAGGAGGAGGTTGGAGATGTTGGCGCACGCGATGAGCAGCACCAGCAGGGTGATCCCGAAGAGCATGCTCAGCGGCGTGGAGGCCTCGGTGCGAACCGAGCTCTGACCCAGCGAACCGGGGGTCAGGACGATCGTCTTGGTGCGGAACTCCTGCATCGTCTTGTCGCTCATCCCCTGCTGGAGGGGGACTTCCACATTCTCGAGGATCGCAGTGTACTGGGGGTTGATGGACGCCGACGCCTGCTCGATCGACACGCCGGGCTTGAGCCGCCCGAAGAGGTACGCCCAGTAAGCCCGACGACGCTCCATCACCTCGTTCCCCCACCCGGGAATCATGGTCGCGCGCAGGGTGATCGGGACGAACACCCGCGGGGTGACACCGAGCGACGTGCTCTTGAACCCGCGGGGGGCCACCCCGATGATCTCGAGCGACTGGCCGTTGACGATGAGGGTCTTGGAGAGGACGTCGGGGTCGCCGCCAAGGGGGCCCTTCCAGTAGTCGTACGCCAGGACCGCCACCCGGCCGTCGCCGACCACGTCGGCGTCGTCCGGGCCGATCAGACGGCCCAGCGCCGGCACCAGCCCAAGCACCGGAAAGTAGGAGCCCGACACCAGGAGTCCCTCGCCGCTCAGCGTCTGGCCCTGTGCGGAGAGGTTTGCCCCGAAGCTCACGTGCGCCGCGATGTCGGTGAACACCTGCTGTTCCCGCTGGAGGTCGAGAAACATCGGGTAGGAGAAGACCTCGTCGCACTCGCCGATCTGACTGCACGACTGCGACCCCGGATTGGGCCCGGGAGCCTTGAAGTTGACCAGGCGCCCCGGCTCCACCACCGGCAGGGGCCTGAGGAGCATCTGGTCGACCAGGGAGAAGATGGCGGTGTTGGCCCCGATCCCGAGGGCCAGGGAGGCGACGGCGACCCCCGTCACGAAGGGGCTCTTCAGGAGATGACGGAGGGCCAGACGGATGTTGCCCAAGGGGGTGTCCTTTATGGGGTCAGTTCTATTAGACGAATGAGGTCCCCAAAAGGTTGCAAAACTGGACGTCCCCCCGTCGGCCCGCTAGTCTCCCCGGAGTGTCGTGGCCGGGTCGACCCTGATTGCCCGCGCCGTGGGCACGGCGCTCGCCCCCAGCCCGAGCGCCGCCACGAGCGCCACCACCATGGCCAGCACCGCCGGATCGGTCGGGCTCACCTCGAACAGCATCGACTCCAATACCCGCGTGCCCAGGAGCGCCCCGGCCAGCCCAATTA
Organism: Gemmatimonadales bacterium; assembly: GCA_041390145.1. NCBI lineage: Bacteria > Pseudomonadati > Gemmatimonadota > Gemmatimonadia > Gemmatimonadales > Gemmatimonadales bacterium. The sequence continues at coordinate 136,551 of JAWKQM010000011.1, read as the reverse complement.
CGACCCCCGCCCCGATCAGTCGGAACGACTGCCCGAGGATCAGCCCCCCGATCTGACGGATGCTGGCGCCCACTGCCATCCGGACTCCGATTTCGCGTTCCCGCTGCCCCACGACATAGGCGATGACGCCGTAGAGACCGACCACGCTCAACAGCAGTGCCATGAGCGCCGCAGCGCCGATCAGCATCAGCGTGAAGGTCCGGCGGGCCATCGATTCCGCCACCAGGTCGGTCACCGGCCTGGCCGGCGAGACGGGGACCGTCGGGTCGAGCTCGGACATGGCGTCCGCCACGATGCGCTGCACGGCGGCGGCACCCAGCGTCGGCGCCTTGACCACCAGGTGCATGTCGAGCGGCCAGTTGTTGGTCGGCGCGCTGTCCGGCGGCACGATCGCGAAGTAGGCGATCTCATCGGGGGCGGCGTCGAGGGAGGTCGCGTGCACCTCGCCCGTCACCCCGACCACCCGGTCCCAGTGGCCGTCGTCCCGACAACAGCGCATCTGCTGTCCGATGGGATCCTCGTCGGGCCAGAGGCGCCGCGCCAGCGCCGGCGAGATGACCACACCCCCAAGGTGCTGCGCCGCATCGGCCCAGTCGGGTGTGCGGCCCCGCACCGCGATGCCCATGGTCTCGAAGTAGCCGGGCGACGTGGCCATCGTCGCCACACAGCGGCCGCGGGCGGGCAGCTCGCCCACGGGGGCGGCGGTGACTCCGGTGCAGCCCTGATCTCCCGACAGCGGGAGCGCCTCCGCAAGACCGACCGATTGCACCCCGGGTACCTCGCCGAGGCGTTCCGCGAGCCGGCGATACAGCTCAGCCGGCGCATCGTAGCCGCGATACGCCGCCGGCGAGAGCGAGATGTCGAGGCCGATGACTCCGCGGGGCTCAAAGCCGGCGTCCACCGCGCGCAGACGCATGCCGCTCCGCAGGAGCACCCCCGCCCCCACCAGCAGGACAACCGTCACCGCCACCTGCGCGACGACGAGGATGCTGCGGAGCGCGGTGCGGGCGCGCGACGAGGTGAGCGTGCGCGAGCCCTCGCGAAGCACGAGGGCATTGGCGTTCGCGTGCGCGAGCGGGATGAGGCCCAGCGCCGCGCCGATCAACGATGCGACCCCGATGATCAGGGCAACGGTCTCCCATCCGAGATGCACCTCCGCCAGCCGCGGAAGCGTGTCCGCCGCCACGGCGGGGAGTCCGGCGAGCGCCAGGCTCGCCACGGCCGTCGCGAACAGCGCGGCGACAAGCGTGAGCACCAGTCCCTCGGTGACGAACTGCACCGCCAGGACTGACCGCGACGCACCCAGCGCCGTTCGCATCGCGATTTCACGCCGCAGCGAGTCCGACCGCGCCATCACGAGATTCACCACATTGACCACTGCGACGCCGAGCACCAGCCACACGGCCGCAAAGAGGATCCAGAGCGCCCGGGCCACCGCCGGCCCGACCACCTCGTCGCGCAACGGCGTCACCGAGGTCCGGAATCCGGACTCCCGGATCCAGTGGTTGGGATAGGCCGAGGGGAAGATCTCGTCCATGCGTGTCACGAGGGGGACGATCTGTGACTCGGCGTCGCTGGCCGTAAACCCCGAGCGCAGCCGCGCCACTGCGTTTCGCACATGATTGTTCTGTGGCGCCGCGGCCGGATCGATGTAGTCCGGCATCCAGATATCCACCCGCTGATCGGGCAGCGACGCGCCCGCCGGCGTGATCCCCACGACTTCACGCGGGGTGCCGTCCACGGTGAGCAGCCGCCCGATGATGCGTGGATCGCCGCCGAAGCGGCGCATCCAGTAGTCGTGACCCAGCACCACCACCGTGCCGCGACGCGGCAGGTTGTCCTCGGCGCGGAGGAGTCGCCCGAGTTCCGGCGTGATGCGGAGCGTCGAGAAGATGCTCGCGCTGACACTTGCGGCCCGGATTCGCTCGGCGTGGAACGAGCCCTCGCCGGCAATCGTGACCGCGGTGACCCGGTAGAGCGCCATGTCCTCGAAGGCGCGCACATTCTCCTTGTAGTAGGGAAGCTGGTGGCGCGCGATGCCCCACACACTGTTCAGCTTGGGCATCGGCGAGGCGAGCGACACCAGTTGCTCCGCCTCGGCATACGGCAAGGGCCGGAGCAACACCGCCTGCAGAAGGGTGAAGGCGATGGCCGCCGCGGCCAGACCCAGGCCGAGCGTGAGCACGGCTGGCAGTGTGAAGGCCGGCGTCCGGGCGAGCCGGCGGAGCGCCAGCCGGATTTCGTCCCGCAGGACTCGGAGGCGCTGGCTGGAGGTGCGACGTTCATGGATCCGCGCGTCGATGGTGCGGAGCTGTCCGCGCGTCGTGGCGACGTCGCCGAATTCCGAGGACGCCCTGGCGCGAGCGTCTGCAAGGGAGAGCCCTTCCGCCACCAGCGACTCCACCCGTTCCTCGAAGTGGAAGGCGAGTTCCTCGTCGATGTCGGAGGCGATGTCGGGACCGCTGAACCGGAGATAGCGGCGCCAGGCCGGCGTGGGGCGCGGCATCGGTCAGGCCCGTGCCGGGGCGGCCATCACATGCGCCACCGCGTTCACGTACCGCTCCCACCGGGTGGTGCGGAGCTGCAACTCGGCACGTCCCGCGGGCGTGAGTTCATAGAACCGGGCGCGCTTTCCCCGCTCAGAGGTGCCCCACTCCGCATCGGCCCACCCCTTTTCCTCCATCCGATGAAGCGAGGTGTAGAGCGCACCGTCCAGGATTCTGAAGGTGCCGTCGGAGTTGTCCTGGATCCACTGGGCAATCGCGTAACCATGCCTGGGACCATGACTTAGGGCGCGAAGGACGAGGACATCCAGGGTTCCCTGCAGCAAGTCGAGCTCGTCTGACATAGATACCTCAACAGGTTATACCATCAATGTTGAGGTATACGGGAATGCCCTGATTCTGGTTTCAGGCGCCGGGGCTGGCGGCCTGCGGAACATGCAGGCAGTGCCACGGTACCACGCGAAGCTCCATGCGTTCTTGCCACGACTTCGAGGTCTGCCTACTTTCGACGACCAGCGACCCATCCCCCCCCCTGGAGCAACCATTCATGAAAGCACCTCTCATCGCGCTCGCGCTCGCCGGTATGCTCAATGTTGCGACGGCGCAGGCGCAGGAGACCGCGAAATACAAGCAGGACATGAAGGCGGCATCGATTCCGGACAAGGTCGAGACCGTGGCCGGCACACTCGAGTTCTTCGACGGCGTCCCGGTTGGCAAGACGAACGACTTGGTCTATGACTATCTCGACCGCTCGCGCGGCCTCGGGGTCTACCTCGACAACCTCGGCGCAGTATCGATCTATGCCGTGCTCGCGGCGATTGCCGATCAGGGCGCCGACGCGCCCAACAAGATTGCCATCTGGGAACAGCTGATGGACTCCCGGACCCCGGTCATCACCTCCAATACGTCGACGATGTATGCCTATTCCGGCACCGACCTGGCCAACGACGGGCCGACGGTCATCGAGGTTCCGCCGGGCATGCTTGGCTTTCTCGACGACGGCTGGCAACGATTCGTCGGGAACATCGGCTTGGCCGGACCGGACAGGGGCAAGGGGGGCAAGTACCTCGTGTTGCCGCCGGGATACACCGGCGCCGTGCCTGAGGGATACTTCCTGCTGAAGCCGTCGACCAACAAGAATTTCCTCTTTCTGCGCGGCTCGATCAAGGATGGCCTGAAGGCCGCGGCCGACAATTTCAAGCAGGGCCTGCGGGTCTATCCGCTCAAGGATGCGGCCAATCCCGCGCCGACAGAGTTCATCAACATGTCGGGCAGGACATTCACCACCATCTTCCCGAGCGATTTCTCCTACTTCGAGCTTCTCAATACCATCGTGCAGGAAGAGCCGATCGACGCCATCGGGCCAGAGGTGCGCGGCTACCTGGCCGCCATCGGCATCGTCAAGGGCCAGCCGTTCAGTCCCGATGCCCGGATGAAGAACCTGCTGACGGAGGCGGCCACGCTCGGCAACGCCGCCGGTCGCTCCATCACGTACGACCCCCGGATCGGCGGGGTGTACATCTACCCCGGCACCGACCTCAACTGGGTCATGGGATACGCAAACAAGAACACCTCGTTTGAGGCCGACGGCGCCATGGGCCTCGATGCGCGGGTGCTCTTCTACTACAACGCCGGCGGGGTAACACCGGCCATGGCGCTGACGATTCCGGGAGCCGGCTCCGATTACGCCCTGGCCTTTCTGGATGCCGACAAGCAGCCATTCGACGGTTCCAAGACCTACCGGCTGCACCTGCCGCCCAACGTCCCTGTCAACGACTTCTGGGCCGTCACGCTCTACGACACCCAGACCCGCACCCAGCTGCAGACCAGTCAGCTCTTCCCGACCGTCGGCAGCCAGTCCAAGGGCATCAAGAAGAACGCCGACGGTTCGTACGACCTCTACTTCGCGCCGAAAGCCCCGGCGGGAGAGGCCGGCAACTGGCTGGCCACCAACCCCGGCAAGAGCTGGTTCGCGATCCTGCGCATGTATGGTCCGCTGGAGCCGTGGATCAACAAGACCTGGCGGCCAGGCAACATCGAGTTGGCGAAGTAGGCAACACGCTCGTGCGGTCCGATCCAGCGGAGTAGGCTCGCCCTACTCCGCACGGATCGCGACGGCGGGATCGATCCCCGCACTCCGCCTGGCCGGCCACCAGCTGGCCAGGAACCCCACCAGCAGCAGCAGTCCGACGGCGAACCCGAACGTCGCCGCGTCCCCCGGCTCCACGCCGTAGAGCAGCGCCCGCATCAGGCGGGTGCCCGCCACGGCGCCAACCCCGCCCACGACGATACCGATGCCGATGACCGCCATGGCGCCTCCCTGCACCAGGCGCTGCACGCGCGACGGCTCGGCGCCGAGGGCAATGCGAATCCCGATTTCGCGGGTCCGCTGGGCCACCGTGTACGACACCACGCCGTAGATTCCGAGCGCCGCCAGCAGGAGCGCCACGACGGCGAAGGAAGCCAGCACCACCATGGTGAAGCGCCGGTCGGCAATCGTGGACGCCAGCCGTTCCTGCATGGTGCGGAACTCCAGCGGCAGCGTCGGGTCGATGTCGTGTACCACCTTGGCCAGCATCGGCGCCAGCGCGGCGGGGTCCCCCGCCGTGCGCACCACCAGTTTCATGGAGCGCGTGCGGTAGGGGTTCTGCGAATAGGGATACCAGTAGGCCTCGCGTCGCTCGCCGGTGAGGGCGCCATGTGGAATGTCGGCGACCACGCCAATCACCGTCCCGTAGGGCTCCTCTCCCCCATCCATCCCGTACACCCGGAAGTGCTTGCCGATGGGATCCTCGCCGGGCCACTCGCGCTCGGCCAGTCCCTTGGTGACAATCACCACCCGCGGGGCACCAGCCCGGTCCCGGTCGTTGAAGGGCCGTCCGGCGAGCAGGGGAATGCCCATCGCCTCGAAGTATCTGGGGCTGGCGGTCCGGTAGATGGCGTAGCCGGTAAAGGGCCCCGCCGGCAGCGTCGGCTTCCCCTCCACCTGGATGGCGCCGCTCGGCTGATTTCCCTCGAGTGGCAATCGGTTGGTCACGCCGGCCGCCACCACCCCCGGTGCATCCGCCAGCGCCGCGAGCAGTCGATCGTGAAAGGCCACCGCCTGCTGCACATCCGGATAGCCGGCGTCCGGCAGGTCGAGGAGCGCGGTGATGACCCCCTCGGCGCGGAACCCGGGGTCGATGCGGGTGATGGCGGCGAAGGATCGGAGCAGGAGCCCCGAGCCGCAGAGCAGCATCACGGCCAGCGCCACTTCCACGGCCACCAGCGTGGACCAGAGCCGCCGGCTCTTCCGTGAACCGCTGTGCCGGGTGCCTTCGCGCATGGCCGTGGCCGGCCGTACCCCCGACATCCGCATGGCCGGGCACAAGCCGAACAGCACCGCCGTCAGCAGCGTGAGCAGCAGCGAGAACCCGAGCACGCGCAGGTCGAACGGCGCCCCCTCGATGGGCACCATCCCGGCGGGCGCCAGCAGGAGGAGGCCACGCTGCACCACCTGGGCAACGACGAGACCCGCTGCGCACCCGAGGAGCGCAATCAGCATGCTCTCGGTAAAGACCTGTCGGATCAGGCGGCCGCGGCCGGCCCCGATGGCGGCGCGGATGGCCAGTTCGTGCGCGCGCGCCGACCCGCGCACCAGCATGCTGCTGGCCAGGTTGGTGCACGCCGCGAGCAGGAGCAGTCCCGAGGCGCCGAGCAGGAGGTAGAGCGGCTCCTTGAGCGGCCCCGCCTCAAGCTCCCGCAGCGGCACCAAGGTGGCCCCGACGGCGTCGAAGTCGGGCAGGTACTGCTCCCGCATCGGCGCGGTGAGGGCGTCGAGCTCCCGGTCGCCATCCACCGGACGAAGCCCGGCTCTGAGCCGCGCCACGACGGAGAAGTTGTGCGCGGTACGGCTCTCGTTTCGGCCCCACAGGTTGATCGGGAACCAGAGGTCGCTCTCGTCGGGGAAACCGAAGCCCTGCGGCAGGACCCCCACGACCTGGAAGTCGAATTCGGCGCGGAGCCGCCGGCTGGCCAGGTCGTCGGTACCGCCGAGCCGGTCCCGCCAGAACCGGTAGCTGACCACCGCGACGGGAGGCGCCCCGACCTGGAATTCGTCGGGTGCCGGGAGGCGTCCCACCACCGGCTGCACCCGCATGACGCGGAAGAAGTCCTCCGACACCGCCGTGACGCGGACCCGCGAGGGGATGTCCGCGCCGAGGAGCGTGCCGATGCTCGTGTAGTAGGCGGCCATGCCGTCGAACGACCGCGCCTGCGCGCGCCAGTCGTCGAAGTTCGGTTCGGCGAGGTCGGAGGCTCCGCCGCGCTCACTCGTCTCGAACACCCGGACCAGCTGCTCGGGGTGGTCGTACGGCAGCGGGCGCAGGAGGACGCCGTTGACCACCGAGAAGATGGCGGTGTTGGCGCCAATGCCGAGTGCAAGGGTCAGCACCGCGCCAAGCGTGAAGGCGGGCGACCGGCGGAGGATGCGGAACCCAAAGCGCGCGTCGTGCATCAGGGCGCCGAACCACTCGTCCCGGCGCCGGCTGCGCCGGTCCCGGACGGTGATTTCGCGGCACTCGTCGGCAATGGCGGCCACGTCGCCGAACGCCCGGAGCGCCTCCGCGCGGGCATCCTCGGCGGTCCACCCCTCGGCCATCAATTCTTCCGTGCGAAACTCGATATGCTGCGCGAGCTCGCGCCGCACATCCTCGTCCACCGGCTTCTGGTTGGACAGCGGCAGGGGATCAGACGGCTTCCGGCGTGTCATGCGATCGCCCCGGTGGGGCGCGCCTCGAGGGCCCGGGTCATGGCCGATACGTATCGGCTCCAGGCGGTCACCTCCGCCTTGAGTTGCTGGCGCCCGCTCGCGGTCAGCGTATACACCTTCGCCTCGCGCCCGGTCGCGGTGGTCTGCCAGGCGGACTCGAGCAGCCCCTTCTCCTCCAGCCGGCGGAGCGCGGGGTAGAGCGCCCCCTCCTCGATGTGGAGCTCATCACCGGTGCACTGCTGGATCCAGCGTGAGATGGCGTACCCATGGCTGGGGCCCCAGCCGAGGGTCTTGAGGATCAGGACGTCGAGCGTGCCCTTGAGGAGGGTCATCGGTGGGTGGGCCACAGCAACCTCGGCGACGGGTGACTGTCTAATACCTTAGTATCTTATGTGTAGTAGACGCTCCAAGTCCCCAAAAGGTTTCCACCCCGACTATTGGAGAGGCTGGGGTCGGCTCACCGCCTGGTAGCTCCCCGACCGGAACGCCCCCGCCGTCTCCCGGAACTGCGGCGCCCTCGGCAACCGGAGGATGGCCCGGCACCCGGTCACGTCCCCCCGGTTCTCCAGCACCAGCGTCCCGCCATGCGCCTCGGCGATGCGCCGGGACAGCGCCAGCCCGATGCCTGAGCCCCCGGGCTTGGTGGTATAGAAGGGCACGAAGAGATTCTCCGTCCCCGCCAGCCCGCTCCCCTCGTCCTCCACCACCAGCTCCACCTCGTCCCGGCGGAGCTCCCATCGCACCTCGACCCCGCCTCCGGTGTCCGCCACCGCGTCCACCGCGTTCCGCACCAGGTTGATCAGGAGCTGGTCCAGCTGGTCGCGGTCGGCCATCACCTCGCCGTCCTGGCCCGGCGTGATGGTCACGGCAAGGCGCGCCTCCATCGTCACGACCCGCGACACCCATTCGGACACCGACATCGGCCGCAGGACTGGGCGGGGAAGCCGCGCGAGGCGGGCATAGGCGGCAATGAAGCGGCCCAGCGATTCGGCCCGCTGCTCGATGACCGAGAGCCCCTCGCGGAGATCGGCGTCGCTCTCGGGGTCGCGTGCGGTCCGATCGACCAGGGCCCGCAGCGACCCGGCAAAGCTCCGGATCGGCGCAAGCGAATTGTTGATCTCGTGCGAAAGCACACGAATGAGGCGCTGCCAGGCCTCGCGTTCCTCCGCCTGCAGCGCCCGGTGCACGTCCGTCAGCAGCACCAGCGTATGGGAGCGACCGTCCTGCCGGAATGAACTGCGACGCAGCTCCCATCGGTTGGCGTACGCGCCGCGCTGGTCGAGCACGCGCGGTGTTTCTCCCTCGAGGCAGTCGGCGAGACCGAGCGCCGAGGCGTGCCGCCCCACCAGCCGCTTGGCGGACTCGTCGAGGAGCCGCTCCCCGCCACGGTTCACGAACACCAGCGTGCCGGTGGCGTCGTCGAAGGTGAAGACGGCGGCGTCGATCTCCGCCATGACGGTCCGCACCAGTGCCGTCGCCTCGATGACGCCGAGCCGCTGCCCGCGGAGCAGGTCGGCGAGCGCGTTCGCCTCGAGGTAGAGCAGGCCGATGTCGTCGTCGGGATCGAGGGTCCGCGCGCGGAGGGAAAAATCCCCCTCCCGCATCGCGGCCAGGAGGTTGGAGATGGTCTGCAGCGGGCGGATGACGCGGGTGTGGAGGATGGTCAGGCCCGCGAACAGGCAGGCGAAGATGGCCAGCGTGGCGCTCCACTGCAGGCGCGGTTCATACGGCCCAAACCAGAGTAGCCCAAGCGCCACCACCACGGCGGGCAGGGCCGCCGCGGCCGCAATCGCCACCAGGCGTGAGGGCTGGGAGATCACGGCCTACTGCAGTCCGTACCGCTCCAGCCGCCGGTACATCGCGCTGCGGCTGAGCCCCAGTGCCTTGGCGGCCTCCGACACGTTGTGCCCCGTCCGTACCAGCGCCTTCTGGATCAGGACCTGCTCCACCTGCTCCAGGGTCATCTGGTCGAGCTGGACGCTCGCGCTCTCCTGCGGCGCCAGCGACAGGTCGCTCACGCGCAGCTGCACGCCGTCGGCCAGCAGCACGGCACGCTCGATGGCGTGGTCGAGCTCCCGGACGTTGCCGGGCCATCCGTAGCTCAGCACCATGGCCATCGCGTCGGGATCGAAACCCTGGATCGGCTTCCGATAGTGCGCCGCGTACTTGGCGAGGAAATAGGCGGCGAGATGGGGAATATCCTCGCGGCGGTCACGGAGGGCGGGAATCACGATCTCGACCGTGTTGAGCCGGTAGAGCAGGTCTTCCCGGAACCGGCCGGCCGCCACTTCACCGCGGATATCGGCGTTGGTTGCGCTGAACACGCGGGTGGCCACGGTCCTGGTCCGGGAGGAGCCAACCCGCTCGAACTCCCCGGTATTGAGCACCCGGAGGAGCTTGGCCTGCTGGCTGGGGGTGATGTTGGCAATCTCGTCGAGGAAGAGCGTGCCGCGATCCGCCAGCTCGAAGCGCCCGATGCGGTCGGTCTTCGCGTCGGTGAACGCCCCCTTGAGGTGTCCGAACAACTCGCTCTCGAACACCCCCTCGGAGAGCCCGCCGACGTTGACGGTTATCATCGGCCGGCCCGCGCGCTCACTGGCGGCATGCAGCCAGCGCGCGGCAATCTCCTTGCCGACGCCGTGCTCGCCAAGGATCAGCGCGTTGGCGTCGGACGGCGCCACCCGCTCCATCAGCCGGGCGGTGGCGCGCATCGCGGGCGATTCGGTCACGAGATCAGGAATGCCCGCGCCGCGCAGCGCCTGGTTTTCACCCTCGAGCCGCTGGCCCAGGCGCAGGGCGCGGCCCAGTTCCACCTGGGTGCGGAGCAGGGCGACGAGCCGGGTGTTGTCCCACGGCTTCTCGAGGTAGTCCCGCGCGCCCTGCCGCATCGCCTCCACGGCGCCCTCCACGCTGCCAAACGCCGTCATGACGACGACCGGGAGGGACGCATCGAGCTGACGGATCCGGGCGAGGATGTCGAGCCCTTCGCGGCCGGAGGTGGTGTCACGGGTGTAGTTGAGGTCCATCAGGAGGGCGTCGAATTCCGAGCGCTCCAGCGCGGCGAGCACGCCGGCGGGGGAGGCCGCCGTCTCGACCGCAAACCCCTCCTGCCGGAGGAGCAGGCGGAGGGCCTGCAGGATGTCCGCCTGGTCATCGGCGACGAGGATGCGGGGCGCTTGAGTTCCCATCAGGAAGGGAATCTACTCCGTCACGAGCCATCCGTCATTGAGGCGGACAATCCGGTCCCCATACTGGGCGTTCTCGTGGGAGTGGGTCACCTGGATGATCGTGGTGCCGGCGCGGTGGAGGGTCCGGAACAGCTCCATGATTTCGCGCCCCTGCTCGGAGTGGAGGTTGCCGGTCGGCTCGTCGGCCAGGAGCAGCGCCGGCTTGGCGATGACCGCGCGGGCCACGCCGACCAGCTGCTGCTGGCCGCCCGAAAGCTGGGACGGGAAGAGGTCCTTCTTCCCGACAATGTTGAACCGGTCCAGCGTGTCGGCCACGATGGCCTGACGTTCCTTCGACGGGACGTTCCGGTACCCGAGGGGCACGTCGAGATTTTCGGCGACCGTCAGGTCGTCGAGGAGGTGGTACTTCTGGAAGACGAACCCGATCGAGGCCCGCGCCAGGGCGTGCCGGTTCCTGGGCGACAACGCGTGCACCGCCTGGTCGTTGAACCAGAACTCTCCGCTGTGGTCGGCGTCGAGCATGCCGAGAATGGAGAGCAGCGTGGACTTGCCGGCGCCCGACGGACCCATGATGGTGACGAACTCACCGCGCGACACCGACATCGTGATCTGGCGGAGCAGGTAAGTCGGTGACGGTCGGGTGGGGACCGTCTTCTCGAGGTTGACGAGTCGGATCACGAGAATCCTGCCGGAGTAATGAGGAGTCGGAAATGTAGCCGCACGCGGGGCGCTATTCGCTGCGGAGCGCGATGATGGGGTCGATGGATGCCGCCCGTCGCGCCGGGACCCACGCCGCGAGCCAGGCCGTGCCCAGCAAGACGGCTCCCGAGAGCGCCAGGAGGAGGGGATCGGTGGCGCGCACTTCGTAGAGCTGGCTCTGCAGCAGCCGGGATACCACCACGAAGAGTGCCATGCCGATCGCCGAGCCAAGCAGGGTGGCGCGCAGCGCCCCGCCGACGACCAGGCGGGTGACGGCCACGGCGCGGGCGCCGAGGACCATGCGAATGCCGATCTCCTTCCGGCGCCGCGCCACCCCCTGCGCCACCACCCCGTAGATCCCGAGCGAGGCGAGCAGCAGCGCCGCCGCGCCGAACATCGCCACCAGGGACGTAAAGAGGCGAGGCTGCGACACCGAGGACTCGATCTGAGACGTCAGGGGGCCGAGGTCGCCGATCGGCAGGTCGGGGTCGAGTTCGCGCACCACCTCCCGCACGGCGGCAACATAGTTCAGCGGGGAACCCGCGACCCGCACGAAGCCGTTGAAGGCGGAGCGCTGGAAGATGGCCAGCGGCGCATAGGCCACCGATTCGGCGGGGCGATCGAGGCTCTCGTGGCGCACGTCGGTGGCGACCCCGACGACGACCGCATCACTCCCCCCCATCCGGAAGCGCTCCCCGACGGCCGGCCGCCCCGGCCACACCTGCCGCGCCAGGCTGGCGCTGACCACAATGGGAAGCAGTGCGTCCGAGGTATCCGCCGCGGTGAACTCCCGTCCCGCCAGCATCGGGATGGCGAGCGCCTCGAAATACCCCGGGGTGACGATGTAGGTCCCCGCCGCCGGCGCGATTGTATCGACGACGCCTCCCTCCCGCGTCACGCGAAGCTCGTAGGGCTCGCCGCCCCCGGTCAGCGGCGCCCGCTTGCCGCCACCGACGGCGAGCACACCTGGGATGTCGGCGAGCCGCTCGAGAAGGGTCCGCCGGAAGGTTTCCGGATATCCGCGGGCCTCATACCGACCGCCCTGGAGCACGAGCCGCAGGGACACCACGTGATCCGCGGAGAACCCCGGGTCGACGTGGGTCAGCTTCCAGAGACTCGAGAGCGTCAGGGCCGTGCCGCACAGCAGAAGAACCGCGAACCCGCTTTCCGCCGCGAGGAGGCCTGCCGCCAGGCGATGACTGCCGCTCGTCTGTCCGCGTCCCTCGCGGAGCGCGGTTCCCGCCGTTGGCTGGGCGCTGCGGAACGCCGGGACGACCCCGACAATCAGGAAGGTCGCAATCCCGGCGAGGACCGCAAAGCCCGCCACCGTGGGGTCGACGGTGATCTCGCCGGCGCGCGGGAGCGTCCCCGTGGCCACCGAGGTGAGCAGCGGGGCGGCGAGCCAGGCGAGCAGCAGCCCGGCGGCCGCCCCGGCCGTCGCGAGGATGGCGCTCTCCAGCAGCAGTTGACCGACCAGGCGCGCCCGCGTAGCGCCGAGCGCCGCGCGAATCGACAGTTCCCCGGCTCGGCCCAGGCCGCGGGCAAGCACGAGGTGCGCCACGTTGACGGCCGCGATGAGCATCACGAGCGCTACCGCGGCCATCAGGGCGACCAGCGGCGCGCGGACCTTGCCGAGCAGGTATTCCCTGACCGGACGCAGGGCAGGCGTGTTCCAATCGGTGTTGCTCTCCGGATACTCCTGCGCCAGCCGCGCCATCACATCGCCGACCTGCGCCCGGGCGGCCGATTCGGTCACGCCAGGAGCCAGCCGGGCCACGGCATTGAGCCAGCGCACCTGCCGGACATGGGGAATTTGGTTATCCGTGATGAGCGAAAGAGGCAGCCAGATCTGGGGCTCGGCCGAGGGAAAGGCGAAGTCCGGCGCCATGACACCGATGACCTCGAAGGGCTGGCCGTCGAGCTCGACCGCCCGGCCGATGACGTCCGGATCACCGCCGAGCGTATTCCGCCAGAATGCGTCGCTGAGGACGACGACCTGGTTGGCGCCGGGAACGTCGTCGGTGGCGTCGAAGGTCCTGCCCCGCACCGCCGAGACGCCAAGCGTCCCGAAGAACTGGCCGTCGGCCATGACGGCCGCGACGTTTTGCGGTTCGCCCAGTCCCGTGAGGTTTCGGGTGCCGAGGCCGGGGAGGTAGAAGAAGGCCGAGAGCGAACTGAACTTGTCTGAGGCGGCGCGCACATCGTCAAAGTCCTGCGGCGAGAAGCCACCGAAGACGGCCCCCCGATTCGGCCGCGTGTGCCCCACCTGGACCAGTTCGTCGGGGCGCTCGAAGGGGAGTTCGCGGAGCAGGACCGCACGGACCACCGTGAACATGGCGGTGCTGGCGCCGATCCCGAGCGCCAGGGTTGCGAGCGCGACGAAGGTGAAGCCCGGTGAGCGCGCCAGGCCTCGCACTGCAAGCCGGACCCCGGCCAGGCGGCTATTCACCGCGCAGCGCCTCCACCGGGTCCAGCGCGGTCGCGCGGCGCGCCGGCACCCAGCTCGCCACCAGGGTGACCGCCAGCAGCAGCAGCGGAATCGCGATGAAGGTGAGTGGATCGTGCGCCGAGACCTTGAACAGGAGCCGGTCGGTGGCGCCCACGGCGGCCTGGCTGTCCAGTGCCTTCAGCAGGTTGGTGAGGGCCACCGCCGCCACCAGGCCGAAGCCGACGCCGACCAGCGCGAGTCGCATCCCCTGCCCCATGACCATCCGCTGGACCGAGCCTGGCGTTGCGCCGAGGGCCAGGCGCACGCCGAGTTCCTGGGTCCGCTGGGCCACGGTGAAGGCCATGACGCCGTAGAGCCCGATGGCGGCCAGCGCCGCCGCCAGGAGCGAGAAGACCGTGAGCAGCACCATGGAGAAGCGCCGGGGGCCGGTGCTGGTCGACACCAGCTCGTCCATCGTGTTGATATTGGCGAGGGCCACATCGGGATCGACCGACTTGAGCGCCTCACGCACCCCACTCACAGCCGCAAGCGGGTCGGTGGTGGTGCGCACCGCGAATGCCATGAATTCGTTGCCGGCCTGTGCGAGCGGGAGGTAGTACTGGATCCGCCTCTCGGCGTCGAGCCCTTCGTGCATGGTATGCCCGACGACACCCACCACCGTGATCCAGGTGATGGTCGAGTCGGTAAAGTCGTTGAAGGTGATGCGCTTGCCGATTGGATCAGCGTCCGGCCAGTAGGTCCGGGCGAATTCCTGGTCGACGATCACCACATCTGGCGTCCCCGCCACGTCCTGTGCGGTGAAGAAGCGGCCCTTGAGGAGCGGTGCCCCGATCGCGGCCAGGTAGTCGGGCGTCACGATCCGGAAGTCGCCCCAGGGCATGTTCCCCTTGGGCGGGACCACGTGGCCTTCAACATTAAAGGACCGCGTGCTTCCGTTGTTGGTGAAGGGGAGCACGGAGGTGGCGCCGACGGAGATCACTCCTGGTTGCGCCGTGATCGCCTGGATGGCCCGGTCAAAGAACGCGACGCGCGCCGTATCGTTCGGATACTTGGCGTCCGGTGGCGCCAGGTTGAAGGTCAGGAGGTGGTCCGGACGAAAGCCTGGGTCCACCTGGAGCAGCTGCGAAAAGGAACGGGTCAGGAGCCCGGCACCGACGAGAAGCGTCAGCGCGAGTGCGACGGTGGCCACCACCAGGCCCCGACGGAGCGTCAGCCCTCCGCGATCCCCGGCGGCGCCCCGGCCGCCTTCCTTCAGCGACTCCTGGAGCGAGGTGCGCGAGACGCGCATGGCGGGGGCAAGGCCGAAGACCAGTCCCGTGAGGAGGGAAAGCCCCAGGGTGAAGGCCAGCACCATGCCGTCGATCCCGATGGCGGATGCCGACGGCAGGTTGCTCTCGTTGAGTGACATCAGCGCCGGCACGCCCCAGAGGGCAAAGAGGACGCCGAGCACGCCGCCGGCGAGCGCCAGCACCATGCTCTCCGTCAGCAGCTGACGGATCAGGTCGCGCGGCGACGCGCCGAGAGCGACACGGACCGCAATCTCGCGCGACCGACTTGCCGCGCGCGCCAGCTGCAGGTTGGCCACGTTGGCACAGGCGATGAGCAGCACCAGGACCACCGCCCCGAGCAGCACGAACATCGCGCGCCGCATGCCGACGGAGGTGACCACGTCGCTGAGCGGCGAGAGCCTGAGGTCCCAGTCCTCCGGAAACTGATCCGGGTGGTCCACCTTGATCTGGCTGGCGAGCGCGTGCATTTCCGACTGGGCCGTTTCGAGGGACACCCCCTCCCTGATTCGTGCCGTCATGCCCAGGAACTCATGGCCCCATGATCCGGCCACCTGCGCCGGCGTGAAGGCGAGGGGCGTCCAGAGATCGACGGCGCGGTTGAGCATCGACGTGAACGACGGCGGCATCACCCCGACGATCTCGTAGCTCTCGCCGTTGAGGAGCATCCGCTGTCCGATGATGCTCGGGTCGGCCCCGTAGACCTTGCGCCAGAATGGGTCGCTGAGCACCACGACATGTTCGCTGCCGGCGACCGACTCGTCCGCGCGGAGCGCCCGGCCGAGGGCGGGTTGCACTCCGTACGTCGCGAAGTAATCGCCCGCCACCCGGCGTGCCTGGAGGCGACTGGCGTCGCCATGCCCGGTGAGTGTCGGCCCCCAACCGGTGTAGGCGGTCATGGCGCTGAACGCCTGATGCTGCTTCTCGTACTCCAGGAATCCGGGGACCGACACCCCCGCGACCAGGTTGGACAGGGAGGGATAGAGGTGGCTCACGACCACGAGCCGGTCGGGCTCGGCGTAGGGCAGCGGCCGCAGCACCACCGCGTTGATGACCGAGAAGATGGCGGTGTTGGCGCCGATCCCCAGCCCCAGCGTCAGGATGGCAATGAATGCGTAGCCGGGGCTCCGCCGAAGCGTGCGGAGGGCGTACCGGAGCGTGCTGGCGATCGGGGCCACGGGGTGCTCCTTCCTAGCCTTGCGACATGGCGAGTTCCAGGGCCTCGTCGCCGACCACACGGCCGTCGAAGAGATGAATGGCGCGGTCGGCATGCCGTTCGTATCGGGCGTCGTGCGTCACCATGATGATCGTGGCGCCGCCGCGGTGCAGCTCCTGCAGCAGCTGCATGACCGCTTCGCCGTTGGTCGAGTCGAGGTTTCCGGTCGGCTCGTCGGCCAGGAGGATGAGCGGCTCACCCGCCACGGCGCGCGCGACGGCCACGCGCTGCTGCTGACCGCCGGAGAGCTGCGCCGGATAGTGCCGCACCCGGTGGCTCATCCCCACCCGCTCCAGGGCCGACATGACGCGTTGCTTCCGCTCGGCGGGGGCCATGCCGCGGTAGGTCAGCGGCAGTTCGACATTCTCATACACCGTGAGATCGCCGATCAGGTTGAACGCCTGGAAGATGAAGCCGATCTCCCGGTTCCGGATCCGCGCCCGGTCGGCCGGCGAGAGCTGCGCCACCGGTTTCTCGTCCAGCCAGTACTCGCCACCGGTCGGCGTATCCAGCAAGCCCAGCAGCGACAGGAGGGTCGTCTTGCCGCAGCCGGACGGGCCGGAAATGGCGACGTACTCGCCCCGCTGCACCTCGAGGTGCACCTCCGAAAGGGCATGGGTCTCCACCTCGTCGGTATAGAACACCTTCTGGATTCCATCGAGGCGGATCAGCGGCTGCGTAGCGTTCATGGCAAGAACTCCGGAGAGAGGCAGAAATGCGCGAGGTCAGGAGTGGTCAATGTGCACGGACTATTTGATGCGGACGCGGTCGACGGAGCCGAAGCGGGTCATGTCGGACAGGATCACCTGGTCACCGGCCTGCAGGCCCGACACGATCTCGACGGCGTTGGCGGAGGTGCGGCCGAGGGTGACCTGCACCCGCTCCGCCTCATCCCCGTCCGGTGAAAGGCGGAAGAGGCCGATGGTGCTGTTGGCCTGCCCGTAGGTCGGCCGCCCGACGTGCAGCACCTGGCCGAGCCGTTCGATCTCGATGGTGCCGTCGACGCTCAGGTCGGGCCGCGCCCCCTTGGGCAGCGAATCGAGGAGGGCCACGTCCACCGTGACCATCCCGCCGGAGGACGACGGGTCGATGCGCGACACCCGCCCGCGCACCAGGCCGTTGCGGGTGTCGATCACGGCGGACTGGCCGAGCGCCACGTCCCGCGCCTGGTTCTCCTGCACCCGGAGGACCGCCTTCAGCTTGTCAGGCTGGACCACCTTGGCGATGGTGGTGCCGCTCTGCGCAAACTGGCCGACCTCGAGCGGAAGCTCCTGCAGCACGCCGTTGGCGCCGGCCCGCACGATCATGGCGCCGGCCAGCGAGCGCTGGAAGCGGACCACCGCCTTGAGGCGCTCCACCTGTTCGCGCTGCACGGAGAGCTGGGCGGGGATGTTGTCGGTAATCAGCTTGAGTCGCTGCTGTTCGATGGACAGCCGCTCCGTCATTTCGGTGGCGTGTTCCTTCGCCTTCTTCGCCTCGAACACCGAGATCAGCTTCTGGTCCACCATCGCGTTGGCGGCGTCGGCGTTCCGCTTCGCCTCGAGGTACTCGGACTGCGTCTGGGCCACGATGCCGGCCTGGTTCAGGCGCTGGGTCTCGAGACTGACCTGCAGGGCGACCAGCTGGGCCTGCGCATCGGTCAGCTGACGCTCCGCCTGCAACAGCTGGATCTCGACGTCGGGATTGCTCAGTTCCATCAGCACCGTGTTGGCGGTGACATGCTCGCCCGGCTGCACCAGCTTCTTCTCGACCCGGCCCGGCGCCACCGCCGAGATCCACCGGATCTGTTCCGGCACCAGCGAACCAGGGGCGCGCACCTCGCGGACCATCGGACCCGACACCACCGAATCGATGGACAGTGTCGGGCGCTCGACGCTCGGCGCGGCCGGCTTCAACTGCCCCATGACGACCATGACAACGAGGAGCACGGCCCCCAGTCCTATGTAGAGGGGGCGGCGCTTATTGGGCGGTTTGACGCGAGCAACGTCCACGTGAGGTCCTGTTCAAGTGAGGCCAATCTCCGAACCAACGGCACGATTCACCCCCATCAAGGGAAGAAGCGTGCCTGTCTGCCGCCGGCATGGCGATCCGATAACCCAATGTGTGGCAACAGGATACGCCGCAACTACCCATTGCCGAAATCGGCCAGGTGTCCGCTTTTGGGATTCGCCATCCCGTCAACGGCCAGGCCACCGAGGCCACTACTCCCCGCGCAGAGCCTCGACGGGGTCGATATTCGACGCGCGTCGCGCCGGGAGGTAACTGGCCAGAATACCCACCCCGATGAGCAGCAGGGTCATGCCAGCGAAGGTGAGGGTATCGAAGCTCGCCACCCCGTACAGCAGGGCGCCGAGCGACCGAGTCGCGAGGAGGGCCACGACGAACCCGACAAGAATCCCGACAGCGACGACGCGGGTGCCCTGCAGGACGACCATCCGGCGCACCTGACCGGCTTCGGCACCGAGCGCCATGCGCACGCCGATTTCCCGCACCCGTTGACCAACGATGTATGAGAGCACTCCGTAGAGACCCACGCTCCCGAGGATCAGCGCGAGGAAGGCGGCGATGCCGAGCGTGAGCATCAGGAAGGAGAGCTGCGCCATGGAATCCCGGGCCAGCCCTGCCATGGTGAACACGCGGTACATCGGCGCCTCAGGTGCGACCTCCCGTGCGAGTGCGCGGACCTCCGGCGCGATGAACTCGGCGCGGCTGGTCTTCACGACGTAGGCGGGGGACGACATGGCCCAGCTCGTGGGCGTCGGCCCCACCAGGGGCAGGTAGATGACCGGCTGCGGGGGGTCGCGGAAGTTGTCCTGGAGGACATCCTCGACGACCCCAATCACGGTGAAGGCCCCCGGGCCCTGGTCGGCGCTCACCCGCCGCCCGAGCGGGTTGGCATCCGGCCAGAGGAGCCTCGCGGCGGACTCGCTGATGATGACGTTGCCCTCGCCCGACAGTTGTTCCTCGTCGGTGAAGACGCGTCCGCGCAGGACGGCGATGTCCATCGTCTTGAAGTAATCGCCCGCGGCCCAGGTCACGTTCAGGAGCGGCTGCGCGTCGGCGTCCGCCCCCTCGGGGTGAAACCGGATCGACCTGGTTCCCTCGTTCAGGGGGACGTTCTCGACCAACCCGACCGACTCGACCCCCGGGAGGGCGCGGAGCCGGTCCATGAACGCAAGGTCGAAGCGGGCAAACGACGGCCCGTCGTTCAGCGACTCTCGTTCAGGCGCGATCTGGAAGGTGAACACGTCACGGGTGTCGTACCCCGGGTCGACGCGGGAGAGTTTGCTGAAGCTGCGCACCAGGAGCCCCGACCCGATCAGCAGCACGAGGGCGAGGGCGGTCTGGGCCACGACCAGGCCGTCCCGCGCCCAGTTCCGTTGCCGCGTCGCACCCCGACCACCTTCGCGGAGGCGGAGCATGTCGGGCTCCGACACCCGGATGGCCGGCACCAGGCCGCAGGCCACCGCGGAAACCAGCGCGGCGATGACCGTGAAGATCAGGGACGCGGGACCGAGGGAGACAGTGCTGAGGCGCGGGATGTCCTCGGGCGCCGCCCTGAGGAAGAGGGGGAGCGCCCAGCTGGCCAGCACGACCGCAAGCGCCCCGGCAAACAGGGCCACCACCACCGCCTCCGCCATCTGCAGGCGGATCAGCGGCCAGCGGCCCGCGCCGATGGCGCGGCGGACGGCCAGCTCACGATGCCGGACATCGGCGCGGACCACGAAGAGGTTCGCGACGTTGGCGCACGCGATCAGCAGCACGATGGCGACCGCGCCAAACAACACCCAGAGCGGGCGCGACACGGCGCCAAACATCTCGGGGCTTGCAGCGGGCGCACCACCGCCTGGTACTGCTCCATGGTACGAGCGTACCTGGGCGAGCCCCCGAACCGCTCCGGCAGGCGGCGCGCCAGCGCCGTCAGCTCGCTGGCGAGCGCCTCCGGCGTCACGCCGGGCTTCGTCCGGGCCACCATCCGGATACCGAAGTTGCCCGGCCTGATGGAATCGAGGGCGACGGTTATCGGAAACCAGAGTTGTGTGTCGTCGAGCGGAAAGCGAAAGTCGGGCCCCATGACGCCGATGACGACACGGCTGTCTCCCGAAACCGAGAACGAGCGGCCCACGACGCCGGAATCCCCCCCGAACCACGACTGCCAGAGTCCGTAGCTGAGCACCACGACACGCGACCCGTCGTCAGGGACGGGGAGCCGCCCCACGACCGGCGTGGAAACCGAGGGTGGAGAAGAGCGAGCTGGTCGCCGCCGACATCGGAATCCGCTCCACCCGGTCCGCGGTCCGCAGCGTGGAGGTGAAGGAAGCGCCGCGTCCTCCAGGAGCTGCGACTGCTCGGTGTACTGGGGCAGGAATTCCATGGAAACGCCGAACTCGCTCGGCATGTCGGAGCCAGGCGCCGACCCGGCGACATACACCACCTGATCGACGTCACCATACGGGAGCGGATTGAGCAGCACCGCATCGACCACGCTGAACATCCCAACGTTGGCGCCGATGGCGAGCCCGAGCGTGCCGATAGTCACGGCGGCGAATCCAGGTGACGACGGGCGCGGAGCGCGTGCCGGAGGTCGTCTGTCCAGCCGGAGAGGTCTGTCGCATGTCGAGGCCTTCGGTGGGAGTCACAAGGCGCGCCGCACGGGCGTGGGGCCGACGTTGGGAAGAAGCGTGCCGAGCCCTCGGCTCTGAGCCATCTCGGAAGACGATGCGGGACAACCGTTTCCAGCGACGGCCAGACGTCCCGCTCACCGCGACTGTCCGCTATCGGGATTGTGTGTCCCGCGAGCGGTCAGGGGCCGCGTCGATGACGCCGCGCTCAATCGGCTCGCATCGCAAGCACCGGGTCCACCTTGGAGGCCCGACGCGCGGGGACAAGGGTCGCCAGCATCGCCACGCCCCCGAGCACAAAGCGTGGCCGTCACCAGTGTGACGGGATCACGTGCGCTTACGCCGTAGAGCATCGCGGCGAGAAAGCGGGTGAAGTAGACCGCGCCCCAAGTCCGAGCAGGAGTCCGAGGAGCACGAGCGCCCCGCCCTGCCGGAGAACGAGCAGGATCACGTCGACATGTTGTGCTCCGAGCGCCATCCGGATGCCCAGTTCCCGGGTTCGCTGACTCACCAGGTAGGCAATGACGCCGTAGAGCCCGGCCGCCGAGAGCACAAGGGCTACGAGCGCGAACGCGCCGAAGAGCCACAGGTTGAGTTCGCGCGAACCGAGCGAGCGATCGAGGACCTCTCCCATTGTCATGATTTGGTAGAGCGGCTGGCTGGCATCCACCTCGCGGAGCGCCTGGCGGACGGCCGGAGTCACAGTGGAGGGCGGCACGGTGGTCCGTACCACGAGCGTCATCTCGCGACCGCCATCATCCGCGCGGATCGGGAAGTGGACCTCGGGCAACGGCGCGCGGTCGAGGCCCCGCTGCCGCGTGTCACCTACCACGCCGAGAATCGTGTACACCTCGCCCTCGCCGAAGTTGAGTTGGCGACCAACCGGATCCTCGTCGGGAAACTGCTGCCGGGCGAGCGTCTCGTTAACGAGCAGCACACGGGACGTGTCGAGGACATCGCGCGCCGTAAAGTCGCGCCCGCTCACCAGTGGGATATCCATCGCCTCAAGCAACCCGGGGCTCGTCAGCCGGTACTCTGTCAGCGGCTCCTTCCCGCGCTCCGGCGCCGCGTGGCCAACGACGGTGAAATTGCTGCTCGATCCCCAGGCCTGCATCGGGAGGTGGGAGATCAGCCCCGCATCCCTGACGCCAGGGATCGACCGGACCTTTTCGAGGAAGGGCAGAATGAAGTTGGATGAACCGGCGGTCGTGGCATCGGGAATCGCCAGGTGGGCCGTCAGGACATTCTCGGTCGCGAATCCCGGCTTTTCCGATTGCAGGATGAGCATGCCGCGAACCATGAGGCCGGCACCGGTCAGCAACATCATGGACAGCGCGACCTCCGAGACCACCAGCGCACGCCGAAGCCTGCTGTGGCCCGCACTGCTGCCACGCGCGCCCGCGCTGGTGATGCCCCCCTGCAGGCTCTTCCCGGTGGTCGTGAGAGCCGGCGCGAGCCCGAAGAGCACCGCACAGACGACCGCGACGCCCAGCAGGTAGAGGAACACCCACCCGTCCATCTGGAGGTCACTGGGCCGGGGGAGCATCCCCGACACGAGCGGCGCGAGGGTGCGGAGCGCCAGCCACGACATGCCGGCGCCGGCAACGGCACCGCCGAGCGCGAAGAGGAGGCTCTCGGTCAGCAGGTAGCGAATGAGGCGGGCCCGACTCGCGCCAAGGGCCAGGCGCACCGCCATCTCGTGGCGACGGGAGCCGGCGCGGGCCAACAGCAGGTTGGCGACGTTGGCGCAGGCGATGAGCAGGACGAGGGCGACCGCGCCCAGCAAGACCAGCAGCGTCGCGCGCACGTTGCCGACCGTATCCTCCTGCACCGACCGCAGTCGTGCACTGCGGCTCGGATCGACTTCAGGGTGCTCCCCACGAATCCGGGCGGCGACGGACTTCAGGTCAGCATCGGCGGCTTCCAGCGTGACCCCCGGCTTCAGCCGCCCGATGACTTGAAGGAAGTGGCTGTCTCGAGCTTCGGCCCGCTCCGGAGCAAGCACCAGGGGCGTCCAGAGCTGGGTGGAGGTGCTGGCCGATGCCGGGATGATTCCGATGACGGTGCGCTGTTGCCCATCGATTCGGAGCGACGCTCCGACCACGGCGGGGTCGCCACCGAACCGGCTGCGCCAGAATCGCTCGCTGAGCAACACCACGCCGGAGGCGCCGGCCAGCTCGTCCCCGGGCGCAAAATCGCGCCCGATGATCGGCGGCAGGCCCAGCGTCGCGAAGTAGTTGGCGGTCACCCGGTTCGCCACCAGTCGCTCGGTGGACTCGGTGCCCTGCAGGACGACACTGGCCCGGGACGAGGCAGCAAGCGACTGGAGTGTGCGGTTCTGCTCTACCCAGTCGCGATAATTGGGATACGAGACGCCGCCGTACCCGTCCCCGCCGTCGTAGTAGAACGTTTCGTAGGCATTGACCAGGCGATCGGGCTCGGGAAAGGGCAGCGGGCGGAGCAGGACGGAGTTGACGACGCTGAAGATGGCGCCGTTGGCGCCGATGCCGAGTCCGAGACAGAGCACCACCATGAGCGAGAAGCCGGGAGAACGTTGCAGCGCCCGCATCGCGTGCCGCAGGTCGCCCATCCAGTCAGTGAGACTCTGTCGCATGTCGAGGCCTTCGGTGGGAGTCACAAGGCGCGCCGCGTGGGCGTGGGGGCCCACGTGGGAAAGAACCGTGCCGACGAAGACCACGACCTGCAGCGCGCGAAAGCATTGCAGCAAAAGGGCATAGGCCCCCTCACCACGTCGTCAGAGGACCCCAAGTGTCCGATATTGGGAATTGACGTCCCGCTCGCGGGCACGGACGATCGATTGAACGCCGACATGTGGCTATAGACCGGCGGGTACGGGCAATGGTTGCATATGAACCACCCTTCACCTGCATGTCACGAGGGGTTCAGCGCCCCGGCCATAGCATAGGGGCAACGGTGCGGCTTCCCTGATGGCTGCACCATCGACCACCAGGAGGCCTGAGTGTCCACGCTGCTCCAGATCATTGCCACCCCCCATCAGAACGGAAATTCACAGACCCGGCACCTCGCGGACGCGTTTCTCCAGGGCTGGGAAACCGTGAACCCGACGGGCGTGGTCGAAACCATCGACCTCACCCAGATCGAACTCCCGCCCCTCGACGCACCGATGATATCGGTCCTCTTTGACCGTCCCTCATCGTTCTCAGGAGAACTCCTGGCCCAGCGCCGCCGCGCCCTTGACCGCCTGGTGACCCAGTTCATCGCGGCCGACGCGTACCTCTTCGTCACCCCGATGTGGAACTTTGGCCTCCCCTACCAGCTCAAGCACTACTTCGACCTCATCATCCGGCCCGGCTGGACGTTCTCCCTCGGCGAATCAGGTGCCACGGGCCTCCTCGGCGGGCGGCCGGCATATGCCGTCATTACCCGAGGGTTCGACTACAGCCCTGAGTCGGGGAAGGCGCAGTACAACCATCTCGAGCCCCACCTCCGCACCCTGCTCGGATTCATGGGGATCGAGGATCTATCGGTGGTAGCGGCGGAAGGGATGATGCTGCCGGGCGCAGACACCCGGATGGAAGCGAGCACGAAGGCCGCGACCGCGATGGGCTTGGGGCTGGTGACCGCCTGAAGGCAGCGGGGCAGCGGGGCAACGGAGCCGAAGGTGCGAGGCGCCTTCTCTACTCGTTCTGCATCACGAACGTCTCCCGCGCGATGAACTGGTGGAATTCAGACATGAACTTCGCGAGGAATTGTTCCGTCGACTCCCGTGTGACCTGACCGTCCTCCGTGATGAGGCCCGGGGTCATCTGGATGTACGCCTCGGGAGAGTTCATCTGCGGTGAGTTGAGGTGCGCGAGCACTCCGCGCAGGTGCTGCTGCGCAATGGCGGTGCCGATGGCCCCCGACGACGCGCCGATGGTCGCCGAAGGTTTGCGTGCAAAGGAGTTCTTGCCCCTCGGCCGGCTCGCCCAGTCGATGGCATTCTTCAGGCAGCCGGGGACCGACCGGTTGTATTCCGGGGTCACCAGCAGGACGGCGTCCGCCCTGTCGATGGATGCCTTCAGGGCGGTGCCCGCCGGGGGATAGTCCGCGTCGTAGTCGTAGCTGTAGAGCGGCAGGTCCCGAATGGGGATCTCAAACATCTCGAGCGCCGGTGGAGCGAGGCGTACCAGCGCCCTGGCGAGCACGCGGTTGATCGACTTGCCCGCCAGGCTGCCGATGATGTATCCCACCTTGAACGTCCGTACTTCCACGCTACTTGCCCGCCGACTTCAGGACGAATGAAATCTTCGCGTTCACCCGATAGTGGGTGATCTTGTCGCCCTCAATTTCGGCGCTGAAATTGTCGATCCAGATCGACTTCAGCCCGGTGACGGTCTTGGCCGCTTCGCGCACCGCGGTCTTGGCCGCATCGTCAAAGGACTTGTCGGACTGGGCAATCACTTCAATCACCTTTACGATGTCGCTCATGGTGCCTCCTGGAAGGGTACGTCGGGGGAAAGGCTACCCTCGGAACCTAACAGGAAGGACCGGGGGGGAAGCGGACGGTCCCCCTCTCCGCTTGCCGGGGAGGGGGTCAGGAGGTGCGGAGTCTCAGCGGCAGCCGCCGCAACCGCTGCCCCGTGAGTGCGAACACCGCATTGGCCACCGCCGGCGCGATCGGCGGCACGCCTGGCTCCCCGACACCGCCCGGCGGCTCCGTACTCGGCACGATGCGCACGTCCACCACCGGTGCCGCCGGCATCCGCACCATCTCGTAGTCGTAGAAATTGTTCTGCTGCACCCGCCCCTTGTCGATGGTGATCTCGCCGTGCAGCGCCGCGGTCAGACCGAACACGATTCCACCCTGCATCTGGGCCTTGATCAACCCGGGATTGACCGGCGTGCCACAATCCACCGCGCAGGTCACCCGATGCACCTGAATGACCCCGGCGGGCGTGATAGACACTTCCGCCACCTCCGCCACGATGCTCCCGAACGAACGGACGATGGCCACGCCGCGCGCGCGCCCCTCGGGCACGGGGGTCCCCCACCCCGCCTCCGTGGCCGCCAGCTCGAGCACCGCCCGCATCCGCGGCTCGTCCTTCAGCAGCGCCCGCCGGTAGGAGACCGGGTCCTGCCCCGCCGCCGCCGCGAGTTCGTCGATGAAGCTCTCGGTCACGAACGAGTTCTGCGAGTGCCCCACCGAGCGCCAGAAGCCGACCGGCACCGGGACCGTCAATTCCCGCCAGTCCACCAGCAGGTTCGGCACCGCATAGGGGAGGTCGGCCGACCCTTCGACCGCCGACGGATCGACGCCGTGCTCGAGGGCCCCGGCGAGGCTCATGGCAAAGTCCGGCATCCACCCCGGCAGCCAGTGTCGGATGATCGACTGGCAGGCGATCCGCTGACGCCAGGCCAGCGGCATCCCGTCTTCCCCGAGCACCGCCGAGAGGGCGTGCGCGGTCATCGGGCGGTAGTAGTCGTGCTGGGTGTCGTCCTCCCGACTCCAGATGACCTGGACCGGCCGGTCGAGCTCCTTCGCGACCCGCACCGCTTCGGTCACATAGTCCACTTCGAGCCGACGCCCGAATCCGCCGCCAAGAAAGGTCGTGTGGATGGTGACGTCGTCGGCAGACACCCCGGCGGCATCCGCCGCCACGCCACGTGCGCCGCCGTGGTTGAGGAACCCCGGACCCATCTGGAACTGGGTCGGCGCCCAGACCTCCACCGCACCGTCGTGCACCCACGCGGTGCAGTTCTGCGGCTCCATTGTCGCATGCGCCAGGTAGGGCGCGTCATAGGACGCCTCGATCGTCGGCGTGCTCGCGGCGAGGACGCCAACGGCGTCACCCACCTTGCGGGCCTCGCGTGCCTTGTCGGAGGCCAGCAGCGCCTGCAGCTGCTCCGCCAGGCCGGCAGACGAGAGCGCCGCGCCCGCCCCCTCGACCCAGGTGATATCGAGCGCCCGCCGCCCCTTCACCGCCTGCCAGTAGTGCTCGGCCACCACGGCAACCCGGTCCTCCAGCCGCACCACCTTGACCACACCGGGGACGGCCAATGCCTTCGCCTCCCCTGCCACGCTCCCCACCTGACCGCCAAAGACCGGACACCGCTCGACGCTCGCGTAGGCCATGCCGGGCAGCCGTACGTCAATGCCGAAGGTCGCCACCCCGCGCACCTTGCCGGCATTGTCGAGCCGGTCCCGCGAGGTACCGATAATCCGGAAGTCCATGGGGTCCTTGAGCGGCACGCCTTTCGGCACCGACAACGCGCTCGCGTCCGCGACCAGCGCGCCGTATGCCAGTTCCTCTCCCGTGACATCGTTGCGGACCCACCCCTCGGCGGTGCTGCACGACGCGGCCGGGACACCCCACCGCCCCGCCGCGGCCGCCACCAGCATCGCGCGCGCCGTGGCGCCTGCTTCCCGCATCGGGAGCCATCCCGTCCGGATGCTGGTGCTTCCACCGGTCACCTGCGCCTGCAGGGCCGGGTTGTAGTACGCCTTGGCTGCGGGGCCCTGCACAAACCCGACGCGACTCCAGTCGCAGTCGAGTTCTTCCGCGAGGATCATCGCCAGCCCGGTCGTGGGGCCCTGACCCATTTCCGAGCGGCCGATCACCACCGTCACCGAACCGTCGGGGGAGAGGCGGAGAAAGGCGTCAGGCGCGAACACCCCGTCGGGTACCGGAGGTGCGCCGTTGCCGCAGCCCTGGAAATACACGGCGAGGGTCAGTCCGGTCCCGGCGACCGCGGCCGCCTTCACGAAGTCGCGCCGGGAAACACCGCCCCGGGCGCTCACGCGACGTCTCCCGCGGCCCGGTGGATGGCCCGCCGGATCCGTTCGTAGGTGCCGCAGCGACAGATGTTGCCCGCCATCGCGGTGTCAATCTCGGTATCGGAGGGGTGTGGCGTGGCGGTCAGGAGCGCCGCGGCAGACATGATCTGCCCGACCTGGCAATAGCCGCACTGCGGGACCTGCTCCCGCATCCACGCCACCTGCACCGGGTGGCTCCCGTCGTCGGAGAGTCCCTCGATGGTCGTGATTTTCCTCGCGCCGACGTCACGGACGATCCACTGGCAGGACCGGGTGGCCTCGCCGTCGAGGTGCACGGTGCAGGCGCCGCACTGCCCCACCCCGCACCCGAACTTCGTGCCGGTCAGGTTGAGATGGTCCCGCAACACCCAGAGGAGGGGCGTGTCGGGATCGACGTCCACGTCGGTGGAGGTGCCGTTGATGAGGAGGGTGTATTGCACAGTGCCGACCCGGGATGGAGTGCCTGAACTAATGGCACTCCCCCGGGCGGCGTCAAGCGGGTGGGGCTACTTCTGAACCTGCAGGCTGTAGGCGCCGGTACGCTGCGCGTAGGTGCCCCGGGCGGCCACCTGCAGCAACTGGGTGGTGATCGACGACGCCTTGCCCACGTCCGCGACGTAGAGCGTCAGGAGGTTGCTTCCCGAGCCCAGGTCGCCGGTGACGATGGCGCGGATGACGTTGGGACCCGGCGCGCTCTGGAAGAGCGTCAGCCCGGCCGGTGCCACGACGGAGTCCACCACGCCGGTCACCTGGAACATCACGGCGCCGTCGTCGGTGTTGGGGCTGGTGAGGACCACCCGCAGGGGACCGGCCACCGGACCGGTCGGCGTGTTGTCGCTGCTGCCGCCGCAACCGGCGGTGGCGACGAGAACGGCCAGGAGGGCGGTTCCCCGGATCAGGGTCGAGTTCATGGGGTCACTCCCTTCGGCGTCTGCGCCGTGGTCGGGCCTGCCGCGGCAAGCAACTTGGCCAGCAGTGCGGGCGAGACGCCCTGGCCGGAAATGGTGACCCAGTGGAGGAAATCGCCGAGGTCGTAGACGCCGTTGTTGTTCCCGTCCTGGTCGAGGAGGGTGCGCTGCGCGACGGAGAGCGTCGGGGAACCAAGGAGGTCGTTGGCCGCCGCTTCCGTCGTGAAGACCGCCGTGTAGCTGAACTGTGCCTTCAGCGACCAGTTGCGGTCCATCGTGACGCTCAGCACCGAATCGGTGGTGGTCGTGTCGCCGGTCCAGCCCACGAACCGGTGATTCGGCGTGGGAACGGCGGTCAGCGTGACGACCGTGCCCGGGGCGACGCCCACTCCGTTGGCCAGGCTGCCGGGCTCGGTGGAGAGAATGTTCCCGGTGCCGGTGCCGAACTTGGTCACCTGCAGGAGCTTCTCATAGCGGAACCGGAAGAGCACGGCCTGCCCGCCACCGATGCGGATCGAGTCGATCCGCCCCGCCACCACCTTGCCGGCGTTGGTCCGGAGCCCCGGAAAGGTCGTCCCGTCGATGGCGGTCTTGCTGGTCGATCCGGGGTAGGCATCGCCGCGGTCGCCGCGGTTGACCCCGTTGAGGAGGTCGTTCAGCCCGTCGGCCTGCAGGAGCGCCACCCCCTGGATGGCTCCGGTGTTGATCGTGTTGTTAAACGCGCCGGCGTCGATCCGGCTCTGGTCGATGTGCCAGACGTAGAGTCCCGGCGACTTGGCCCGGGAGTAAGCCGGATTCATCTGCGCCGAATCGCTCTCGACGGCCGCCCGGTTTTCCAGGATGAAGTACTCGCCCACGGTCTGGGTCGGCAGGATACGGACGGTGTCCGAGGTGGCGACCGGATCCAGGGTGATGGTGCCGGAGGTGGACAGGGTGTCCGCCTTGACCCAGCCGAGCTCAAGCAGTGACCACCCCTCCATGCGCGAGGGGCTGTAGGCACGGGCATAGTTGCCGGAGCCCATCAGGCCGAATTCGCCGATGCCCTGGGTGCCGCCCTGCGTGTCGTAGAGGTCGGGCAGGCCGAAGGCATGGCCAGTCTCGTGCGCCACGGTGCCGATCGGCATGATCTCCCCGGGCGTGCAGGCGCCGTTGCCACCCTGGCCGCTCTGCATGGTGTAATCGGAGACCTTGATGAAACCGCCGCTCGCGCTGGGCGTCTTGGTCACGTAGGGCGACCCGCCGTTCCACCCTTCGATCACAAAGCGGTGCGCCCAGATGTGTACCGTGCCGCAGGCGCCGTCGATTTCCGGCTGCAGGAATGTGACGAAGTCCACGTATCCGTCGTCGTCGCCCGAGTTGGGGATGCCGTCGGGACCGTCGTTGTCGTAGTCGCTCCAGACGGTGAGCGAATCGGCGCCGCTGGACACCTTGGCAAGCGCGCCAAGCAGCATGGTGCCGAACCGGACGCCGCCGTCGGAACAGGGATTGTTCACCCCGACGCCGTTGCAGTTGTTCTCGTAGTACGCGGCGCTGGAGTCAGCTCGCGTCCATGGGAATACCCGCCCCGACATCGTGATGTTGCCGTTGGAGAGTTGCTCGTAGTAGGTCTTGACGCTATAGGGACGGCCGACCGGTGCCGGCGAGAAGAACAGGTCCTGGTACTCCGTCGTCGCAAAGAGCGTGGTGGTATCGGTATTGGAGAACCGGATCGGGACCACCGGAACCTTGAAGCTGCCGGTGACCACCGTGGCCGACCGGCCAGGCATCGCGGAGTTCAGGAGCGCCATGTTCCCAGCGGCGATCAGCTGCTGGCGCGCGGCCCGGATGCTGGCCGTCTGCTTGCGCCAGGCGCCGCCGGCGCGGAAATCGAGCCCACGGACCTCAAACTGCCCGGGACGGGCCCGGGGATACTGGGCCTCGGCCGGCGGGGCAGCCAGCAGCAACAGGCCGAGGGCTCCGAACATTGCCGGGGCCAGGTTGAAAGACTTCAAAGGAATTACTCCGGAATCAGGTCCGTTGGGGGGTGGCCGGCAAATGTAGCCGAGAGGGCTCCAGCATTCAATCGGGCCGGGTGCCTTGTCGCCATGTCACGCGAGGGGACGAACGAAGGGAGCCCGGGAGCACAGGATGGACGTGGGGGAGGGGTCCGCCCCCCTTGCGCTTGTGCCCTGCCCCCCAATTTTGTAGTTTAAACCGTTCTGTTACATAGCGATGGGGGGCATCCCTCCGGACCATTCAGCCCGCCCGAGGTTTCGTGGCCACTCAGACCCTTCCGCACGTTGCGCTGTTCGACAAGTGCCGTGATTTCACCAAGGTCGACGAGATCAAGGCGGCCGG
Organism: Gemmatimonadales bacterium; assembly: GCA_041390145.1. Classification (NCBI taxonomy): domain Bacteria; kingdom Pseudomonadati; phylum Gemmatimonadota; class Gemmatimonadia; order Gemmatimonadales; species Gemmatimonadales bacterium. The sequence goes on along the minus strand of JAWKQM010000011.1, from coordinate 105,814 downwards.
GCTCTATCCGTACTTCAAGCCCATTTCGGAGTCGGAAGACACCGTGGTGGTCATCGAAGGCGAAAAGCGGATCATGCTCGGGTCGAACAACTATCTCGGCCTGACGCACCACCCGAAAGTGCTCGAGGCCGCCTCCCGGGCCCTGCACCGCTACGGGTCCGGGTGCACCGGCAGCCGCTTCCTGAACGGCACCCTCGACCTGCATCAGCAACTCGAGGCCGCCCTCGCCGAGTTTGTCGGCAAGGAGGACTGTCTCGTCTTCTCGACCGGCTATAACGCGAACCTCGGCCTGATTTCCGCCCTCGTCGGCAAGGACGACGTCGTCTACCTCGACAAGCTCGACCACGCCTCCATTGTCGACGGCGCCAAGATGTCCTACGGGACCACCAGCCGCTTCAACCACGGCAATCTGGCCCAGCTCGACCGCAAGATGGCCCCCGACGCCGCCGCCGGCCGCGGGATGATGATCATCGTCGACGGCGTCTACTCCATGGAAGGCGATATCGCCGACGTGGCCGGACTGTCCGCGCTGGCGCGGAAGCACGGCGCCGCGCTCGCCATCGACGACGCCCACTCCCTCGGTGTCCTCGGCCCCAACGGCAACGGCACCGCCGCCCACTTCGGCATGTCCGACGAAGTCGACATCATCGCCGGCACCTTCTCCAAGTCGCTGGCCTCCATCGGCGGGTTCGTCGCCGCCAAGAGCAACGTCATCGAGTACCTGCGCCACCACTGCCGGCCGCTCATCTTCACCGCCTCGCTCCCGCCCGCCAACACCGCCGGGGTGCTCGCCGCCCTCCAGGTGATGCAGCAGGAGCCGGAGCGGCGCGAAGCGCTCTGGGCCAACACCCGGCGCCTGCAGGACGGCTTCCGCCACCTCGGCTTCGACATCGGGCCGACGGAGACCCCGATCGTGCCGGTGCTCATCGGCCCGCTCGACACGACGTTTCTCTTCTGGCGGAAGCTCTTCGACGCCGGCGTCTTCACCAATCCGGTGGCCCCGCCGGCCGTTCCGCCGGCCCAGTGCCGGCTACGGACCAGCCTCATGGCCACCCATACCTTTGATCAGATCGACTTCGCGCTCGAGGCCTTCGCGAAGATCGGTCGCGAGCTCGGCGTCATCTGAACGGAGCCCTCCAGGTCACGCCCGTCCGCACCGGCGCCGACCTCAACGCCTTTGTTGCCCTGCCCTACCGGCTGCACGCGGCGGACCCAAACTGGGTTCCGCCGCTCCGCATGGATGTCCGCACCCTCCTCGACCGCACCAAGAACCCCTATTTTGAACACGGTGAAGCGGAATACTTCCTCGCCAGGCGGGCAGGGGCCGTGGTCGGACGCATCACCGCCCAGAGCAACACGCTCCACAACGAGATCCACCTCGACAAGGTCGGCTTCTTCGGCTTCTTCGAGTGCGAGAACGACCAGGCCATCGCCGACGCCCTCTTCGACGCCGCCGCCGCCTGGCTCCGGGCCCGCGGGTTCGACACGATGCGGGGGCCCGCCTCCTTCTCCGTCAACGAAGAGTGCGGCCTCAAGGTGGACGGCTTCGACACGCCGCCCACCATCATGATGCCGCACAATCCGCCCTATTACGTGCAACTGGTGGAGCACGCCGGGTTCGAGAAGGCCAAGGACCTGCTGATCTACCAGGGCGGCGACCTCACCTTCCGCGCCTACAAGCCGGTGCACGAGCGGCTGACCCGGGCGGTGAGCATCATGCAGAGCCGGATGGGCGTCACGCTGCGACCCATCAACATGAAGCGGTTCCATGAAGAGATCGAGCTGATCAAGGTGCTCTACAACCGGTCCTGGGAAAAGAACTGGGGCTTTGTCCCGATGACCGACCACGAAATCGATCACCTGGCCAAGCAGTTCAAGCCGGTCATCGTGCCCGATCTCATCACCTTTGCGGAGAAGGACGGGGTGCCCGTCGGATTTTCGCTGGCCATCCCCGACTTCAACGTCATCTTCCGCAGCAACCGGCAGGGTCGCCTCACGCCGATGGTCGTCCTCCGGCTGCTCTGGGCGCTCAAGACGGAAAAACTCCGGCGCTGCCGGATTCCGCTCCTCGGCGTCGTGCCGGAGTTCCGCGGGCGCGGGCTCGACTCGGTGCTCTATCACGCCGTCTGGACCAAGGCGGCGGAGCACGGCATCTACTGGGGCGAAGGCGGCTGGATTCTCGAAGACAATCCCGCCATGAACCTGGGGCTCTCCAAGATGGGTTTCACGGTGTACCAGACGCTCCGGATGTACGACCGACCGCTGTGAAGGCGCTCGTCACCGGCGGCACCGGCTTCGTCGGCAGTCATCTCATCGACTCACTCCTGAAACGCGGCGACGAGGTCACCGCGCTGGTCCGCACCCCGGCCAAGGCCGCCGGGCTGGCCGACCGCGGCGTCCGGCTCGTTCGTGGCGACCTCAACGCCCTCGACGCCCTGCGCGAGGCCGCCGCGGGAGTGGATGTCATCTATCACGTGGCGGGGGTCGTGGCGGCACGCAACGACGCCGAGTTCCTTCAAGCCAACCGCGACGGCACCGCCAACCTCCTCGCCGCCGCCCGGGAGTCCGGCTCCCCTCGCTTCGTCCTCGTCTCCAGCATGGCCGCCGCGGGCCCCGCCGCCCGCGGAGTCCCGCTCGTCGGCGGCGAACCGCCCCGGCCGGTCACCGCCTACGGCCGCAGCAAGCTGGCCGGTGAGGCGGTCGTGCGGTCCGGCCCCCTGCCCTGGGTCATCCTCCGGCCACCGATGGTGTATGGGCCGCGCGATGTCGAGGTGCTCAAGCTGTTCAAGATGGCCAAGTGGGGAATCGCGCCGGTGTTCGGGAAGGGCGACCAGGAACTGTCCGCCATTTTCGGCCCCGACCTCGCCGAGGCGCTGATCGCGGCGGGCACCAGCGCCAACACCATTGGCAAGACCTACCTGCCCTGCCATCCCGAGGTATTTACCTCCGGGGCCTTTGCACGACAGATCGGCACGGCCGTGGGTCGGGATGTCCTGGTGCTTTCGGTGCCCGAAGTGATCGGTCGTGGGCTGCTGGCCGCCATCGGCGGCGCCGCCAAGCTGACCGGCACGGCGAGCGTCCTCTCCTCCGAGAAGGCGGATGAGTTCTTCGAGGCGGCATGGACTGGAAGCCCGGCCGAGTTGATGGCCGACACCGGATGGCAGCCCGGCACCGATATCGCCAAGGGGCTCGCGGAGACCATGGCGTGGTATCGCACGGAGAAATGGATCTGATGCGCACACTGGACAAGGTGATTCTCGGGTACGTCGCGATCGTCTCCGCCCTGGCCCTGGCCCGGGCACCGGAGAGCCCCGGCTGCTGGTGGCTGCTGGGGGCCCACGCCCTGGTCGTGGTGCTGATCCTGCTGGTGACCCGCCCCGGGCTTGGACCGGTGGGCCGGGTGGTCCGGGAGGTCTACCCCGTCATCCTCCTGATTCTCTTCTACAGCGAAATCGACATCCTGAACGCCGGCGGCATCACCATCCACGACGCCACGGTGCAGGGGTGGGAGCTGGCCATCTTCGGCGAGCAGGTGAGCCAGACCCTCTGGCGGGACCACTTTCCGAGCACCATCGCCTCGACCATCCTGCACGCCTCCTATTGGAGCTACTATCTCCTTCTGCTCCTGCCCGTCGCCTATTTCGCGCTGCGACGGGACTGGTTCTCGCTTCGACGCTCGATGTACGTGGTCATCCTGACGCTGCTCGCCTGCTACCTCGTCTTCCTGACCTGGCCGGTGGTCGGTCCGTACTACGAGTTCCCGCGGCCCGACGCCTGGTTCCTGGACAACGGGCCGGCCCGATTGGTGTACGCGATGCTCGCCTCGGGGAGTTCCTACGGCGCGGCGTTCCCGTCGTCACATGTGGCTGCCACCATCGCGGCGACTTCCGGGGCGTGGCGCGGCGACCGGCGGCTCGGCCTCGCCATGCTCGTCCCGGCGCTCCTGCTCATTGTCTCGGTGGTGTATTGCCAGATGCATTACGGCGTTGATGCCCTGACGGGCATCGCGGTGGGCATGGTGGCGTGGTGGGCGGGGGGTAAGTACAAGGAATAGGCGGGGCAGCGGGGCCGAAGTTCAATTTCAGACTGCATACAACGAGGGGCAACCAGTCACTGGTTGCCCCTCGTGGTGACCGCCGTGAAGCCTTGGCGAAGACTCAGTCTTCGACGGTGATCATCCCCTTCATCCCCATCGCGAGGTGCGGCAGGCAGTAGAACTTGTAGTCGCCCTCGGGTGCGCCGGCGAACGAGATCGTGTAGACCGCGTCCGGCACGACAAGCATGGTGCCCGAGAGGGGCTGCATCTGGTCGGGCATGTTCGCGCCGAGCACCGCCGCCGCGCCGGCCGGGATGCTGTCAGCCCAGAAGGCGACGTTGTGCGGGCCACCGCTGACGTTATGGAAGTTCACGACGTCGCCGGGCTTGATGGTCAAGGTGCTCGGCACGAAGTGATAGGTCGTGCCATCGAATTCCATGTTGACGTCATAGGTGGTGCCAGTCGGGGCGGGAGCCGCCGCGGGCGCCGCTTCGGCCGCCGGGGTCGCCGCTGGCGCCTGCTCCGGGGCCTTGTTCTCGCCACCACACGCGGCCACCAAAATGGCCAAACCTGCAACCAAGCTGATCTTCTGCATCGCTGCCAAACCTCCGAAGAGCTGATGAATTGTCCCGCCCGCACATCTCCGCCCGGCCCACGTGCACAAGTGCGGATCCCCTTGTGAACGAAGGCGCAAAGATAACCGACGCCCCCCCCGCCACGCGAGTCTCCCCCGGTGCGGCTATCATTCTCGGCTGAACCATCGGCGATCACTCAATCCGGACCCCCATGCCCACACCGCCCCCCTGCAAGTCGCTCGGCCGTCAGTGCCGGTACCTCGATGTCACCCTCCGGATCGGCCAGCTGGAAGACGGACCCGAGTCGCTCGACCACGAGGCCACCTGGCTCCTGGGCCACACCGACCGGATGGACTTCGGCCGCCTGTATGTCCGGAAGGGGGAGTTGCTGGTCGACACCAGGTTGCACGTGCCCTGCAAGCACTTCAAGGAGGGCGACGGTCGGGCCAAGTGCCGGGCCCATGGGTTTGCCGGCCCAGCCCCTGCCCGCCCCCGGCGCCCCGACCAACCGAGACAGCTGGGCGGCAACCGGTTCCGGCTCGTGGACCAGCGGCGCCTCGTGGCCCGTCCGGCGGTGGACGTCAAGGCAGGGCTTCCTGTCCTGGGGACAAACCCATGCCTGGGCGCCCCGTGCAAGACCGCCGAGCACACGCGGGGCGCGGCCTGCTGCAGGGACCTGCAGGTCGAGATCATGTGCACCCGTGAGGAGACCCGCCTCGAGGCGCTGGTCAGGGCGAGACAGTCCCCGTACCTCTGCAAGACCGACCGCGACGAGGAGGACTCGATCGAATCCGAGATGATCTCAGCCTGCGGCTACCTCGGCGAGGACGGCGTGGCCTGCACCCTCCACGGGCGGCTCCGCGAAGACGGCCGCCCTGCCAAGCCCGACCTCTGCAGCACCTGGCCGGAGGGGGGCGACCTCTTCCATCCGGGCTGCGTGTTCAAGAAATAGACGGGGCGGTGTGCACCGGCGCCCCCCACAAGCGTCTCCTACCCAGATGGCATTTCGGCCCGAGAGTACCATATTTGAGATGGACGTGCAGCCGTACTTCCCAGTCCCAAAGGCCCTGCGTGCGCGACGAACTCGAAACCCTCTACCTGACGACCTACGCCGCGGTGGTGCGGTTCCTGTACCGCAAGGTGTGGGACGCCGACCGGGCGGAGGACCTGGCACAGGAGGTGTTCGTCCGGGCCATGCGGCATCGGCCGGAGAAGCCGCGGGCGTGGGTCTTTGCCGTGGCGGCCAACCTGGCGCGCGACGAGGCCCGGTCGGCCATCCGGCGGAGGAAGCACCTGACGCTGCTGACCAACGAGCCGACGCAGCGGCACCAGGTCGAGCCGGAGGGGGAAGAGAACGTCGAGCACGATGAGAAGATGGAAAAGGTCCGGGAGGCCCTGGCGGAACTTTCCCAGCGCGACCGGGACGTCCTCCTCCTCTGGGACGCCGGCCTCAGCTATCCGGAAATTGCCGAACAATCAGGACTTGCCGTCGGCGCCGTCGGGACCACGCTGGCCCGTGCCCGAAAGCGCCTCATCGAAGCCCATGACCGTATGGAAGTCGAACGGAAACGGAACCATGCCGCGCACTCCTGAACCCCTGCGCCACATTCCCGAAGACGAACTGCACGCATACCTGGACCAGGCGCTGAGCCGGTCGCAGTGCGTGGAGATCGAGCACCATCTTGCCGGTTGCCCAGGCTGCCGGGCCGAACGCGACGCGATTGCCGCCCTCCGCGACCGCACCACGGCCCTCCTGGTCACCGCGGCCCCCCGCCGGATCCGGCCACGGCCGTACGCCGAACTCTCCCCCACCTTCCACCAGGCGCCTTCGCTCCGGAGCCGGCGACTGCACAACGCCGCCTGGGCTGCCAGCGTGGTGGCCGCGCTCGGACTCGGCTGGGGGATGAACCATTGGTTCGAGTCGGGCGTCCCGGCCGACCCGATCGCCTCGAACATCGTCCCCCCGGCCCAGGGCAATCCCGTCACCACCGTGACACCGGCCGGCAACTCCATGGAAGTGGAGTCGCCCGCACCGGAGGCGCTCGCAACCCGCACCGAAGCCACCCCGCGTCGTCGAACCTCCCCGCCCTCGCCCCCCGCCGCATCACCGGCCCAGCCCGAAGCCCTCCCCGTGGCGCAGATCGACCCGCCACGGCCCCCGGGCACGTCGCTGTCGTCACTCGGCGGCACCTCGGCGGACAAGGAGCCGGTGCTGACGGGCGTCTGGCGGACGGTCTCCTTTGCCAACGACCAGTCCGAGCGCGACGATTGGGTCCCGAGGGTGGAGGGGGTCCCCGTCGTCCAGGTGAAGCAGCAGCAGGCCCCGCAGGGAGGCCGGCCGATCACGCTGGTCACGCAGCTCCTCGCCAACGGCGAGGTGATCAGCACCGTCGAGGGCCCCGCCCCCGAGGTGGCCGCGCTCCTGTCCCAGCAATCCGGTCAGAGCGCCAGCGCCGAGTTGCAGGACATGGAGATCGCCTCGCCGCCGCTGCCGCTGGACGGCTCCACGCCAGCAGCCCCCGCCAGGAGCGCCCCGCGAACCCTCGCCATCTTCGGCAGCGCCCCATCGGACTCCCTGAAGGCGTTCATGTTGAGGGTGAAGTAAGGCGTTCATGTTGAGGGTGAAGTAAGGCGGCAGGGCGGCAGGGCGGCAGGGCGGCAGGGCGAAGATAGAAACGGAGGGCTCCCGATTGGGAGCCCTCCGTTTTCTTTCGACTACTCCGCTGCCTTCCTGCCCTACTGCCCTGCCTCGGGCGAAGGCAGGAAGTCCTTCGCGGATTCGTCATGGTCGTAATGATCTTCGGTCGCGTGATGGCGTTCGGCCGAGACGGTGATTTCCGCCAGTCGCGGCGACACCATCGGGAAGCGGCGGGCAAAGAGACCATAGGTCAGGAAGAAGAGCCCCGCCATCAGCAGCGTCGGGCCAAGCTCCGGAAGGCCGAAGGTCGGGCCGTCGAGCTCGGTCACCGACGGCATCACCATCAGGTACCGCTCCAGCCAGAGCGCCACCAGGGAGACGGTGGCGAAAAGAGCCATCGTGCCGGGGAACTTCTTCGGCGCCACGCCGAGGAGGCCGATGAAGGGAATGATGAACATCCCAAGGAACACCGCGCGGCCGATCGGGAGCCAGGAGCCCCAGAGTCGCGCAAAGACGAAGCCGGTCTCCTCGGGGAGGTTGCCGTACCAGATGACGAGGAACTGGGCGAACATGAGGTAGGCCCAGAACACGGTCAACCCGAAGCAGAGCTTTCCGAGGTCGTGCCGCTGCTTCGGCGAAATCAGGCTCCAGACGCCGGTCTGGGTGCCGGCGTACATGACCATGATGGCCAGCAGCATGTGGGCGCCGAGGAACGAGCCCATGAAGTAGAAGCCGCCGAGCAGGTTGGAAAACCAGTGCGGCTGGAGCGCCATGATGCCGTCGAAGGCCACCAGGGTGAAGACCAGGGAGTAGGTGGCGGCGAAGAGCGGCGCCAGGCGCGCCAGGCGCGCCTCGTTGGCGGCGCGCCCCGCCTCGCTGTTGTCGAAGCCGGCCAGCATCCGATCGTAGCGGGCCCGGCGCGCGCCGTCGGCCTGGTCGAGCGTGTCGGCGACGTCGGGCAGGAGGTCGGCGCGGATCAGCTGCCACCCGAGATAATAGAGCGCGGAGAGTCCCACCAGGAGCCGGCCGAACATCCACGGCTTCGACAGCCAGAGCGCCTTCCCGTGGGCCATCGAGTGCAGCTGCTCCTGCATCGGCCCGTAGATGTGGTCATAGCCGACGGTGAAGATCAGCACCAACCCGAGAAGCGAGATCGGGAAGAAGGCCACCGCCGCCTCGGCAAACCGCAGCACGACGCCGGACCACCGGGCCTTGACGATCTTGTGCACCGCCGCGACGGCCACCGATCCGCCGGCGAGGCCGGTGAAGTAGAGCCAGTTCACATGGAAGAGCTGCCAGGCCCGATCCGCCTGGCCGCCGGTGAGCGACATGGCGAAGAGCGCGGCGCCGGCGAGCGCGAGGATCCCGCCGCCGAGGACGAGGAGCTGGAACCGGCCGCCGAGGGCGGACCCGGAAAGGTGAACGCGAAGCTTGGCGTCGCTCATCACTGACCTCCCGCCGGCTGGACCGCCGCGGCCTGCAGCTGACGCACGTAATTGACGACCTGCCAGCGATCATCCTGCTCGGTGATCTTGTCGCCGTACTTGCCCATGATGCCACGGCCATACCGGATGATGCTGTAGATGTAGCCATCGCTGTACCCGATGGCCCGCGGCGTCAGGAGGGATGGTGCGGCCACCTTGGGGCCGACTGGGCCATCCCCCGCGCCGGCCACACCGTGACAGACGGTGCAGAAGGTGTGGAAGAGGGTGTCGCCGCGGGCGGTGGGCACCCCGTCGGTCGGGTTCACGAGCTTGTCGGCGGTCGTGGTGTTGGCGACGGCCCATTCCGCCGACCAGTCCACCTCGCCCCCGGTGATCGGCACCGTGCCGGGGGGGGTGTTCCGCGGGATGCCGATACGGGAGTAGGGCCAGACGGCGCGTGACGCGATCATGTGGTCGAACCACGGCACCTGCGCCAGGAGATTGTCGGGCGAGGGCACGTCGTTGTACCAGCTGCTGCAGCCGGCGGTGACCGTGGCCAGGAGCACCAGCGCGAAGGCCGGATGCGCGCTACGACGCATGCGTCACCTCCACCGAACCGGCGCGCTTGAGCAGGGACTCGACCGCCGCGGCCTGCTCGGCGCGGCAGGGCACGAACACGCCGATCTGGTCATCGGAAAACTTCTCGCTGTAGGGAATCCGCTTGCGGGCGTTCACCGCCGACATGATGATGACGCCGGCCACGGTGCTGAGGGCGCCGAGGAGGATCATCAGCTCGAACCCGAGCACGACATACGGGGGCACCGTGGCGATTGGCTTGCCGCCGACCAGCAGGGGCCAGTTGTTGGACATCCAGAAGGTCATCGCGAAACCGGCCGCACAGCCCGTCGCGCCACCGATCAGCGTGAACAGGCGCACCGGGCTCACCGGGTGATCGAGCACTTCCTCGATCTCGTGGTTGGGGGCCGGCGTATACACGGTCAGGTCCTTGTGCCCCTGCGCCTGCAGGGCGCGGATCGCATCGGTCGCGGCGTCGACGTGGATGAAGCTGGCGAGGACGCCCGGCGTCATGGTCGCCATCAGTGGCCTCCCCGCTTCCGGGGGAACGGAATCGTTTCCTTGATTTCCTGGATCGCCACGATCGGGAAGGTGCGGGCGAAGAGCAGGAAGTACATCCCGAACCAGCCGAACGAGCCGGCCAGGATGCCCCAGTCGGCCCAGGTCGGGTTCAGCTGGCCCCACGCCCACGGCTCGTAGTCGTTGCTGAGCGACGAGACGATGATGACGTACCGCTCGAACCACATGCCGATGTTGATGAAGATCGAGATGACGAAGAGCGCCGTCAGGTTGGTCCGGATCTTCTTGAACCAGAGCAACTGCGACACGAAGGCGTTGCAGATGATCATGGTCCACCCACCCCACCACATCGGTCCGAACGCCCGGCGCCAGAAGGTGACCTGTTCGAACGGGCTGCCGCTGTACCACGCCACGAAATATTCCATCGCGTAGGCGTAGAACAGGATCGAGCCGACGAAGAGCGTGAGCTTGGCCAGGTTGTCGAAGTGGTAGTCGACGATCATGTGCTCCACGCGGAGCATCTTCCGGAGCGGAATCAGCAGGGTGAACACCATGCCGATGCCGGAGTAGATGGCGCCGGCCACGAAGTACGGCGCGAAGATCGTCCCGTGCCAGCCCGGGATGATCGACATGGCGAAGTCCCAGGACACCACGGAGTGCACCGAGAGCACCAGCGGCGTGGCCAGGGCGGCCAGGTAGAGGTACCCGCGGGTGTAGTGCCGCCACTGGTTGTCACTGCCGGTCCAGCCGAGCGAGCAGGCGCTGTACAGCTTCTTGCGCCAGCCGGACACCTGGTCGCGCACCGCCGCGATGTCGGGCACCAGCCCGACGATCAGGAAGGTCGTGGAGACCGTCAGGTAGGTGGAAATGGCGAAGACGTCCCAGAGCAGCGGCGACTTGAAGTTGGGCCAGAGGTAGCGCTGGTTCGGGTACGGGAGCAGCCAGTAGAAGATCCACTGCCGGCCGATGTGGATGATCGGGAAGAGGCCCGCCGTCATGACCGCGAACACCGTCATCGCTTCCGTGGCGCGGTACACCGCCGTCCGCCACTGCGAGCGGAAGAGGAAGAGGATGGCGGAAATCAGCGTGCCGGCGTGCCCGATGCCCACCCAGAACACGAAGGTGGTGATGTAGGTGGACCACATGACCGGGGGGCTATACCCCGCCAGCCCGAGCCCGTCCTTGAGGAGCATGACAAAGGTGAACAAACCGACGAGGAAGAGGCCCACCGCGCCGGCCAGCATCATGACGTAGCCGCGGCTCGGCGTGCCAAGCGTGGCCACCACGTCGCGCGTGACCTCGGCGTGGGTCTGGGTCGGCGTATACGTGTGCGACATCGTTACGCCTCCACCCCGTTGAGGACCTTGGCCAGATAGGTGATGGACGGCCGCACGTTGGTCTCCTCAAAGACGTGGTACCCGCGCGGGTCGGCCGCGCTCAGCGCCACCCGGCTGGCCGGATCCATCCGGTCGCCAAAGATGATGGCGTCCGACGGGCAGGCCTGTGCGCAGGCGCTGGTCACGTCGCCGTCGCGGAGGGCGCGCTTGTCCAGCGCGGCGGCGTTCTGGGCGCCGCGAATCCGCTGCACGCAGAAGGTGCACTTTTCCATCACGCCCCGGGCGCGAACTGTCACGTCGGGGTTGAGCTGCAGGTTGAGCGGCTCCGGGAACGCCTTCTTGTTGTAGGCAAACCAGTTGAAGTACCGCACCTTGAAGGGACAGTTGTTGCTGCAGTAGCGGGTGCCGACGCAGCGGTTGTAGACCTGGCCGTTGAGGCCGTCCGGCGTGTGGTAGGCCGCGTACACCGGGCAGACCGGCTCGCACGGCGCGTTGGCGCAGTGCTGGCAGAGCATCGGGACGAACCGCGTCTCGAGCGGCTCCCCCTCGGCGCCCCCCTGGTAGTACCGTTCGATGCGCATCCAGCTCATCTCGCGGCCGCGCAGCACCTCCGACTCACCCACGGTCGGGATGTTGTTCTCCGCGTAGCAGGCGGTGACGCACGCCGAACAGCCGGTGCACTTGGACAGGTCGATGGTCATCCCCCACTGCGGATGGTCACCGACATAATTGCCCTTGAGGGTGGCTGCCTTCTGGGCCGCCGCGAACCCGGCGATCGCATCGAGCTCGCGCGGCGTGTTGATCTCGTGGGCCCCGCCCCCCGCCGCCTCGTGATGCGCCTCTTCCGGAGTCAGCCCCTTCGCCGCCGCCGCCAGCGGCATCGCCTCGGCGATGCCGCGGCCAAGCTGCCGGTTGTTGCCTTCCGTCTTGGCCACCTTCTGGTAGCGATTGGTCTTTTCCAGCGCGACGCGGGCGGAGACGTAGGGCACGAAGGGCGCGTCGCCCGGCGCCGCCAGCAGGTCGAGCGCGTTGACGCCCCGGCCGGTGGCGTACTCGCCGAAATTGGTGTGTCCGTAGCCCAGCGGGGCCGAGACCACGTCACGACGCACACCGGGGTAGAGGTACGCCGGCGCCTCGATGCTGCCCGACGCCGACACCAGGCGGACGATCTCGCCTTCGCGAATGTCGAGCTCGGCAGCCGTCTCGGGATGGATTTCCACCCAGGACTGCCAGGTGATCTTGGTGACCGGGTCGGGGTTCTCCAGCAGCCACGGCTTGTCGGCGCCACGGCCGTCGTAGAGCATCGGGGAGGCGGACGGCGCAAAGAGGAAATCCCCTTCGCCGGTGAACGAGGGCGAGGCGCCCGCCACCTGCTGCGCCCCGGACGCCAGGCGCACCGCCGTCGGTGCCGGCGCGGTGTCGTAGAGCCCGCCCTGTGCCAGCGTGTTCACCCACCAGCCGGGGAAATCAACGACCCCGCGGCTCCGGGCCACCGCCTGCCACTGCCCCTTCAGGTATTCGTCCCAGGACGCGGCCTGGAAACCGGCGAGCGGCCCGCTCGCCGCCTTGGCCACGCGCAGGAGCACTTCGCCCGCCGGCAGCGTGTCGAACACCGGCTCCATGACGGGCTGCATCAGCGACTGGATCCCGGCGCGGGGGCGGAGGTCGTCCCAGCGCTCGAGTGCGTGCGACTGCGGCAGGATGAGGTCGCACATCGCGGCCGTTTCATCGAGCACCAGCGCGGTCGAGACCTTGTACGGCACCTTGGCCATGGCGGCCGCGAAACCGGAGCTCTTCGGCAGCGCGTAGACCGGGTTCGCGTCGTGGACCAGCAGCACCGCGATCTGCCCCGCCTCCATCTCCTTCTGCAGCGCGGCAAGGGCGGCGTAGCCGTCGCCCGACTCGAGATCGGCGCCGAACCGAACCGTCTGGCCGACATTGCCGGCCACGTAGTTGAGGATGTTGACCGCGGCGCAGACCTGCGCGGCGCCGGCGTGCTGGCTGCCGATGCCGCCAGCCACCGCCAGGCTCGGCTCGGCCGACACGAACTCGCGGGCCAGGAGTTGAATCTGCTCCGCCGTGAGGCCGGTCTGCTGGGCCACCTGCTCGGGAGCGTACGCGGCGAGCATCCCGCGCAATCCCATCGCGTCGGACGGCGCGCTGCTCCGCTCCGCCAGGATCACCTGCGCCATGGAGAGCGCGATCGTCGCCTCGGCGCCCGGCACGATGGCAAACCACTCGTCGGCGTTCATCCCGGTCAGGGACATCCGCGGGGCGAGCGCCACGTGGCGGGACATCGTGCCGTCGTGATAGCCGTGCGAGGCGGCGAAGCCGCGCTGGTTCTCGACCGGCGCCAGCCAGGTCTCCAGGAAGTCCGCCCCGAACGAGAGGATGAACCGCGCGCTGGCGAAGTCGTATGCCGGGAGCGTATCGACGCCGAACACCTGGCGGTTGGCCGCCCGCATCGGCTCATGGTCGAAGGGCTGGTAGCGCACCACCTTGCCGCCGAGCGCCGCGGTCCACTCGGCGAGGAGATCGGAAAACGTCCCCCGCCCCGCCCCGGAGATGACGGCCACCTTGCCGCCCGCCGCGCTCGCCTTGGCGGCGAACTCGGCCACCGCGTCGGTCCACGGGATGTCGGACGCGCCGCCGTCGGCTTGCCGCCTCTGGGGTCCCCGGACGCGGTTCGGATTGTAGAGTGACTGCAACCCCGCCTGGCCCCGGGCGCAGAGCTTCCCGGCGTTGACCGGGTGCGCGGGGTTGCCCTCCAGCTTGATCGCGCGGGCCTCGCGGGTCTTCACATGCAACCCGCACCCGGCGGCGCACTCGGTGCAGGTGCTGGCGTAGAAGGTGGGGATGCCGGGCACCTGGTCCTCGGACTGCACCAGGTACGGAATCAGTTTCTGCACCCGGTCCGTGGAGCACCCGGTCAACGCCGCCGTGCCCGCCCCGGTCACGCCGAGCACGGTCAGGAAGCGCCGTCGGTCCATCCCGGTGTCTTGCGTCTCGTCCATTGCTGCGCCTCGAGGCCTGGCAGTCGCTAGTAGTGGCAGACGGAACAGTCGCGCGACACGTTCCGCTCCAGGTGACAGTTGATGCAGAAGCCCATGTTGTTCACGTTGTTCACCTTGAACACCTGGGGCGTGCGCGTCACGTCGCCGTGGCACGTGGCGCAGGCGTTCGGACCCATCGCGTTGATGTGCCGCATGTGGGGAAAGTGGGCATGCCGGGCCAGGAAGTAGACCCGGTTCCACTCGACCGGCGTGCTGGTGTTGTAGGACTCCCGGACCTTGGCAATCTCCACCTTGGCCGTGGAATCGGTGCCGCCGATGACCAGGTGGCAGTTCATGCAGGTGCCCATGCTCGGGATGCCCGGCTCCGAGGACACCGAGACCGAGTAGTGGCAGTATTGGCAATTGATCTTGTACTGCCCGGCGTGAATGTCGTGCCGGAAGAAGATCGGCTGGCGCGGACCCTTCAGCGCAGCCGAGTCCGCGGGCGTCAGGTTCGGGGCAATGAGCGAGTCGTTGACGGCCGGCGCTGCCTGCCTCGTAGCCGCGGCATCTCGGGCGAGAAACGCCACAGCCAGCGTCAAGAGCAGCGTTCCGCCGAACACCGAGGCCAGCTTACGCATGAGCCGTCACCATGATCCTGGAGGGAGACCGGAACTGCCGTTTGTGAAACAATTCACGAGGTCGCAAGTCCAGCAAAGAGAATCGCCTTGCCCCGCGCAGGCCGTATTATATGCCCACTAGGGCGAATCACAACCCTATGCCGTGCAATAATGTCCGATAAATGTATTCGGGATTGTCAGGCTCACCCAGCCGCCCGGCGGAGCGAACCCGGCGGCGCCTCCGCGCGCATCCACTCCGCCTTCTTCTTGGCGAAGCTGAGAAAGGCTGTTGCCAGGCGCTGATCGGAGAACGCCAGCCAGCACCAGCGGACCGGCCCGGTGCGTTGGGCCTCGGTGATGGCCTGCGCCACGGCGGCCGGCAGGCGCGATTCGCTCGCTTTCCGCTCTTCCCCATCGGAAATGGTGAAGGTGGCGCTCACCCCGTCCTGCATCACATGCATCCAGCAGAGCTTTCGGTTCCCGAGGGTGTATTCCCACGCCCAGCGCCACTGGGGCCCGAGGAATTTCACGTGCTCGACCACACCGGGGATCGCCCGGAGGCCCTCGCGCACCAGCTTGAACCGCGCAGCGGCCGGGGCCGGCAGGTCCTTGATCGGCGCTTTCGGCTCCGGTTCCGCCGCAGAGTCAGGATACCGATTGCCCTTCCAATACGACGTCGATCGGCTCAAGGATGGCTCCGCACCAGGAAAAGGAAACGAGGATCCGGAAATCTACGGGGGAGCCCGTGACGGAGGGAAGCGCTGAGGTGTGCGTACCTCCCCCGGCGCCATCGTCTCCCCTACCAACTCGCCCCGGCGCGTCCGCGAGCATTGCGACTGTGGACGGCCGTGCCCGGTTCAGCGAGCCAGAACCGTGGTACGGCGGCCCCGTATCACGGTTCGCCGGCGTTGGCCTCGGGCGGCTCGCCGGCCGGTGCCACACCCGCACGTTCCAGAAAGCGGCGCACCTCGATGCCCATCGCCCGCAGCAGCGACGCCTCCCGCCCGTCGAGCCCCGCCCGGAAAATGATCTCCCGGAACGAGCGCATCACGTGGTCGTGGCGGCGGGTCTTGAAGAAGTCGATGGCCCAGAGGGCGCGCGTCCAGTCGGTGAAGAGCCACTCGATCTGGTCGGCCGCGGCGGGGGCCGCCCGTCGCCGGGGCGGTTTGGTCGTAATGTCGGCACCGATCCGGACCCGCCACGTCTCGTAACTCATCACCCCGATGGCCTGCGCCAGGTTCATCGAGGTGTACTCGGCGCTGGTGGGGATGGACACCAGGGCACGGCAGAAATCCAGTTCGTCGTTGCTGAGCCCCTTGTCTTCGCGGCCGAAGACCATCGCCACCGGCCCCGCCTCCGCGCTCGCCACCAGTTCGGTGGCCGCCTCGCGCGGTTCCAGCACGGTCCGCTTCGCCGCGCGCCCGCGCGCGGTCAGCGCCACGCTGTAGACGGTGTCGGCCAGGGCGTCGGAGAGCGAGGAAAAGGTCTCGATGCGGGCGACGAGATCAGCGGTGTTGTGGGCGATCCCCTCGATTCGCCACGGATCGAACACCTCCGGGTTCACCAGGCGGATGCCGGTGATGCCGAAGTTCTTGGCCAGCCGGACAGCGCTCGCGATGTTGACGATGTCCTGCGGCGCGACGAGCACCAGGATCGGCGCGCCCCCCGGGTTCTGTGCGGAAGGCTCGGTCACCCGCGCAACTCCACCCCTGCCTCTCGCTCGATCAGCTGGATCGGCGCCAGGTAGTCGGCCTCTTCGCCGAGGGCGGCCCGCGCCTGAGCGAGCAATTCCGACGTCAGGTGGAGCACCGGACCGGCGACCCCCTGCCCCTCAAGGAACTCGGCGCCGATGCGTGCGTCCTTGTCGAGCAACGCCAGCCGGAAGGTGACCGGAAAGAGGCGGGTCAGCACCCGCTCCGGGACCAGGTATTCACTTACAAAACTCCGCCCGCTCGAGGCGTTGAGGACCTCCACCGCCTTCTGGGCGGAGATGCCGCTCTTCACCAGGGCGGTCAGACCCTCGCCAACCGCAAAGAGGTTGACCGCCAGCAGTGCGTTGTTGACCGCCTTCATGGCGTCCCCCGCACCGAGCGGCCCCATGTGCTCGACCCGGCGACCAAAACACTCCAGGACCGGACGGGCGCGCTGGAAAATCGCGTCGCTCCCCCCCACCATGACCGTCAGTGTGCCCGCCTCGGCGCCGTTGGTGCCGCCGCTCACGGGAGCATCGGCAAACTCGACCCCGACCGATGCGAGCCGCGCCCCGATCTTTCGGGTGGTGTCAGGATCGCCGGAGGTGCAGTCGAGAAAGAGCGCCCCCTTCCCAATCCCCGCGAGCATCCCGTCGGGGCCGTCGAGCAGCCCCTCGACGTCGGCGGAGGTGGAGAGGCAGGTGATCACCACCTCGGCACCGGCCACCGCCTCGCGCGGGGTCGCGGCCACCGCACAGGAGTGGGCGCCGGCGAACGCGGTGGCCTTTGTGCCGGTCCGGTTCCAGACGGTGAGTTCGTGGGCTTTGGCGATGTGGACGGCCATCGGCGTGCCGATGGCGCCGAGTCCGAGAAAAGCGATGCGCATCGAGAGTGTCCGACGTTGGAGTGAATAGGGCCGCGACCAGGTCGCCGTTGACGCCAGCCCCGGGGAGGCGTACGCTACGCGCGAGCCATGACCCCTAAAGATAGCCTGCCCTCCGGGGCCCCGTCATCGATCCGGACACGCCTCTCATGGAGCCGGGTCGCGCTGTCCGCGCTGGGCGCCCTGCTCGTCCTCTTCATCGTGGGGCCGCTCCTCCGGCTGCTCTTCCTCGCCACGCCCGAGAGCCTCGGCCAGGCGCTGCACGACCACGAACTGCTCGCGTCCATCGGCCTGACCCTCGGCACGGCCACTGCGGCGACACTCATCGGCGCCTTGCTCGGCGTACCGCTCGCCTATCTCCTGGCTCGCCGCAGCTTTCGCGGACGCCGCTTCGTCGAGGCGATCGTGGAACTGCCGGTTGTCGTCCCCCATCCGGTGGCCGGCATCGCGCTCCTCCTGTTTCTGGGGCGGAATTCCGCGGTCGGCGGGATGTTCGCGAAGTTCGGCATCGAGTTCGTCAGCCATGTTCCGGGCATCGTGGCCGGAATGCTCTTTGTCTCGGTGCCGATTCTCGTCAGCGGCGCCCGCGAAGCGTTTCGCTCGGTGGACCCCCGGCTCGAGCGGGTGGCGCGCACCCTCGGTGATCCGCCGGCCGTAGTATTCCGGCGGGTGACGCTCCCACTCGCCGGCCGCGGCATCCTGGCCGCCTCCGTACTCGCCTGGGCGCGGGCCGTCAGCGAGTTCGGCGCCATCGTCCTGCTCACCTACAACCCGCAGGTGGCGAGCGTCCTGATCTACGATCGCTTCACCACTATCGGGCTCCCCGCGGCGATCCCCGCCGCCCTGCTCCTCCTGACCGTGGCGCTTGGCGTCTTCGCCCTGGTGCGGGTCCTGCAGCCGGCGGAACGGCGATGATCCGCCTCGACGGGCTCTCCGTCCGCGTCGGTGAGTTCCTGCTGCAGGACATCTCCTTCGAGGTGCCGAGCGGCGGGTACGGGTTGCTGATCGGACCGTCGGGATCCGGCAAGACGACGCTGCTGGAAACGGTGGCGGGCCATGTCCTGCCGGCGAGGGGCCGGGTGCACCTGCACGGCGAGGACGTGACGACCGTGACCCCCGAACGGCGCGGCGTCGGTTTCGTGTACCAGAACTACCACCTCTTTCCGCACCTCGATGTCCGCGAGAACATCCGATATGGCCTGGTCCGCGGAAACCTCCCCGGCGCCCAGCAGCTCGAACGGGTGCGGGAACTCGCCTCCCTGCTCGGCATCGAGCCGCTGCTGGATCGGTCGATCCACGGCCTGAGCGGCGGGGAGACGCAGCGCGTGGCGCTGGCCCGGGCGCTGGCCCCGCGGCCGAGCATTCTGCTCCTCGACGAGCCGTTCGCCGCCGTCGATCCCGCCACCCGCCATCTGCTGCGCCGCGAACTGCGCGCGATTCATACCCACGAACAGGTCACCACGCTCCAGGTGACCCACGACTTCGACGAGGCGCTCCGCCTCGGCGACGTGGTGGCCGTGCTGGCGGAAGGCCGCATTGCGCAGCTGGGCCGCCCCGAAGAGGTCTTCCGCTTCCCCAATTCGGCGTTCGTGGCAAGGTTCATCGGGACCGGCACGGTCCTGCGGGGGGAAGTCAGCCGCCAGGCAGCCGGCAGCGGCGAGGGCCCGTTCGCCGCCTGGTTCGAGAGCGAGCCACTCCGGTTTGAGGTGGTGGCGGAGCGGGAAGGCGCGGCCCACGCCGTCCTCCGTCCCGAGGATCTCATGCTCAGCCGCGAACCGATGACCGGCTCGGCGCGGAACCGATTCCCTGCCGTCGTGAGCCGCGTGGAACGGGTCGGGCCGGTGAGTTACGTCCATCTCGACGCCGGCCGCCCATTGACGGCCGCGGTGACCACCGCCTCCGCCGCGGAGCTCGGCCTCGAGAGCGGCATCGAAGTCGTCGTCACCGTCAAGGCGACCGCCATCCATCTCGTGTAGGGAGGAGTCGTGCAATGCGAACCATCGTTGCCCTTTCGTTGCTGGTGCTCACCCTGCCTGCCTGTGACAAGCCGAAGGCGGCCCCGCCTCCCCCGCGGCCCCAGGCGCCGGAGTTGTCCATTCTGACGTCGATCGGAGACACCGCTTCGACCATTGAGGGGATCGCCCAATTCGCCGGCCAGTTGTACGTCTGCGACTGGAAGGACGGCACCATCTACCGGATCGACCCGGCCAACCCGGTGCCGACGGCCGTCGGGACGTTGCCGACCACGCCGGGCACCGCGGTGCTCGGCATCACCGCCGACGCCGACGGCAACCTGTACTTCGCGGTCCCCGATCCCGGGGTCGTCTACCGGGTGGCCGCGAGCCGGCTTGGCGCCGGGGACTTCGATGCCAGGAAGGACGCGACACTGTTCGCCACGGGCGCCACCGGCGCCAATGCGATGGCCATCGACACTCCCGGCGGCCATCTCTGGATTACCGGCGGACCGACCGGCAACCTGTACTACGTTGGGATGCAGGGGGGCGCCGTCTCCACCGCCGCCACCGGCTATACAGCGATGTCCGCCGACACGACGATGCCGGTCCGTGGCTACCTGGTGAACGGAATCGCCATCAACAGCCAGGGCGTCATTTATACTGGCAACACGGGCACCGGTGAGATCAGCATGCTCGTCGTCGGCGCCGACATGACGCCGCAGAGCATCACAACCCTGGTGAAGGACGATCGGCTCATCGGCGCCGACGGACTCTCCGTGGACGGCGACGACAACATCTGGGTCACCGCCAACTTCCAGAACACCCTCGCGCGCGTCTCGCCGCGCGGCGAGGTCACGATCGTGGCCACCAGCACGCCGACCGACGGCGCGAACGTGCTTCGCTTTCCCGCGGAGTTCACGAGGGTCGGCAACACGATCTATCTCGCAAACCTGAACTTCCCGATCGGTGCCAACACCGGGCAGCCGGTGAAGGGCGGCAGCGTCGCGGCGGTGACGCTCCCTTGACCCGGTGACCATCCGCTTCCTGCACGTCGACCTGGACGCCTTCTTCGTGGAGGTCTGCCGCCAGCTCCGCCCGGAGCTCCGCGCGGTGGACCTCCTGGTCGTTGGGGGACAGCCCAAGGGACGTGGCGTGGTGCAGTCGGCCTCCTATGGCGCGCGGGCGTTC
The DNA here is from genome assembly GCA_041390145.1 of Gemmatimonadales bacterium. Taxonomy (NCBI): domain Bacteria; kingdom Pseudomonadati; phylum Gemmatimonadota; class Gemmatimonadia; order Gemmatimonadales; species Gemmatimonadales bacterium. Next base: position 85,379 of record JAWKQM010000011.1, on the reverse strand, counting down.
GGCGTGAGGGCGGGCATGGCATCGAGCGAAGCCGCGAGGCGGTGCCCCGGCGCCACCTTCGTGCAGACCTCCTTCGACGACTACCGCCGCGCCTCGCGAACCGTTCGGCGGGTGCTGCAGGAGTTCTCCCCCCTGGTGGTGATGGCCTCGCTCGACGAGGGCTACCTCGATTTTTCCGGGACGGACCGGCTCTACCCGGTGTCGCTGCTGCCCGTGGCAGAGCGAATCCGCGACACGATTCGGGCGGAGGCCGGCCTCGACTGCAGCATCGGCGTCGGCCCGAACCGGATGATCGCCAAGCTGGCCTCCGATGCCGCCAAGCCCCGCGGATTGATGGAGGTCCGGGAAGGCTGGGAGGAGGGGTTCGTGGCCGGCCTGCCGCTGAAGGCGCTGCCAGGGGTGGGGCCGCGAACGGCTGAACGGCTGGCGTCGCTGGGGCTGACCGAGGTCTGGCAGGTCCAGGCGCGTTCCGTGGCGGAGTTGGAAAAGCTGATCGGTGCCGAGGCGAAGCACCTGAAACGCCGCGCACATGGGCACGGCGGACGGGTGCTGCGCGCCCGGCAGGAGACGAAGTCAATCAGCCGGGAGACGACCCTCGACCGCGACACGGCCGACCCGCAACTGCTTGCGCGGATCCTCCTGCGCCTCTCGGCACACGTCGCGAGCCAGCTGCGGCGCGAGCGGATGGCGGCGCGCACGGTGACGCTCAAGCTCCGGCATGGCGACTTCGTCACGATCACGAGGAGCCACACCCTCCCGGCAGCCACCGACCTCGATGCGGACATCGTGGGGGCTGCACGCGCGTTGCTGGGGACGGCGTTCGAGGAAGTCCGCAAGCGCGGGCGAGGCGTGCGCCTGATAGGCGTTGCGGCCACGAACCTGTCCGAGCCCCCGATGGCCGACCTCTTCGAGGCGCCGAAACGGACGAAACTCCGGCAGCTGACTGCCGCGGTGGACCAGGTCAGGGAGCGGTTCGGGTTCGACGCGGCCAAATCGGGGAGCCTGGTGAAAAAGGCGGAGCCGAGGGGCCGCGGGGCAGCGGGGCAGTGAGGGCAGCGGGGGGATGAGGGTTGGGGTCCCGTCACCCCGGAGAACGCCGGGGTCCACAGGCAAGTGCAACGGGTGCAAGACGTTGTGCCGTTGCGCTCCCAGTCCCAGCGGCCGCTTGGCCGCTGGCTCCGAGCGGTACCTTCGCGCCGCTTCGCGTCTTCGCGTCAACAAGCTGGTACCGCAGGAGCTTGTCGTTGAGCAGCAGTTACCACGGGAGCTTGTATTTTGGGCCCCATTTCGCCAACTTGCTATACGTCAAGCAAGTGCCATTCTGGAGGCACCATGGCTTCTGTTGCCCCTCAACTGCTCGAGTCCGAAAAGCCCGGATCCCGCGCCACACGGGAGGCGGTGCTCGATGCCGCTGAGCGGCTCTTTGCCGAGCGGGGGTTCGAGGCCACGAGCCTCAACGATGTGGGCGCCGCCGCCGGGGTCTCCCGGGGGACGCCCGGGTACTGTTTCGGCTCGAAGGCCGACCTCTATCAGGCCGTGCTGGAGCGCTGTTTCGCGGAGGTGCGGAGCGCCGTTCGAAGTGGCCGTCAGCGGGCCCTCGCCAGCGGCGAGTCGGCCGACCGGGTCCTCGCCGGCATCGTCTCCGAGTATTTCGACTTCATCACCGCCAACCCCAACTTCGTGCGCCTGATCGAGTGGGAAGCGCTGACCGGGGGGCGCACGCTGGAAGCGGTCCCGCCGCACGTCGAGGCCGCGCAGGAAGCGCTCGCCGCCCTCCGCGACGAATTGGCGCTCGACCCCGAGCATTCGGGCGAGGCCGCCCAACTCCTGCTGAGTGTCATCGGGCTCTGCTGGTTCCCGCTGGTGCATTCGCATACGATGCTGCGCGCCCTGGGCATCAACGCGACGACTCCTGAATTTCTCCAGGCGCGCAAGCGCCACGTGATCGACCTCGTGCTTTCGGGCACGCTTGGTCGGTCCCCGTCCTGACTCCCTAGCTGAGCGTGAGACTCATATGACAACCGCCATCAAGCAGCCGACCCACAACGACCTCGCGCCGAAGACGACCGAGCAGGAAGCCCGTGACGTCGCCGAGGCCGCACGCGAGCAGGAATGGTCGTCACGGAGCTTCGTCCGTGAGCTCTTCGAGGGAGACTACGACCTCGACCTGATCCATCCCTTCCCCGAGCCCGACCCCGCGGACCTGGCCAAGGCCAAGCCGCTGATGGAGCGGCTCGAGAAGTTCATGCGCGAAAAGGTGGACAGCGACAAGATCGACCGCGAAGGCAAGATCCCGCCCGAGATCGTCGAGGAACTCCGCCAGATGGGCGCGTTCGGGCTCAAGATCGGCGAGGAGTACGGCGGGATGGGGCTGAGCCAGTACAGCTACACCAAGGCCATCAGCCTGGTGACGAGCAACGACGGCAGCATGACCGCGCTCCTCTCCGCCGCCCAGTCGATCGGCGTGCCGGTGCCGCTCAAGCTGTTCGGCACCGACGCGCAAAAGAAGAAGTACCTCCCCCGCCTCGCCAAGGGCGCCATCTCCGCGTTTGCGCTCACCGAGACCGGGGTCGGTTCCGATCCGGCCGGCGTGGCCACGACGGCGGTCCTGTCCGACGACGGCAGCCACTACATCCTCAATGGCGAGAAGCTCTGGTGCACCAACGGCACCATCGCCGAGTTGATGGTGGTCATGGCGCGAACCGGCAAGAAAATCAGCGCCTTCATCGTCGAGACCGACTGGCCAGGCGTCGAGGTGGTCGAGCGGCTGCACTTCATGGGGCTCAAGGCCATCGAGAACGGCCTGATCCGCTTCACCAACGTGAAGGTGCCGGCCGAGAACATCATCTGGGGTGAGGGCAAGGGTCTCAAGCTCGCGCTGATCACCCTCAACACCGGCCGCCTTACCCTGCCCGCCTCCTGCGCCGCCGGGGCCAAGCGCTCCCTCGAGATCGCCCGCACCTGGGCCGCGGAGCGCCAGCAGTGGGGCGCCCCCATCGGCAAGCACGACGCCGTCGCGCAGAAGCTCGGCAGGATGGCGGCCGATACCTTTGCCATGGACTCGGTCAGCGATCTCGCCTCACTGATGGCGGACAAGGGCACCGTGGATATCCGCCTCGAGGCCGCCATGGCCAAGATGTGGAACTCCGAGGTCGGGTGGCGGATCGTGGACGACCTGCTGCAGATCAAGGGCGGGCGTGGCTACGAGACGGCCGACAGCCTGCGGAGCCGCGGCGAGCGCCCCGACCCCGTCGAACGAATGATGCGTGACTATCGCATCAACCTGATCTTCGAGGGCTCCAGCGAGATCATGCGCCTCTTCATCGCCCGCGAGGCGGTGGACACGCACCTCAAGGTGGCCGGCGCGCTGATCGACCCGAAGTCGTCCACCGGGACCAAGGTGAAGGCGCTCTTCCGCGCCGGGGCCTTCTACGCCCTCTGGTACCCGAAGCTCTGGATCGGCCTCAAGGGCCGCTTCGGCTACGGCGAGTTCGGCCCGCTGGCCACGCACCTTCGCTACGCGGAACGGCGCTCGCGCAAGCTGGCCCGGTCGCTCTTCCACGCCATGATCCGGTTTGGACCGAAGCTGGAGAAGCGGCAGGCAGTCCTCGGCCGGCTGGTCGAGATCGGTGCGGAGCTCTTCGCCATTTCCGCCACGGTCAGCCGCGCGCAGGCGATGGTGAAGAAGAACCCGGCCGACCGCTCGCCCATCGAGCTGGCCGATGCCTTCGCGCGGAATTCGCGCCGCAAGATCGACGACCGCTTCGCCGCCCTCTTCGACAACGAGGACGTCATGAACTACGCTGTCGCGCAGAACACCACGGCCGGCAAGTATGCCTGGGTGGAATCCGGCATGGTCCGGGACAAGTAGCATGGCCACGCCGGAAGGCCGTTCCCTCCCGTTCACGGGTCCCGAGCACGTCGACGTCGCCGTGCTCGAGACCTTCCCGTACGACGGGCCCGCGCAGCACATCGTCACCACCACCGACGAATTCAGCGCCGTCTGTCCCTATAGCGGGCTCCCTGACTTTGCGACGCTGACGGTGTCCTACGTGCCGGGCAAGACCTGCATCGAGCTCAAGAGCCTGAAGTACTACGTGACGAGCTACCGCAACGTCGGCATCTACCAGGAGCACGCCACGGCGAAGATCGCCGAGGACCTCTTCAAGGTGCTCGCGCCCCAGACCATCACGGTGGAAACCGACTACAACGTCCGGGGCGGTTTCCTGACCACCTGCAGCGTGACGTTGCCGACGCCCGGCTGACGCGGCCGCAGGATCCAACGCAAAGAGCGGTGCGGGGAGACTCCCCGCACCGCTCTTTGATATCCCGCCCGGCCGGTGGCGACTACTTGGCCGCCAATCCAGGGCTGGGGGGCGTGATGGTCCGCGGCGTCACTTCCCGGGTCGGCCCGCGGGGCAGCAGCACCGGCAGGTTGGCCAGCTCGAACGCCGTCACCGCCATCACCGCCGACGCCTGGCGCAGGTCGCCCGGCACCGCGTGATCGTAGGTATCGATCTGCGAATGGTGGGTGTGGTTGTACCCGCGGGATTCCTGGTCGTAGTTCCAGCCGGGCACCCCGTAGGGGATGAACGAGAGGTGGTCGGTGCCCCCCTTGTTCCCCTCGCGCACCTTGTCCGCCCCGAGCGACGCGACAGGCGCGAGCAGGTCGGTCCAGAGCTGGGCATCCTGGTTGCGGCCCTGCAACGCCATGCCGGTGATCATGCCGGTCCCGTTGTCGAGCACCAGGACCGCCTGGATCTTGTCCGCCTCGGCGGCGTGCTGGGCCGCGTAGGCCGCCGAGCCGAGCAACCCCTCCTCTTCGCCACTGAAGAGGATGAAGCGCATGGTCCGCTTCGGCTTGAGCCCGCTCGCCATGATGACCCGGGCGGCCTCCATCACCACCATGGAGCCGGTGGCGTTGTCGGTCGTCCCGGTGCCAAGGTCCCAGCTGTCGAGGTGGGCGCCGAGAATCACGACCTGATCAGGCCATTCCGTGCCCTTGATCTCGCCGATGGTGTTCCACTGCATCACCGGCTTGGTGCCCAGCGTGTTGTCCACCCGGCCGGAGACCTTCGGCGTGACACCGTGCTCCAGGAGGCGGCTGAACCCGGCGTAGTCTTCGTGGGCAATGACCACGTTCGGAAGCGGCGACACGCTGTAGGGAGAACCCGACATGTTCATGAGGCCGTATTCCTTCCCGGCATCCGTCAGGACGCCGAGCGCACCGTACTGCTTCAGCAGGTAGTTGCGGTCCACCGCAAACTGGCGCCGCGCCTGGCGTCCAGCCTCGGTGGTGTCCCGGCCTCCGGCGCGGAACGCGGCCATCCGCGCCTCGCGCTCCGCCTGTGCGGCGGCGGAGTCGGCCGCGGTCATCGGGGGGCCGTCCGGATTCCAGATGTCGGCGGCGGGGCGGAGCATCAGCCAGGCGCCCTTGATCTTGTCCTTGTACACGGCGAGGCTCTCGGGAGTCGACGCATCCACCAGGACGACGGGGCCGGTCAGGGTCTTGCCGCCGGTCCCGGCGGTCCACGCCCAGCTGTGCGCGGTCAGGTTGCGGGGAAACGGCGCGTCGATCTTGAACGCGATCGGACCCCGCTCCCAGGTCACACCGTACTCATACGACTCCTGCGTGGCGGAGAGGCCGTAGAGCTTGAACTGCGCCTCGGTCCAGTCGTTGGCCTGCTTCATGGCCGCCGAACCAGTCAGCCGGGGGCCGATGACGTCGGTGAGGAACTCGAGGGTCGTCATCACCTGCGACTTGTTCATCGCCTCGCCGATCAGGGCGCCGGTGCCGGTGGTGTCCACCGTCTGGGCGGCGAGTGGAGTGGCGGCGAGGGTCAAGAGCATCAGGAATCGTCGTGTCATCGATCTGGGCCTTCCGATTCGGGGACGAGGTTCGGGGGTAGAAGGGAGATATATCGCACGGGGAGCCGAAACGCGAGAGGAGGCCGCTCACGCTTCCCCGACCAGCCCGGTCGCAATCGTCCGGAGCCGGTCCACCTCGGGAAGCGCCGCGATCCACCGTTCGGGAATCGCCGCCTCGCCGTCCCGGGCGCCGAGCAGTCCGCCCGCCACGGCGGCGTTGGTGTCGGTGTCGCCCCCGGCGTTGGCAAGCCAAATCAGGGCCGACTCGAGGTTCGGTTCATTCCACGCCGCCCAGAGCGCAATTTCCACGCAGCTGACGGCATCCCACGCCCGGTCGCCAAGGATCGGAAGCTCCTCCCGCCGCTCGAGCGGCACGCGGCGGATGGCGGCCATCAATTCTGCCGGGGCTTCGTTGACGCGCAGCACTTCGATCACGTCGGCGAGGAAATCCCGGCGGCCCGCCAGCAGCTCTGCCGCGGCGACGTTGACCGCCACGGCCCCCCAGGTGCACCGGTCGTCGGGATGGGTCAGCGCGGCGGTGTGCCAGGTGCCCGCCACGAGGTTCCGCGGTGAACCGCGGGTCGCGATGGCGACCGGGAGGGCGCGCATGACCGCGCCGTTGGGCGCGCGCCCCCCGGTGCCGGAGGGAGGGGAGCCGTGGGTCCGGATATGGTTCAGGGCGGTCCGGGTCCAGACGCCGGCCCCCCGGCCATCGGCGTCGAGCCAGGAGATCCAGCGCTGGGCGAGGCGCTCCAGGTCCACATCACCCGTCAGGAGCTCCTCGGCGAGGAGGAGCGCCATGGCGACGTCGTCGTCGAAAGGACTCTCGGGGGTGTCACGCCGGATGATGTCACGCACGCCACCCGGAAATGCCGCCAGGATGGCCTCGGGGCTGCCAAGGAACTCGGTGGGTACACCAAGCGCGTTCCCGGCGGCGTGTCCGAGGAGGGCGCCGCGGGCGCGCTCGGCGATGGTGAGAGGAGCGGAAGGCATCGGCCAACAAACGTAACCGGCTTTGCCCCGGCCTGCTTCCCGGCTATTTTCCAGCCGTCACCGCAACACCTTCTCACCATAAGGACCGCTCTGTGTCGAACGAATCTCTGAGCGTCATCGACAACCGAACAGGCAAGAGCTACGAGCTGCCAATCGCCGACGGGACCGTGCGGGCCATGGACCTGCGCCAGATCAAGACGTCGGACGAGGATTTCGGGTTGATGACCTACGACCCGGCCTTCACCAACACCGCCTCCTGCAAGAGCGCCATCACGTACATCGACGGCGATCGGGGCATCCTCCGCTACCGCGGCTACCCCATCGAGGAGCTCGCCGACAAGGCCAGCTTCCTTGAGGTGGCGTACCTGCTGTCCGAGGGGGAGCTTCCCACCGCACCGCAGCTGGCCAAGTGGCAGAACGACATCGTCTACCACACCTACGTCCACACCAACATCATCAAGTTCCTCGAGGGGTTCCGGTACGACGCCCACCCCATGGGGATGCTGCTCGGCGTGGTCGGGGCGCTCTCGACCTTCTACCCCGACGCCAAGAACATCCACGACCCGGAAAACCGCTACGTCCAGCGGGTCCGGCTCATGGCCAAGATCCCGACCCTGGCGGCGTTCGTCTTCCGGCAGACGCGCGGACTGCCGTACCAGTTCCCGCGGAACGATCTCGACTACATCGGCAACTACGTCAACATGACCTTCAGCATCGGCGGCCAGCACAAGCCGAACCCGGTGCTGCAGCGCGCGCTTGAGATCCTGCTGATCCTGCACGCCGACCACGAGCAGAACTGCTCGACGAGCGCCGTGCGCGGCGTCGGCTCGTCCGGCGTCGACCCCTTCTCGGCCATCTCCGCCGGCATCGCCGCCCTCTACGGCCCCCTCCACGGTGGCGCCAACGAGGCCGTGCTCCGCATGCTCGACGAAATTGGCGAGAAGAAGAACATCCCGGCGTTCATCGAGCGGGTAAAGGCGGGCGAGGGAAGGCTGATGGGCTTCGGCCACCGGGTCTACAAGTCGTACGACCCCCGGGCCAAGCTGATCAAGCGGGTGGCAGACGAGGTCTTTGCGGAGACGGGGCTGAATCCGAAGCTCGAAATCGCGGTGGAACTCGAGCGGATCGCGCTGTCCGACGAGTACTTCGTCAAGCGGAAGCTCTACCCGAACGTGGACTTCTACTCCGGGCTCATCTACCAGGCGATGGGCTACCCGACCGACTACTTCACGGTGCTCTTTGCCCTCGGGCGGATGCCGGGCTGGCTGGCGCAGTGGGAGGAGATGATCACCGACGGGGAGCAGAAAATTGCCCGCCCGCGGCAGATCTACACCGGGGCGGAATCCCGGCCGTTCCTGCCGATCGAGAAGCGGAAGTAGGCGCTACTCGCGCCGAGCCTCGCCCTCGAGGTAGGTGTATCCCTCGAGCCCGGCGACATAATCCGCAATGAAGGAATTGGCCTCGGCCCGGGAGAGATCCCGGGCCGCGGTCACTTTACGGCGCCAGGTGGCCAGCAGGTCGGAGGCGTGGAACTGGACATAGTTCAGGACCTCGGTCACCGTGTCCCCGTGCACCAGGTCGGTCACCTGGTATCCCTGCGGCGTCATGCGGACGTGCACGGCGTTGGTGTCACCGAAGAGATTGTGGAGGTCGCCCAGGATCTCCTGGTACGCACCGGTCAGGAAAAACCCGAGCACATAGGCGTCGCCGTCGGCGCAGGCGTGCAACTCCAGCGAGGGTTTGCCCTTGCGCCCCCCCGCGAAGCGGTCGATGACGCCGTCGGAGTCGCAGGTGATGTCCTGGACCGTGCCCCGGCGCGTCGGTCGCTCGTTGAGCCGGTGGATCGGCATGATCGGGAAGAGCTGGTCGATGGCCCAGTTGTCCGGCAGGGACTGGAACACCGAGAAGTTGGAGAAGTACCGGTCCACCAGGGTGGCGTCGATGTGGGCCGTGATTTCGGGATGGGAGGTGCGGTCGTCGCCGAGCAGCTGCTGCATGGCCGTCAGCGTGCAGAGATACAGCTGCTCGGCGTCGGCCTTGTCCCGGAGCGTGAACACGCCGCTCGCGAAGTATTCGTTGGTCCGTTCCTTGGCGAAGATGACGTCGTGGAACGCCTCGTCGAGCCGCTCCATGCTCAACCCTTCGAGGTTTTCCGACATCTCCCGGAGGAGCACGTGCGGCTCGTCGCCGAGGACGGGCGGCACCGGCTCCACCTGGCTCTCGACATCGATCACGTTTACCAGCAGCAGGGAGTGGTGCGCCGTGAGCGCCCGACCCGACTCCGAGATCAGGTGCGGCATCGGCAAGTCCCGCTCCTGGCAGGCGGTGCCGATGGTGTACACCACGTCGCTCGCGTATTCCCGCATGGTGTAGTTCACGCTGGCGGGCCGGGTCGAGCGCGACCCGTCGTAGTCCACGCCGAGGCCCCCTCCGACATCCACGTGGGTCAGCTGGAAGCCCATCGCGTGGATCTCGCCGTAGTACCGGGTGATCTCCTCCAGCCCGGCCTTCACGTGGCGGATGTCGGTGATCTGGCTGCCGAGGTGGAAGTGCACCAGCCGGAGCAGGTCCTTCCGGCCGAGTCGATCGAGCTTGGTCAGCAGCCGCATCAGTTCCACGGCGCTGAGGCCAAACTTGGACTTCTCCCCGCCGCTCTTGGCCCAGCGACCCGACCCTTCGGTGGCCAGCTTGATGCGCACGCCAAGGGTCGGCACGATCCCCATCTCGTCGGCCACCGACAACAACAGGTCCAGTTCGTGGAGCTGCTCCACCACGATGAACACCTGGTGGCCCAGGCGCTGTCCCATGAGGGCCAGCCGGATGAATTCCTCGTCCTTGTAGCCGTTGCAGACAATCAGGTGCTGCGTGCTTTCGTGCAGGCCGAGGACGGCCTGCAGCTCCGGCTTGCTGCCGCACTCCAGGCCGACGCCGTGGGCGGCGCCGAATTCGACGATTTCCTGCACGACGTGGCGCTGCTGGTTGACCTTGATCGGATACACCGTCGTGTACGACCCGGTGTACCCGAACTCCGTGATGGCCCGGCTGAACACCTCGGCCAGCTGGGAGATGCGGGCACGCAGGATGTCGGAGAAGCGGAGCAGCAGCGGCAGCCCGACACCCTGCGCCTGGAGGTCCATGGCCAGTTGATAGAGGTCGAGGCCGCGCGCGGGGTCGCCATCGGCATGCACCGTGACATGGCCCTCCGCATTGATCCGGAAGAAGCCCAGGCCCCAGCCCGGCATGTTGTAGAGCTTCTCGGCGTCCTTGGACGTCCAACTGGCGGGCGGGGCGTTCGGCGGCGTGACGGTCGTAATCGCGGTGCTCCTGCTGAGGAATCGGCCTCAATGTTAATGCCCACGGCCTCCCCCCGAAAGAACCGGCCCCCCGCGAGATTCCCGACGCCTCGCGCCGGGGGCCCGACCGGGCGAGATTTCGGGGTCACTTGTTACCAGGAGCAGGCATGCAGTGGTCGTTCCGAATCGGGCGGGTCAACGGCACCGACGTCAAGGTGCACATCACCTTCCTCGCGCTGGTCGCGTGGTGGGGCTACGCCGCCTACGCCGACGGCGGGCGGGCGGCGGCCGTCCAGGCGGTGATTTTCCTTTTGGGCCTCTTCACCTGCGTGCTGCTCCACGAATTCGGGCACATCCTGATGGCGCGACGCTTCGGCGTGCGGACCCCCGACGTCATTCTCCTCCCGATCGGCGGGCTGGCCCGCCTCGAGCGGATGCCCGAGGAGCCGCGGCAGGAACTGCTGATCGCCGCCGCCGGCCCTGCCGTCACCCTTGCCATCGCGCTGCTCATCTTCGCCGCACTGCGGCTGGCCGGCGCGCCCCTCGATTCGGGGCAGCTCGATCCCTCGCAGCCTGGCCTCGCCCAGCAGCTCCTCTGGATCAACGTGGCGCTGCTCCTCTTCAACCTCCTGCCGATCTTCCCAATGGATGGCGGCCGCATGCTGCGCGCGCTGCTCGCCATGCGCGTGGGCCTGCAGCGGGCCACCCGCATCGCGGCCCGCGTGGGCCAGGGCGGCGCCATCGTGCTGGGCGCCTGGGGCCTCGGGTTCTTTTCCAGGTGGGGACTCGGGCCGAACATCGTGCTGGTGCTCATCGCGATTTTCGTCTATCTGGCCGCGGGCGCGGAGGGCGCCGCGGTGGAGACCCGCACTGCGGGGCGCGGGCTGACGGTGCGGGAGTTGATGATCACCCAGTTCGTTGCCCTCCCGGTGCACGCCACGCTGCAGCAGGCGGTGGACGCGCTCCTGGCCGGCGAGCAGGGCGAGTTTCCCGTGGTCGACAACTGGGGAAAGATCGAAGGGCTGTTGACCCGCGACGGACTGATCCGCGGCCTCTCGCAGCTGGGAGCAGCGGCGAGCGTCGAGCGGGCCATGGATCCAGGAATTGTGCCGCTACCGCTGGACTTGCCGTTCGACGCTGCGCTGGAACGCCTGGTCCAGAGTGGACTCCCTGCGCTCCCGGTCGTTGACCGGGGCGGTACCCTGGTTGGCCTGTTGACCGGCGACAACGTGAAGGACGTCCTGCTGGTGCGCCAGGCGGGGATTCACTTCCCGCAGCGGAGCGTCTAGGCCGCCGGAAACTCCGCGAGGAAGGCCTCGGGACCGCGCAGCGGTTTGACGAAGTACCACCAGTTGTCCTCCGGGCTCCATCCTTCCTCGTCCGCCACGATGTTGCCCCAGAGGCACCGCTCCACCGGTGCCGTGACGGCGCGGATCCGCCGGTCGAGCTCGGCCAGTTTCTCCGAGAATTGCGCCGCCTGGTCTCTCGTCACCCGCTCGAGTGCCTGGGCCAGCAGCTGGCGGCCATCCAGGTCGCTGAGGTAGTCCTCGTAGTCCCCGCCATAGCCTTCCTCGACGGCCGCGACTGTCCGCTCCCACCCGGCGAGCAGCACCTCGAGCCCGCCTCGCACCACGGCATCCGGGGCCCCCTCCTCGCGCAGGAACGCTTCCAGGTTGCCCGCGTCCCGCCCGGTCACCGGGGAAACCGGTTGTTGGCGCGGTCCACGTCGGGCAGCGCATGCCGGGGGTCGAGTTCCGCACTCCTGACGGCGGGTTTCCCGCGCACGCGATAGGTGAAGCGTGGACCCAGGTTCCACATTTCGACCGGCAGCCGTACCACCTCCGAGGACCCGTCGGCAAAGGTGAGCTTCAGCTCCGCAGGCATGACCATGGTGCCGAGGCTGGCGAGCCTGACCGCCGTGACGCCCCCGCTCTCGGTCGCGACGCTGTCCACCGCCTGGTCGAGCTGCGTGGTCGTCAGCACCCACTCCCGCCAGAACCAGTCGAGGTCCATCCCGGAGGCGTCACGCATCAGGCGGAAGAAGTCCGCCGGCGACGGGTGGCGGAACGCCCACGCGGCCAGATACTGGCGGAACGCGGCGTCGAACCGTTGCGGGCCCAGCACCTCGTACCGCAGGAGCTGCAGCATCAGCGCCGGCTTCTGGTAGCCGGCCCAGAAGAGGTCCTGCACCTCCACCGGCCGGAGGCCGAGCGGCTGCTCCCCCGGCCCGGCATGGTCGGGATAGAGGTGCAGGGGGTGGACTTCGATCGAGTCGCCGTAGGCGGTGCCCTTGAAGTACCGCGCGGCGTTGGCCAGGTCGATGAAGGTGTTGAACCCTTCGTCCATCCAGGGATAGAGGCGTTCGTTGGAGCCGACCACCATCGGGACCCACTGGTGCCCAAGTTCGTGCGCCAGCACCCAATGCACATCTTCCCGGTTGGGGCCGGCGGGATCAAAGGTGATCATCGGGTACTCCATCCCCTCGATCGGCCCCTCGATGCTGGTGAACTGCGGGTACGGGTACCGCAACCACTGGGTACTGTAGTAGGCCAGCGCCTCGTTGGTCATCCTGTTGGCTTCAGCCCAGATCGTGGCCGAGGGCCGGTAGAGAGTGTGAATCGCAATCCCATCCCAGGCGCTCGCATCCCACTGGAAGTCGGGGCTCGCGGCGAACGCGAAGTCGCGCACACTGTCGGCGCTGAAGCGCCAGGTGAGGGTGCCGGTCGCCGTGGGGCGAGTGCGGCCAGGGTTCCCGGCCTCGGCCTTGGAAATGACCGCGATTGGCGTGGTCGAGGTCGCCGCCTTGGCGAGGCGCTTGCGCTGAGTGGCCGTCAGGACCTCGCCGGCGTTTTGCAGCGTGCCGGTGGCGGCCACGATATAGCCGGCGGGGACGGTCAACGAGACATCGAACCGCCCGTATTCGAGGTAGAACTCCCCTGCCCCGATATACGGATCGTGGTTCCAGCCGCGGAGGTCGTCGTACACCGCAAGGCGCGGATACCACTGCGCCACCTCGTAGAGCGTGCCGTCGCGACCCATCCGGCCGCCGCCAAAGGCAGGCACCTTGAACCGCCACCGGATGACAATGTCGAGCGCGGCGCCCGCGGCCATCGGCGCCGGCAGGTCGAGCCGCATCGTGGTGCCGTACACCACGGGCGTCACCGGGCGGCCGGCCACGAGCACGGTGTCGAGCACAAACCCACCCGCAAATCCCTGGCAGGAGAAGTCGAAGGTAGAGCCGAGGAAGACGAGCGGTGGCTGGTCGAGCTGGGAGGTGACGCTCCCGGGCGCGCACATGTTCTGCTCCAGGTGCATCCACAGGTAGGGCAGCGCGTCCGGGGAGCGGTTGTGGTACGAGATCACCTCCCGGCCACGCACCTCGTTGGCCGCCGGGTCCAGGGTTGCATCGATCCGGTAGTCCACCCGCTGCTGCCAGTAGGCGTGGCCCGGCCGACCGCTGGCGGCACGGTACTCGTTGAGGCCCGGCAGGTTGAGGGGGCGGAAGGGGGAGACTTGCCATCCCTGGGCGGCGAGCCCAGTGGCGGTCAGCAGCGAGGCGAGGGCGCCTCTGGCGAGAAGACGGATCACGTGGTATCTCCAGACGGAGTCTATTCGTGAAACATACGCGCCGGCTGGCCCGTCAGTAAGCCGCTCATGGTCCGGCCCTGTTGGCCCGTTGCCACCCACCCCCTTGGAGAATCCACTCGTATGCGTCTCGTTCCCCTGCTGCTCCTGGGTCTCAGTGCCGCGGCCTGCACCAAGGAACCCGCCCCGGCGACGACGACTCCCATCGCCGCCACGCCGCAGGAAGTCGCCATCACCGCCACTGACTTCGGCTATCAGCTGCCAGCCGCCCCTGTCCACGCGGGCTTGACCACATTCACACTGGTCAACCAGGGGGCCGAGATTCACCACGCGACCCTGATCCGCCTCGAGGACGGCAAGACCGTGAGCGACTACATGACCGCGCTCCAGTCCGCGGGACCTCCGCCGGCGTGGGGTGTGTCTGTTGGCGGCCCGAACGCCGCCCCCCCGGGCGGCGAGGCGAACACCACCCTCGTTCTCGAGCCCGGCACCTATGCCGTGGTCTGCTTCATCCCTTCTCCGGACGGCGTCCCGCACATGGCGAAGGGAATGGTCCTGGGCATGGAGGTCCAGCCCGCCACCGGCCCGGTGGCCGCGCTTCCCGCCGGCGACATCCAGCTCACCATGCTCGACTACAGTTTCGCCTTCTCCCAGCCCCCCGCGGCGGGCACCCACACCTTCACCGTGACGAACCAGGGCAAGGAGGTACACGAGGCGGTGCTGGTCAAGCTGGCTCCGGGCATGACGGCGGAACAGGTTGGAGCCTGGTATGCAGGAGGGGAACAGGGGCCGCCTCCCGGCGCTCCGGTTGGCGGCGTGGCCGGGATGGCCCCAGGTCAGGTGGAGAACTTTACCGCCACTCTCGAACCCGGCACCTACGGGCTGATCTGTTTTGTCCCTGCCGCTGACGGGGCGCCGCACTTCGTCCATGGGATGGCGGTCACCTTCACCGTCTCGTAACCGCTCACGGGACCTTTGTCCCGCATGTGACGTATAATAGAGATGATGACCAGAACCGTCGTTATCTCAGGTGCCTCCGGCCTGCTCGGATCCGCGCTGCTCCCAGCGCTGACCGCCGCGGGGTGGGGGCACCGTTCGTTGGTGCGCCGAGCCCCCGGCGCCGGCGAGGTCCGGTGGGCCCCCTCCAACGGCACCATCGACACCGATGCCCTCGCCGGCGTCACGGGGGCCGTCCACCTCGCCGGCGAGCCGATCGCCGAAGGCCGGTGGAGCGCCGACAAGAAGGCTCGCATCCGGAGCAGCCGGATCCTGGGCACCCGCCTGCTGTCGGAATCCCTCGCCAGCCTCCCCACCCGGCCCGAGGTGCTCGTGTCCGCCTCCGCCATCGGGATTTACGGCAACCGGGGCGACGAGGTCCTCAACGAGGACAGCTCGCTCGGCGCCGACTTCCTTTCCGAGGTCGGCAAGGAGTGGGAGGCAGCGACGGCACCGGCCCGCGACGCCGGCATCCGCGTCGTGAATCTCCGCTTCGGGATCATCCTGGCGGCAGATGGCGGCGCCCTGCCACGGATGGTGAAGCCCTTCCTGCTCGGGGCCGGTGGCCCCATCGGGAACGGGCGGCAGTGGATGAGCTGGGTCGCCATCGAAGATGCCGTCCGGATCGTCCTGCGGGCGCTCGAGGATGCGCGGATGACCGGCCCGGTCAATGCGGTCTCGCCCAACCCTGTCCGCAACACCGACTTCGCCGACCGCCTCGGCGAGGTGCTCCACCGGCCCGCCCTGGTGCCGGCGCCCGCCTTCGCCCTCCGGCTCCTCTTCGGCGAAATGGCCGATGCCGCCCTCCTCGCCAGCCAGCGGGTGGCCCCCGCACGACTGCTCGAGGGCGGCTTCGAATTCCGCTACCCTACCCTCCCCGAGGCGCTGCGCGCAGTCCTCGACCGCTGAATCCCGTGGTATCTTTGCGGGATGCCCTCTCCCCCGGCCGTCGTCCTCCTGAGCGGAGGTCTCGATTCCGCCACGACACTGGCTGTCGCCCGTGCGGAGGGATTTGCCTGCCATGCCCTGAGCTTCCGCTACGGTCAGCGTCACGCCGTCGAGCTGACAAGCGCCGCCGCGGTCGCTAGTCACCTCGGTGCCGCCTCGCACCGGATCATCGAGATCGACCTGCGCGCGTTCGGGGGGTCCGCACTCACCGACGACCTTCCGGTCCCCAAGGACCGCGACGCCGCGGCGCGCGCCGACGGCATTCCGATCACGTATGTCCCCGCTCGCAACACGATCTTCCTCTCCTACGCCCTCGGCTGCGCCGAGGTGCTGGGCGCCGCCGACATCTTTCTTGGAATCAACGCCGTGGATTACAGCGGCTACCCTGACTGCCGGCCGGCATTCGTGGAGGCGTTCGAGCGGATGGCCAACCTGGCCACGCGGGCAGGCGTCGAGGGCCGGCGGATGTCGATTCACGCCCCGCTGCTCGCGATGAGCAAGGCGGACATCATCGCCCGCGGACTCGAGCTGGGCGTCGACTTCGGGATGACACTGAGCTGCTACGATCCCGCGCCGGACGGCGTGTCGTGCGGCCGATGCGACGCCTGCCAGCTCCGACTCGAGGGCTTCCGGGCAGTCGGGCAGCCTGATCCCGCCCGGTACCTCCCGGCATGAGCTACGCCGTCAAGGAAATCTTCTACACGCTGCAGGGTGAGGGCGCTCACGCCGGGCGGCCGGCGGTGTTCTGCCGGTTTGCCGGCTGCAATCTCTGGAGCGGCCGCGAGGCGGACCGCGCCAGCGCCACCTGCAACTTCTGCGACACCGATTTTGTCGGAACGGACGGGCCCGGCGGCGGACGCTTCACGACGCCGACAGCACTCGCGGCGGCGGTCGCCGCCGCCTGGCCCGCCGCTCCGGGGGATGGCATTCCCTACGTCGTCTGCACCGGGGGTGAGCCGCTCTTGCAGCTCGATGCCGCGGCGGTGGACGCCCTGCATGCGGCGGGATTCGTGGTGGCGGTGGAAACCAACGGAACGCAGGCGGCTCCACCGGGGCTCGACTGGATTTGCGTCAGCCCCAAGGCCGGGGCGCCCGTACAGCTGCGGCGTGGCGACGAATTGAAGCTGGTCTTTCCCCAACCCGATGCGCCGCCCGACGCCTTCGAGGCCCTCGAATTCACGCATCGCTTCCTGCAGCCGATGGACGGGCCACGACGCCGGGAACACACCGCCCAGGCCGCTGCCTACTGCCTTGCGCATCCATCATGGCGCCTGAGCCTGCAGACGCACAAACTCATCGGACTTCCCTGACTCCCACCCACAGGGTCCCATGCACGGATACTCGGATCGCATCAACCACGCGCTGGCCTTCGCCGCCAAGCACTACGGCACCGTCCAGGGGCCGGACCGAACCATGGCCTACCTGGCGCATCCCGCCAACATCGCCATCATCCTCGCGCGTTACGGCTGCGAGGACCTGACCGTGGTTGCCGGCATCCTGCACCGCGTCCTCGAGGAAGCGGCCCCGCACGAGCGGGAGGAGCTCGAGGCGAAGGTGCTCGAGAAGTTCGGGCCGGTCGTGGTGGCCACCGCCTGCGACGTCCTCGAGCCCCGGCACGATGCCCTCGGCCGCCTGCGCGCGTGGCGTACCTGCAAGCGCGAGTTCCTGATCCAGATTGCGGACGCGGAACCGCGCGGGCTCGACATCTGCGCCGCCGACGAACTGCACAACTGCGGCGCGGCCATCCGCGTGGTGCGCCGGCTGGGGGCCGAATACCTGCACGCCGATCCCGACGCGTCCCCGAGCGACACGCTCTGGTGGTTCGGCGCCATCGCCGATCACCTCGACTCCCGCCGCGAGTGGCACAATCGAGGCATGCTCGATGAATTGAACGCCATGACCCGGGAACTCGCCGTCCTGCTGCAGATCGACCGCTGACGGTGGACGTGACCGCGGTCACGTCGCCTTGGCGGTCGGAGCGTCTTCCCGGTATAATTGGGGATGGATCAATCCGTCGCTGCATCTGCGCTTGGTACGCTCCCCAGCGCGTTCGCGGCAGCCTGCCGACTCTCCCGCAGCGACGCGGAGCTGTTTGAGCGCTGCCGTGATGCCCTGGTTGGTCGCTTCAACTCCACCGACATCTGGTTCGACATCTCCACGCCGCTCGGGCCCGTGCCGCGCATTGGGCCGCGGGATGCGCTCGACACGGCGGTGACCGTCGCCAAGATCCGGAGCGGCGACACCGAAGTGGTCATCAGCGCCGGACCGGACCTGGCTGCGCGGCTGCGTGCGGTGGCGCTGCCGCTGGCGCACGGGCTGTCGGTGGTCGTGGAGCTGCGCAGCGTGCTGCTGGAGCGTCAATCGGCGCTCGATGACGCCACCTTCCAGCTCCGCGCCCTCCGCCAGGTGGCCCGGCTGCTCAGCTCCGTCCATTCGTCGGCGGAAACCGAGCAGCTGATCCTCGATTTCATGGCGGAAGTGTTTTTCACGTGGTGGGCTTGCCTGCTGCGCCCGACGGGAGACGTGTACGAGCCCAGGATCTTCCGGTCGCTCGACGACCGGATTCGGCCCGCACCCATTTCCCGCGCGCTGCTCGACACGGTGTTGCCCACGGGGGCGGGAGCCATCGGCGGCCAGGAGATCGCGGTCGCCGCGCTGGCGCCTCCGACGACGGAACTCGTGGTGACCCTCGACGCCGGCACCGAACGGCTTGCCGTCCTGCTGCTGGGCCCCCGCCTCAATGACCGCGAGTACGGACCAGCCGAACTCGACCTCGCGGGAACCCTCTCCTTTGCCGCCGCGATCGCCCTGAAGAACGCCCACCTCGTCGAGCAGCTGCAGACCGCGGCCAACACCGACGAACTCACGGCGCTGATGAATCGGCGGGCCCTCGAGGAGCGACTCGGAGCCGAGCTCGCCCGCTCGACGCGCCACAAGCTCGACACCACGGTCATCCTGCTCGATCTCGACAACTTCAAGCTCGTCAACGACAACGGCGGGCACGCCGCCGGCGACGACCTGCTCCGGGCGGTCGGACTGCTCCTCAAGCAGCAGTGCCGTCAGCCCGACGTGGTCGGTCGGCTTGGCGGTGACGAATTCCTCGTCATGCTCCCGATGACCTCCCCACGAGAGGCGATGGTGCTGGTCGGGCGTGTGCAGGCTGGGCTTGCCGAGCTCGCGGCACTCGGGCTGGGGCGCCCGGTCACGGTCAGCATCGGGGTCGCCGCCGCGCCGGGCCACGGCACCACCGTGAGCAGCCTGATGGCCGCCGCCGACGCCGCGATGTACAAGGCCAAGCGCGCCGGCGGAAACCGTGCCGAGGTCGCCGGCGACTTCTGAGCCGACGGGAGGCAACCCTGTCCGATCCCGAATTCATCCTGCTTGGTGACGCGGTCTGGATCGACTTCATCAACACCGCGCGTGGCCGGGAGGCTGACCCACCCGACGGGCTCGGCGACGCCTCCGCATACCATCGCTGGACCAAGGCGGAAAAGCTCGGCTCCGACGCCGAGGACCTCCCGTTCGAGCAGGTCCTCGCCTTCCGCGCCCGCCTCCTGACGGTCGCCGCCGCGCTCTCGGTGGACCGCCAGCCCCCGGCCGCCGCCATCCATGAAATCAACCAGGTCCTCTCCCGGACGGCGGGGCGTCAGCAGCTGACACGCGTGGGTGGAGCCTGGCACCTGGGCTTCGCACCGCTTCGTACCGCCACCGCCCTCGAAGCCATTGCAGGAAGCGCCGCCCACACGCTTTCCGATCCGGCGGTCCGCGTGCACCGCTGCCGCGCGGAGCCATGCTCGCTCTATTTTGTCGACCGGTCGCCGGACCATGGCCGCACCTGGTGCAGCGCAGAACCCGGGGTGCATGCCGTCCGCGTCGATCGACGGCGGGCATTCCACTGACTCCCAGGCACTCGACCTCATGGCGCTGACCGACCCCGGTCTGTACACCGAACGCACCCGGGCGGCGCTGGGGCACCGCTACCGTCTCGATCACATGGTGGCCGCCTCCCGCGAGCGGGTGCTCTTCCAGGCGTATGACCTCACGCTCAAGCGGCGGGTGAGCCTGCGGGTCAACATGTATCCGGACAGCATCGTCCGCGCCTGGTTCCTGAGCGAGGCAGAGGCGCTCGCACAGCTGGACCACCCCGCCATCCGGCATGCCTACGACGCGGGGATCATCGGCGATCTTGCCTACCGCACCGGCAGCTGGATCGACGGAGAGAGCGCCCTCGACGCGCTGCAGCGCGGACCACGGCCGATTCCCACCGTGCACGCGCTGGCCAGGGACATCCTCGCGGCACTCGACCACGCGCACAGCCGTGGCATCATCGTCCGGCGCATCGTCCCGGCGTCGCTCCTCCTCGGCCCCACCGGCCGGGGCACCGTGACCGACCTCCGATACTGCAGCTATACCCTGTCGACGATCCCGGCGGGGCACCAGCCCACCGGGCTCGAGTTCATGGCGCCGGAACTGCGGGAGGGCGGGCGCGGCGATCCCGCCAGCGACGTCTTCACGGCCGGGGCGATCATCTACTACGCCATCACCGGCCGGGAGCCACCGCTCGACCCGCGGGCGGTGGAGCGCCCCTCCCTGCTGCGCCCGACGTCTCCGAAGGCGTTCGACCGCATCCTGCTGCGGGCGCTGCGCGCCGCGCCCGACGATCGCTACCTCACGCCCGCCGAAATGCTCGAGGACTTCGCCTCGGACGCCGGGACCTACGAGAGTCCTGCCGTCTCGCCCGGCGAGATCGCGCCGCTCCAGGACACCGAACACTGGGAAAAGCGCCTCCGTCGGGCACTCGGCGACGACTACGAGCTGTTCGAGGCACTGGGGGCGGGCGGGTTTGGCCGGGTCTATCGGGTGCGCGACCTCCACCTGGAGCGCGAGGTCGCGCTGAAGGTGCTCCACCCGTACCTGACCGCCGAGGCGCCGGTCGTCGAACGGTTCCGGCGCGAAGCGCAGCTCGCGGCGCGCCTTCATCACCCGAACATCGTGGACATCTACGACATCGGCGGCCGCGCGGGGCTGCTCTGGTACACCATGGAATACGTGCGAGGCCCGAACCTGGCGCAGTTGGTGGACCGGGAGGGCCCCTTGCCCCTCGACCTGGTCCTCCAGATGCTGCACCAGGCGCTGCTCGCCCTCGCGCACGCCCACGGCGCAGGGCTGGTGCACCGCGACATCAAGCCGGAGAACCTCCTCCTGGCCCCGGACGGGACGCTGCGCATCACCGACTTCGGCCTGGCCCTCGCCCTGCGCGGCGAGGGGAAGTTCGGCGGCGCCACCAGCCAGAGCGGCACGCCACAGTTCGCCAGCCCCGAACAGCTCCTGGGTGAGCGCGTGGACCAGCGGAGCGATTTCTACAGCCTGGCGGCCGTGGCCTATTTCGTCCTGATGGGAGAAACCCCGTTTCCCGGCGGGACGCCGGAGCAGGTCCTCGCGCGCCAGACCGCCGACCGGTTCCCCGACCTGCGCGCCAGGCGGCCGGACGTGCCGGAGGCGCTCGAACAGGTCCTCCAGCGCGCGATGCGCAACGAGGTCGAGGCGCGGTACCCCTCGGCTGCCGAGTTCCTGCAGGCCCTGCAGCGGGCCATGGGGCGCAAGGTCCGGGAGCGCAGCGGCGAATGGGCGAGGGCGGCGGCGCGCTGGTGGCGGGGCGGCGGCTCGGGCGGCTCCTCTTGACTTGACCGGGATTTTGCCGGAAATTGTCCGGGCCACACCGGCAAGCCGCCCGGGACATCCTGTCCGGGCGTTATGGACACACCACACTGGAGTTAGGACTCATGGCACGTACAACCGGCACCGTGAAGTGGTTCAACGACGCGAAGGGCTTCGGCTTCATCACCCCCGAGAGCGGCGAGAAGGACTGCTTCGTCCACCACACGGCAATTTCGGCCGAGGGCTTCCGCAGCCTGGCCGAAGGCGACAAGGTCGAGTTCGATATCGTGCAGGGTGCAAAGGGCCCCGCCGCCGAGAACGTCGTCAAGGTCTAGCTCCATCGGGCAGTGACCAAAACGTCAGCGGGCCGCTCCTCAGGAGCGGCCCGCGTCGTTGGTGGGGCTGTGGCGTGCGCCAGGCTACTTGTGGCGGTAGGTCACCCGGCCCCGGGTCAGGTCGTAGGGCGAGAGGACCACGCTGACCCGGTCTCCCTCGAGCACCCGGATCTTGAACTTGCTCATCTTGCCGGCGGCGTACGCCAGGATCGAGTGGCCGTTCTCCAGCAACACCCGGTAGTTACGATCGGGGAGGACTTCCGTCACCACCCCTTCCATCTCGATGCCTTCTTCTTTCGCCATCCAAGCCACTCCACTGTTGGGACACTCACGGCCCGACCTCCGGGCCGCTACGGGAACGCGGGGAATCTTGCCCCGCGGACGCCATTAAGCAACAGCCCTCACGACTCCCGGAGGACCGCCAGTTCTTCCTCCACCAGGGTCACCAGTTCGCGGATCAGCTGCCGATCCGCCCCAAATCGGGCCCCCGCCCTGGCATACATCTGCGGCAATCCGACGGTGCAGCCAAGCGCCAGCGCCTCCCGGTAGTCGCGGACCGCCCCCGCCTGATCGGTCCGGCTGCGGCGCCAGATCTGCAGCGCCCCGAGCTGGGCGAGCCCGTACTCGATGTAGTAGAAGGGGTAGAGGAAGATGTGCAGTTGGCGATACCAACGCGCCAGGCGCTCATCCTCCAGCCCCGACCAATCGACGCCGGTCTGGAACCGCTCCCGGAGCCGCTGCCACGCGTCGTCGCGCGCCGCGGCATTGTCACCCTGGCCGCTGGTGTAGATCCAGCGCTGAAACGCATCCACCGCCGCCACGTGCGCCAGGGTCATCAGCACCTCTTCCAGATGCTCGATGCGGGCCAGCCGCAGCTGGTCGGGCGAGGCCATCCCTCCCGGTTCCGCGAGGTAGGGCGCGGCGAGCAGCTCCATCGACATCGATGCCAATTCCGCGGATTCGGACCCGACATAGCGCTGCCAGAGCAGCGGCTGGCGATGCGAGGCGAACGCATGGAAGGAGTGACCCGCCTCGTGGAGGAGGGTGTTCACGTCGTCGAGCAGGCCGACCGCGTTCATGTGGATGAAGGGGCGTCCCCGGAAGTGCAGCGTCTCGCAGTAGCCGCCGGGGGCCTTGCCGGCGCGGCTCTCGAGATCCAGCAGCCGCTCGCCACGCATGAGGTCGAATTCGGCGCCGAGTTCGGGGGCCACGGCATGGAAGACCCGCGACGCCTTCTCGACGAGTTCGGCCGAGTCCTTGAACGGCCTGAGCGGCGGCCGCCCGGCCGGGTCCACATCCAGGTCCCAGGGCCGGAGCACATCGAGGCCGAGCGCCTCCTTCCGGCGTGCGAGGATGCGCGCCACTGCGGGCACGACCTCCGCCTCGACGGCGTCGTGAAAGCGGGTGACGTCGTCCGGGGTATAGTCGAAGCGACACTTCGCGGCATAGCTGTAGGCCTCGAAGTCGGAAAAGCCCGAGTTGCGGGCCACCCGTTGCCGGCGCTCGTACATCTCGGTGAAGAGGTCCGCCAGCTCCGTGCGCAGCGCGATGTACGGTGCGCCCATGGTGCGGAACGCACGCTCCCGGATGGCCCGGTCCGGGCTCTTCAGGAACGGGCCGATCTGCGGCAGTGTCCGCGTCTCGCCCTCCCACTCCACGGTGATGCCGCCCGTCAGGCGCTGGTACTTGGCGGACAACTCCTCCAGCTCGCTGAAGAGTGGAAGGTTGTCCTCGCGAAAGATGTCGATCTGGGCGCGGAACCGCTTCAGGACCACCTCGAGGTCGGGGCGGTTGAAGCCGGTGTCGAGGAGCCGTCGCGCCAGCCGGACACCCTGCTCTTCCAGTTGCGGGAATATCTCCGCCGAAAACCGAAGATGCGCGGCCTCCTTCGCGGCGTCGCGGGTGTCGCCGGTATAGGCGATCATCGCCTCGGCCGCCGCCTCGGTGACCAGCTCCTCCAGTCGCGACCACGCCGCCAGCCAGGGGCCGACGGAATCATCGTCGAGTGGGACGGTGGCCAGCGCCTCGTACCAGGGCAGGATGGCAGCCCAACTGGCGTCGGCGAAGGCCGCCGGCGAATCGGGGAGCACGGGCAGGGTAACGGAAGTCTCTGACATCAGGCGCCTGCTGGAGTGGGCTCGGCCACCGGACCAAGCCGGAAGGCCAAAATGCTGACAAGGGCCACCGTGACCGCTGCCATGTAGAAGGGCCAGTTGTGACCATAATCCTGGAACGCTCGCGTCGCCAGAATGGGCGCCACCACGCGCGCGATCCCGGCAAAGGTCTGTGCGGATCCCATGACCGTCCCAAGCTCAGATTTCTCGGCGGCCCGGGACATGAGGGCCGTGGTTGACGGAAATAATAGCGCGGTTCCGATGGGCACAAAGGGCATGATCAGGGCCAGCCCGATCAGGCTCGAGACCGCCGGGTAGAGCAACAGCCCGATGATCAGCGAGGCGGCCCCCAGCCGCATGGCCCACGCCTCCCCGATCCGGTCGACAATCGGGCCGAGGAAGATCGAACGCATGATCAGGGACAGCGCACCGACGTACAGGAAGAAGTACCCGATCGTCTTCTCGGTGACGCCGAACTCCGCCCCCAGGAAGAGCGGGAGGACAGAGGTCAGGCAAGTGAACCCGAGCATTCCGACGGCGTAGATCCAGACCAGGCGGGCGACCGTGGTGCCCGGCTGACGGAACACCTGCCACGCCGCGTGCCACACCGGCTTCCGGGCCGGGGCGTGGGCGCCGGGCCGACGACTCTCCGGCAGATACTTCCAGGCAAAGATCACGTTCGCGACACAGAGCCCCGCGGCCACGAATCCGGGGCAGCCCGACCCCAGTGCGCGGCCAGCGAGCCCACGACCGGACCGATCATCACCCCGAGCGACGTGGCGGCGGACAGCCAGCCGAGCGCACGGGCGCGCCCCGACGCCGGAATCGAGTCGGCCACGTAGGCCTGTGCCACGCCCGTCGTGCCGCCTCCCGCCCCCTGGATGATCCGGGAGAGAAAGAGCCAGGCCACGGTGTTCGCGAGCCCAAACGCCACGTAGGCAATGGCGGAGGCGGACAGGCCGATGAGGAGCGCGGGTCGCCGGCCGTAGCGGTCCGAGACCCGGCCCCAGAGCGGCGCGGAAATCAGCTGGGCAATCGAGAACGACGCGATGATCCAGCCGATCGTCGCGTAGCTGGCATTGAGATTCTCCGCGTAGAACGGCAGCAGCGGCAGGACGATCGCGAAGCCGATCATGTCCACCGCGCTCGCGGCGATCAGGACGAGGAGCTTCCGCAGGTCCGACCGGTCGAGCGGTGGGGAGGGGACCGCGCTCATGACCTGGCCTCCCCTCGCGCCCCAAGCGCGAACACCACGGCGCTCGCGATCATCAGCAGCACACCGTACGCCGCGGCGACGCCCAGGTCCCCCTGTCGGAGGCTTCCGAGAATTTCGAGGGAAATCGGCCGGGTGTCGTAGGTGTAAAGCATGATGGAGGTCACAAAGTCGCCGAGCGAGGTCACAAAGGCTAGGGTGGCGCCCGCCGCCAGCGCGGGAGCCAGGCCCGGCAGGACGACCCGGCGGAGGGTACGCATCCGTCCGGCGCCAAGCGAGGCGGCCGCTTCCTCGAGCGACGAGTCCAACTGCCGGAATCCTGCCAGCACCGCTCGACCGGCGATGGGCAGGTTCCTGATCAGGTAGGCGAGCGGCAGAATCCAGACGGTGCCCACCAGCACGGCGCGCAGCGTCAGGGGCGAATGGATGCTGAAGAGCGCCGCCAGCGCGATCGCGAAGACCGTCCCCGGCACCGCCCAGGGCATGCCGAGCAACCCCTCGATGAGCCGACCAGCGGACACCTTCCGGCGGACCACCAGGGAGCCCGAGAGGAGCGCAATCCCAACGGCAGCCAACGTCGCCGCGGTGGCCATCCAGAGACTGTTGAAGAGCGGGCGAAACCGCTCCGGTTCGGAGAAGAGTGCCGCATAGTTGCCGGGAGAGAACGCCGGAGGCCACGGCTCGGTCGTCCAGGTGCCGACGGGGACAAAGGACACCAGCAACAGCGTCAGGTGTGGCAGCAGGAGGAGGACGGCGAGCGCCCACGCCGCCACGGCGATGCCGGCGCGGGCACGGGCGCTGCCGGCCCGGGCCAGCGAAGGGGCAGTGCCCTTCCCCACCCCGGCGAGCGAACCTCCCGGGTCGGCGCGCCGGAAGAGCGCCAGGGCGCCGAGGGCCAGCAGCATGAGCGCCGCAGTCTCGACCATCGCCAGGCGATCGTCGCCGTTCAGCCTGGTGAAGACAATCTGCGTCGTCATGACCCGGTAGCCGCCCCCGAAGATGTAGGGGGCGCTGAACGAAGCGAGCGACGTCATTAATGTCAGGATCGCCGCGCCGGCGATCGCCGGCCGGAGGTGGGGAAGGATCACGCGGAAAAGCGTCCGCCCGCGGCCCGCACCCAGCGCAGACGCCGCTTCCAGCATGGCGCCGTCCAGTCGCGACAGCCCGGCGCGGCAAAAGAGATAGAAATACACATACATCGAGTAGGCGTGCACCAGCAGGATGGCGCCCGGCCCGGAGAGCCGCCAGGGCGGGTTCTCAAGCGCAAAGACGTACTGGACGAAGCGCCCGATGAATCCTGTTTCTCCGTAGAGAAACAGGAACGCCACGACGCCGACGAGCGGCGGAAGCACGGCCGGCAGCGCGACGAGCATCCCAAGCAGCTTGCGGCCGGGGAAGTCCACCCGTTCAAAGAGAAACGCGAGGGGCACCCCGATGGCGCCCGCCAGCACGACGCTGGCCAGGGAGAGCCAGAGGCTGGCCCAGAGCGCCTGCCACTCGGTCGATCGCCCGGCAAACCGCCGGATTTCGTCGAGAGTCCACCCGGTGGAGTTGCGCACACCCTCGATGAGCACCAGGGCGAGCGGATAGGCCACCAGCCAGACCAGCACGGCCACCAGCAGCCAGCCAAGCCACCCTGCGCGACGCGTGGAGGTCATCCCGCCGCCGGATAGAGGTGGAGGCCGGTCCCCGTCGGCTCGACGCCGACGGTCTCCCCCTCACGGGCGGCGGCGGGCGCCCCCGCGACTTCCAGCGTCAGGCCCGTGGAAGTCTCGACCAGGAAGTAGGCGACGGCGCCGGTGAAGCGCCGGTTCGTGACGACACCGGTCACCCGGCCGGCGTCCGGCGTGGTAATCCGCATCCCCTCCGGGCGGGCCAGCAACCGGGCCGCGGCGCCGGGCGTGGCATTCCCGGTCCCGGCCCAGCGGGCCGGCCAGGTGCGGTCCTCCACCCGAGCCTCCCGCTCGGAAACCACCGTCGCGGGCACCTCGCTCGCCCGGCCGATGAACGCCGCGACAAACGACGTGGCAGGCAGCGCATACAGTTCGTCGGCGGTGCCGATCTGCTCGAGGTGGCCGTTGCGGAGCAGCGCGATCCGGTCGCCAAGATCGAACGCGTCCTCCTGTTCGTGCGTGACCACGACCGCGGTGATGCCGAGCCGGTGCACCAGGGTGCGGAGTTCACGCCTGGTGCGCTCACGAAGCGCAGGATCGAGGTTCGAGAGCGGCTCGTCGAGCAGCAGCACGCTGGGCTCGGGAGCGAGGGCGCGCGCCAGCGCCACCCGCTGCTGCTGTCCGCCCGAGAGATTGGCCACCGGTCGCCGCTCGAACCCGGCCATGTCCACCAGCGCCAGCGCCTCCTCGACTCGGCGGGCGAGTTCGGCGCCGCGTACCCCGCGACTCTCCAGGCCAAACGCCACGTTGGCGCCGACATCGAGGTGCGGGAAGAGCGCGTAGTGCTGGAACACCATCCCGAACCGCCGCGCGACCGGCGTCAGCCCCGTGACGTCACGCCCCTCGAGCACCACTCGGCCGGCGTCAGGCGCCTCGAACCCGGCCAGCAGGCGCAGCGTCGTCGTCTTCCCGCTCCCACTCGGCCCCAACAGCGCCAGCACCTCGCCACGCTCCAGCGTGAGCGAGAGCCCATCCACCGCGTTGCGCCCCTCAAAGGCCTTCGTGAGCCCAGCCAGTTCCAGAAATCCCACTCCTACTCCTTTGCCCGGAATCGTCAGTCCGTCAGGTCTTTCCCCGTGCCCCGCACATGCTGATCCCAGTAGCTCATCCAGGCCGCCCCCTGCTGCGCCAGGAGCGGCCAGTCCATCGGTACCACCTTCATCGTCCGATCCACCTCGGCCACCCAGTCGGGAAGCGAATCCAGCGGCAGGTCCTGTCGCGCGGGGAGGCGGTACACCTGCCGCGCCGCCAACAACAGCGCCTCGGTTTCGCCCACGTAGTCGATGAACGCCTGCGCCGCCTCGGCGTGTTTCGAGCCCGCCACGAGGCCGATGGCATCGTCGATCACGACGGTGCCACTCCGTGGGAAGAGATACCCGAACGGCATCCCTTTCCCCCGACTGATCAGGATGTCGGGAAGGTCCCAGAGGGTGACGACACCCTCCTGCCGCGCCAGCTTCTGGTCGAGGATGGCCGGGTTCAGGGCGTAGGTCTTGGTGTTGCGGTCGAGCGCGCGCAGCCACGCCATCCCTTCGGTCGTGTCCCCCGTCTCCCGGAGGCTGCGCTCGATGATGTACCCCCAGATGGCGCGCATCGTGCCGCTGGCCATCGGGTCACGGATCAGCACCAGGTCGCGCCACCTCGGATCGAGGATGTCGTTCCAGTCCTGCGGGGCCTCCGGCGGGCGCACTGCCTGGTCGTTGAACGCGATGATGACCGGCGTGCGATACACCGGCCAGTACAATGAGTCGGGGCCGACCCCCTCCGGCCCGACGGAGCCGGCCCACACCGGGCGATACGGCGCGAGGAGCGAGTCGCTCACCCCCCGGTCGAAGATGGTCGTCGGACCGCCGAACCAGACGTCGGCCTGCGGATTGACCTTCTCGAACCGCAGCCGGTCCAGGATTTCCTGGCTCCCCATGTCGAGCCACTTGATGTCGATGTCGGGCCGCCATCGCTCGAATGCGGTTTCGAGGAGCTTCAGCTGGTCCCGCCCGTGCGGCGAGTAGACCACGACTGGCGTGCGCGTGTCACGGCCGCACGCCAGGACGCCGATGGCCGCCGCGATCATCCACGCGCGACCGGTCACGGCTGCGCCCCGGCCGGCCGCAGCGCCAAGAGGTTCATGAAGAGTCGGTAGGCGCCGGGCACACCAGCCGGGAGCTCCCGGAAGAAAGCAATCCCGGTATACACGTAGGTGCCCTTCCCGACCGGCGCGACGAGGAGTCCCCCCTCGAGCGGTGGATCCCCCGGATCGTGCATGGAGAACACCGGCCGATACTCCGGCGCCCAGTCCCGCGCGAAGTACAATCCGCGCTCCTGCACCCAGTCATCCCAGTCCGCCGGGCCGATGGCGTTCGGCGTGCGCACCACCGGGCTCGACGGGTCGACTATGCGCACCGGCGCGAATTCGTCGGTGACCCGGTCGTGCGAGTCGGGGCGGTCCCCCGGCTTCCGCTTCGGCGCTTTTCCCGCCAGCATCGACGCCAGCGACGACCCGCCGACGGTCATCGGGAACGGCGCATAGCTTCCGCCAAAGAACTCGTACTGCTGATACTGCACCAGGAGGAGGCCGCCGGCCCGCGCATACGCCAGCAGGCGGGCGTTGAACTCCTTGACCGCCGGCACCGTCTCGTACGCCCGGCTGCCGATCACCACCGCATCGAATTTCGAGAGGTCACCCCGCGCCAGCGAGTCGGGCGTCAATTCGACCACGGGCACTCCGAGGCCCACAAGCGCCTCGGGAACCCCGTCCGCTGCCCCGCGCACATAGCCGACGGCGTGCAGCGGAGGCACCGCGATGTCCATGACCTGGACCGTGCCGACCGCCGGACGGCTCATCCCCCGCCGCGCGATATGCGGATAGGAAATGATCTCGCTCGACTCGGTGTAGCGCTCGCCGGAGGACGACACCGCAATGGCCCGGATCTCGAACGAGCCCGTCCTCGGCGACGGCGGCGGCACCAGCGCGAAGCTGAACGACGCCTCCTCCCCCTTGCGCGTCAGCCGGAAGGACTGAGGCGCCGGTGCAACCCAGCCGGCGGGGACCTCCAACCGCACCTCTCCAGCGGTGGTGTCCGACGTGGAATGGGTGAGGGTCACCGTGACCCTCCGGGCATCGCGCGACGCGAGCGGCCACACGACGACGGCGCGGTCCAGCCGGACCCCCACGCGCGGCACCACCAGCAGCCGCTGCCGCCGCTCGCCATACGCCGGGTCGGCCCATCGGTACGTCACCTCCCGCGTCAGCGAATCGCCTCCTGCGAGCACCGCCACGGCGGTCAGCAGCGGTGGTGACGCGGGAGCGCCGCGATCGGGGGAGTTCCCCCACTGATACATCGCGCCGCTGCGTGGCAGCCGAAGGAAGTACGGCTCGGTCGTGGCCGAGGCCGGCAGCCGGACCGTGTCCACCACCGTCGCCATGGCCCCGGGAAGCACCGTCACGGGGCTCGCGGCCCGGCGCACGCCGTCCCCGGCGACATCCAGCGTCGCGCGGAGCGGGTCACGGCCGGCATTCCAGAGGTAGAGCGTGACTTCCACCAGCTGGCCAGGAATGAGATCGGCGGAGTTCGCGACGGCATCCAGGATGATGCCCTTCTCGTTGGCACGGGCGACGGCCCCAAAGGCACGCTGGTCATGTGACGCCGCCGTCTGAGCGGCGACTGCGGAGGTTGCGAGGGTGGTGTCGATTCCGGCCCAGAAGGCGCTGCCGCGGCCGGTCCGGTCGGTGACAAGCGCGACCCGCGTCGAGGCCGGGCCCGGGAGCTGGAGCGTGCCCATGTCCTGGGAGCGGTGCCGGCTGCGGCTGGCCATGGCGATCTGGTGATAGGACTGACCGACGGCCGGGTCGAGCCCGCCGGTCTGGATGGTGTCCATCACGGGGGCCGGCGTGAACCGGGTCGCACGAAAAAGCTTTTCCACCCGCCAGGGCTGGAGCCCTTCCTCCGTCGCCAGTTCCGGAAAGCGACTCGGGTCGGCGGCGGCGTCGAATGCCGTGTGCGCCGCCCATCCCGCCGCCTGGTGCTGGCCGTGGCCGTCCTCCGGTGTGCCGCTGAAGACCGACACGATGATCTGGGGCTGGAACTGGCGGATGACCCGGACCACATCCTTCAGGATGGAGTCCCGGGGCCAGTGGGCCCAGGTGTCTTCGAGGTTCTTGGAGTACCCGAAATCGTAGGCCCGCGTGAAGTACTGGCGTCCACCGTCTAGGGAGCGGGCGCTGAGCAGTTCCTCGGTCCTCAGCAGACCCAGGGCCTCGCCGAGCTCGGGACCGATGAGATTCTGTCCCCCCTCACCGCGGTTGAGTGAGAGGTAGGCCGTCACCGCCCCCTCGCCGCGCACCAGGACGGTGATGAGGTCGGTATCCTCGTCGTCGGGGTGCGCCCCGATGACCAGCACGCGCTTGTTGTGGCCCAGCATCCGTCGGGCGTGCTCCGCCGCGACGGCGCCGCCCGTGGAGGCGGGACCGACTTGGGCCTGAGCTGGAACAACGCCGAAGACGAGGGCGGCCAGGCACGCCGTCACGACAAGTCGCATTCGCATGGATTCCCGAGGGGAAGTGACCAAAAAGAATAACCCCGGCCGGGCCGGGGTGTGAGCGAGCTCAGAAGCCTCGCGGGTGCCCCGAACCAGGCGGGGCCCGCCGCCGTGGCGCCCGCCCCACCCAGAACGCCCCGAAGAAGAGCGCCACCGCCACCCCGAGCAGTATCCGGCCGGCGAGTGTCGCGACCCCGTAGAGCAGGAGCAGCATCCCGACGGAGAGCAGGATGGTCGCCACCGCACGGAGGATCTCGTCCACGTTCCGTCCGGGATTGCGCCGGCCCCAATAGAACGAGGCCAAGGCACCCGCCACCCCGATGAGGAGGAATCCGTACCAGATGAGAATCCAGTAGCGACGGCCTGCGATCATGAACATCCACCCGGTGGTGAGGTCTCCTGGGGGAGGAGCCAGGGCAATCAAAATCGACAATAGCACCCGTGGAGGTCTGACGCCATACCCGGCCGGACCGGCCTCATTCGCAGAGCGCCTCGAGCCGATGCCAGGGGAAGATCCCGGTCGAATGGCCGTCGCTCCAGGTGACCCGAAGCCCGTAGGCCCCGACGAGGTGAATTGCCGTCGGGGTGACATCGGCCGGCACCGTGGCCGGATCGAGGAGGGGTCGACCAGACATCTCCTCGACACACATCGCGCAGGGGCAGGAGAGCCGGAGGGCGCGGGCCGGGACCCTGCGCTCCCGTTCGCCGCTGACCCACTCGAACCAGAGCCCGTCGTCCCGCCGGGTGATCGCATGGGGAGCGCGTTTCGTCTCCGGCCCGGAGGGGGTGATATTATTCATGGTCACTTCGCTCGCTCGATGAACTGCAACGTCCGGACACACTCATGACCACTCCCAAGACCAATCCCTTCGGCGCCCGCGGCACCCTGGCGGGCCAATCTCAGCCGACTACGATCTATCGCCTCCCCGAGCTTGCACGGCAAGGGGTCGGCGACCTCGACCGCCTCCCGTTCTCCGTGCGCGTCCTCCTGGAGAACGCACTCCGGTGGTGCGGCCAGGGCGTCGCCACCGAGGAGCACGTCAAGCTGCTCGCCGGCTGGAAGGCCTCACAGGCCGATCGCCCGGAATTTCCCTTCATGCCGGCCCGGGTGGTCCTCCAGGACTTTACCGGCGTGCCGTGTGTCGTGGACCTCGCCGCGATGCGCGACGCCATGGCGGAAATGGGTGGCGATCCCGATCGCATCAACCCGGTCGTGCCATGTGACCTCGTCATCGACCACTCGGTCCAGGTCGATCACTACGGCACCCCGGACGCCTTCCGGCTGAACGTTGCCATGGAATTCGGCCGGAACACCGAGCGCTATCAGCTGCTCAAGTTTGCCCAGCGCGCCTTCCGCAATTTCCGCGTGGTGCCGCCGGGCATGGGCATCGTCCACCAGGTCAACCTCGAGCACCTCTCCCCGGCCATCCAGCTGCGGGAACAGCACGGCCTGCTGACGGCCTACCCCGACACCCTCGTCGGCACCGACTCCCACACCACGATGATCAACGGGCTCGGCGTCGTCGGCTGGGGTGTTGGCGGCATCGAGGCGGAAGCGGTCATGCTGGGCCAGCCGTACTTCATGCTGGTGCCGGATGTCGTCGGCATGAAGCTCACCGGCTCCCTCCCCGCCGGGACCACCGCGACCGACCTTGTGCTCCGCGTGACCCAGATGCTCCGCGCCAAGGGCGTGGTGGACAAGTTTGTCGAATACTACGGACCCGGGCTCTCCGGACTCGGGCTGGCCGATCGCGCCACCCTCGCCAACATGTCGCCCGAGTACGGCGCCACGGTCGGCTTCTTTCCCATCGACGACGAGACGCTCCGCTACCTGCAGCGCACCGGCCGCAGCAAGGCGTCAGTCGACCTCGTGGAGCGGTACACCAAGGAGCAGGGGCTCTTCCGAACCGACGCCACCCCGGATCCGGAGTTCACCAGCACCATCGAACTCGACCTCTCGACGATCGAGCCGAGCCTGGCCGGACCGAAGCGTCCGCAGGACATGGTGCCGCTCCGCACCCTCCGGAAGAGCTTTGCCGTCAGCCTGCCACTGCTGATGCAGCCGACCGTGCCGGCACCGCGCCGAGAGTTGGCGGCCACTGAGGCGGGTCGCTGGGCCGCCGAAGGGGGCAGTCAGACCCAGGCCGTGGCCGCGCCGAGTGTCCGGTGCCATATCGATGGAGAGGAACACGAGTTACGCGATGGCGCCGTGGTCATTGCCGCCATCACCTCCTGCACCAACACGTCGAACCCATCCGTCATGATCGGCGCCGGTCTGGTCGCCAAGAAGGCCGTGGCGTTGGGGCTCCGGAGCCGCCCCTGGGTCAAGACCAGCCTCGCCCCCGGCTCACGGGTCGTCACCGACTACCTGCGCGATGCCGGCCTGGCGCCCTTCCTCGACCAGCTCGGCTTCCAGACCGTGGGCTACGGCTGCACCACCTGCATCGGCAACAGCGGTCCACTGGCGGAACCGGTGGCCCGTGCCATCGAGGAGCACTCGCTGGTGGTCGCGGCAGTCCTGTCCGGCAACCGGAACTTCGAGGCCCGCGTCCACCCGCTGGTGCGCGCCAACTACCTGGCCTCCCCGATGCTGGTGGTGGCGTTTGCCCTGATCGGCCGCGTGGACGTCGACCTGACCAGCGAACCCCTGGGGATCTCCGACGCGGGCGAACCAGTCTTCCTCCGGGATATCTGGCCCACTTCGGCCGAGATCGCCGAGGCGATTTCCACCGCACTCACCCCCGATTTGTTCAAGCACGAGTACGCCAAGGTGTTCGAGGGAGACCAGGAGTGGAAGGATCTGGAAGTGCCGACGGGGAGCCGCTACGCCTGGGACACTGAGAGCACCTACGTGCAGCTTCCGCCCTTCTTCCAGCAGCTGCCCGCAGAACCAGCGGAGCTGCAGGACATTCAGGGCGCCCGGGCCCTGGCCGTCCTCGGCGACTCGGTCACCACCGATCACATCTCCCCCGCCGGCGCCATCCCCAAGAATGGTCCGGCCGCCAGGTACCTCCGGGAGCACGGGGTGGAGCAGCCCGACTGGAACACCTTTGGAGCCCGGCGCGGCAACCACGAAGTGATGATGCGCGGCACCTTCGGCAACGTCCGCATCAAGAACGCACTGGTGCCCGAGAAGGAAGGGAACTGGACGGTGCACTTCCCGAGCGGCGAGGTCACCTCGATCTACGACGCCGCCATGCGGTACATCGCCGACGACACGCCGCTGGTCGTGCTGAGCGGCAAGGAATACGGCACCGGGTCCAGCCGGGACTGGGCCGCGAAGGGGACGCTGCTGCTCGGGGTGAAGGCGGTCATCGCCGAGAGCTACGAGCGGATCCACCGGAGCAATCTCGTGGGCATGGGGGTGCTGCCGTTGACCTACCAGCCGGGGGAGACCCGCGACACGCTCAAGCTCACCGGCCGCGAGACCTTCACCATTACCGGCATCGCCAAGGGACTGACCCCCGGCGGCACGGTGGATGTCGTGGCGAAGCGGGAGGACGGCTCGACCGTGACGTTCAAGGCGGTGGTCCGGCTCAACAGCGACGTCGAAGTCGACTACTACCGGCACGGGGGCATCCTGCAGCGGGTGCTGCGGAAGTTCGCCGCGGAGGCGTAGCAGGCGGGGCAGTGGGGCTGAATGCAAGGCGACCCCCCGGAAATCCGGGGGGTCGCTTTGTTTGCCGTGGATCGGCCGAGTCTACGCCACCAGATCCCGCAGCCGCTCGCCGGTTTCGCCCTCGCGCAGCTTGAGCAGCGCGCGGTCCCGGAGCTGACGAATCCGCTCGCGGGTGACACCCATCATCCGGCCGATTTCCTCGAGCGTCCGGCTGTTGCCGTCGTCCAGGCCGAAATAGAGGCGGAGGACCTTGGCGTCCCGGGGCGGCAGCACGGCCAGCGCCGATTCGATGTCGCTGGTCTGGCTGTTGGTCATCGTGGCGGAATCGGTGCCTTCCTGTTCCGCCATGGCAAACCGTTCCATCCGCTCGTTGCCGTCGCCATCGCGGGTGGGGTGGTCGAGTCGCACCGCCTCGGTGTTGAGGGCGCTGAGGCTGCGGACCGCTTCCGGCGTGAGGCCGGTGGCGCGGGCCAGCTCCTCGGTGGTCGGCATCCGGCCGAGCCGCTCCTTGAGGAGCGTGGTGGTGCGGCCGAGGCGGCTGAGGTCGGCGGTACGGTTGAGCGGCACCCGGACCGGCCGGCCGTGCCGGGCGATGGCCGCCTGGACGGCCTGACGGATCCACCACACCGCGTACGAGATGAACTTGACGCCGCGATCCGGATCGAACTTGCGGGCGGCCGTCATGAGGCCGAGGTTGCCCTCGCCGATCAGGTCGACCAGCGGCACCCCGCGGTTCTGGAACTTCTTGGCGACCGAGACCACAAACCGAACGTTGTGGCGCGCCAGCTTCTCCTGTGCCGCCACGTTGCCCCGAAAGGCCTTGCGGGCGAGCTCCATTTCCTGCTCACGGGTCAGCAGCGGGACCCGGCTGATCTCATCGAGGTACAGGTCGAGCGACTCACGTCCCTCATCAACGGCCTTGGCAATCTGAGCCGGCCGAACAGCACGGCGCTTGGCGCGCGGCTTGACAGTCACCGAACCTCCTTCGGAGGAATCCCCAGCACTCTATGGGCATCAACGGCCAACGTGGCCGTCCAAATACAGTCGCGAAACATAACAGCTAAGGCGCTAAAAATCAACAGGTTAGCTAACCCCAGCGCCCCGAACGGGTTGCAGAATCGTGCCACAAGTCAAGGGCAAAACGCCCCCTCCCTCCCCCATCAGGTACCCTCCAGATGCCTGCCAGATTGGCAACGTCGCACACCACAAGCACTTGGCAGTTGCTCGATTCCCCAATCCACCGCACCCTTTATAGACCTTTCCAAGACCCGAATTGTTCCCACTCTCTGAACCTCCCACCTTCCCACCTTCCCGCCGACCACCTGATGCACTGACGCCCTAACGCGTTGAAGTTGCACCTCCTACATTACGGGATGCTGACCAACGACTCGTACGAACTCCTCCGCCGGCTGGCCTCCCCACTCGTCGCCGTGACCTCGGCCCACGGAGGCCGGACCAACGGCATGATCCTCGACAGTGCCATCCGGGCGAGCATTTCCCCGGAGCACCCCCGCCTGTCGGTCTACATCCACAAGTGGCACCTGAGCCATGAGCTGGTCTGGGGCAGCGGCCGCTTCGGGGCCCACCTGCTCACCCAGGACCAGTTCGACCTGGTCCACCACCTTGGCTTCCAGAGCGGCCGGGAGGAAAAGGACAAACTGGCCACGGTACCCCACCGGATCGGCGCGAGCGGGGTCCCCGTGCTCGAGGAGTGCCACGCCGCCTTCGAGTGCCGGGTCATCAACACCATGGATGCGGGCCCGTCCACCCTCTTCCTGGGCGAGGTCGTGGCCACTCATGCCGGTGCCACCGGGACCCTCCTGACGGCGGACTACTTCCGGGCAAACCTGCCGGCAGCGTGGCGGGACGAGTTCCTCAAAAACTACCGCGAGGCCCAGGATCGGATCCGGGACCTCGCGGCGGTGAACGACGTGCGGCGCTGGGGCGGGCCTACAGCGACTTGATCTCCGTCACCAGGCTGGTCAGCGACTTCTTGGCGTCGCCGAAGAGCATGGCCGTCTTCGGGTTGTAGAAGAGCTCGTTCTCGATACCGGCAAAGCCCGCGCTCATTCCCCGCTTCATGACGATGATGCTCTTCGCCTGGTCGGCGTTGAGGATCGGCATCCCGTAGATGGGACTCGACGGATCGGACCGCGCCGCCGGGTTGACCACGTCGTTGGCACCGATGACCAGCGCCACGTCGGCCCGCTGGAAGTCGTCGTTGATCTGGTCCATTTCGCAGAGCTTCTCGTAGGGGACATTCGCCTCCGCCAGGAGGACGTTCATGTGCCCCGGCATCCGCCCCGCCACGGGGTGGATCGCGTACTTGACCTCCCCGCCCCGCCGCTCGATCAGGTCGGCCAGTTCACGCACCGCGTGCTGCGCCTGCGCCACCGCCAGCCCGTACCCCGGCACCACGATCACGAACTGCGCGTAGCCGAGCTGCACCGCCGCGTCCTCGACGGTGACCTGGCGGACCGTGAGCCCCTCGGAGCTCTTGCCGCCGCCGGACGCATCGCCGCCGAAGGCGCCAAAGAGGACGTTGGTGAGCGAGCGGTTCATCGCCTTGCACATGATCTGGCTCAGGATGATACCCGAGGAACCGACCAGCGCGCCCGCGATGATGAGCAGGTTGTTGTGAATGACGAACCCGGTCATGGCCGCGGCGATGCCGGAGTACGAATTCAGCAGCGAGATGACCACCGGCATGTCGGCGCCGCCGATGGGGATCACCAGCAGGACGCCGAGTACCAGCGCCAGCGCGATGACGCCGTAGAAGGGCCAGAGCACCTGCTCCGGCACGATGAGCTGGTACGCCGCGAGCCCGATGATGGCGGCGAACAGCGCCCCGTTGACCACTTTCTGGAGCGGGAAGGTGATCGGCTTGCCGGTCATCACCTCCTGCAGCTTGGCCCAGGCAATGAGGCTGCCCGACAGGGTGACCGAGCCGATCAGGAGGCTGAGCTGGGTCGTGATCCCGATGTCGATCGAGGGGGTGACGCCCGCCAGCTCCGCCTTCAGGAACTCCGCGCCGCCCACGAGGAGCGAGGCGCCGCCGCCGAAGCCGTTGAGGAGCGCCACCATCTGCGGCATGGACGTCATCTTCACCGCCCGCGCCACCCAGAACCCGACGGCGGAGCCGATGAACATCCCGACCAGGATCTCCTGGTAGGTGAGGATGCCGTGGTCGAAGAGCGTCACGGCGATGGCGATGAGCATGCCGACGCCGGACATCCGGTTGCCATGCCGGGCCGTCACCGGACTGCCGAGGCGCTTCAGGCCCAGCACGAAGAGAACGGCGGCGATCAGGTAGAGGATTTGTTCGAGCGCGGCGGGCATTACTTGGCCTCCGGCTTCTTGGTGAACATCTCCAGCATCCGGTCCGTCACCGCGTAGCCGCCCACCACGTTCATCATGGCGAAGACCACTGCGCTGACCCCGAACACCCACGAGATCCACCCGTACCCGCCGCCTGCCACCACCAGGGCGCCGACGATGGTGATGCCGCTGATGGCGTTTGCGCCGGACATCAGCGGCGTGTGGAGCGTCGTGGGAACGCGGTTGATGAGTTCGACACCGAGAAAGGTGGCGAGCACGAAGAGGGTGATGCTCAAGACGAGGGCTTCCATGATCAGGCCGCCTTGCCGGTGCGGAGTTCACCCGCGTGCGTGACGCACATCGGGCCGGTGATCGGATCGGAGAGGTCTACCTGGAGGGCCGCATCCTTGAGGAGGTACGTCACGAAGGTGAGGACGTTGCGACCATACATCTGGCTGGCGTGGAGGGGCACGCCGGCGGGCAGGTTGACGGGCGAGAGGATGGTGACGCCGTTCACTGACACCGTCTCGCCGAACTTCGTCAGCTCGCAATTCCCGCCCGACTCCCCGGCCAGGTCCACGATGACCGAGCCAGGCTTCATGGCGCGCACCGCCTCCGCCGTGATGAGCCGGGGCGCCGGTCGGCCAGGAATCTGAGCCGTGGTGATGATCAGGTCCTGGCCCTTGGCGTGCTCGCCGATGCCGGCGACGACCCGGGCCTGCTGCTCCTCGGCCAGTTCTTTCGCGTAGCCGCCCTGGCCTTCACCCTCGACGGCGGCCACCTCGACAAAGGTGGCGCCGAGGCTCTGGACCTGTTCACGAACCACCGAGCGCACGTCGAACGAGGACACGATGCCGCCGAGCCGCCGCGCCGTGGCGATCGCCTGGAGGCCGGCCACGCCGGCGCCGACCACGAACACCTTGGCCGGGGCAAGCGTCCCGGCGGCGGTGGTCAGCATCGGGAGGATCCGGCCCATGGCGTCGGCGCCGATCAGCACGGCCTTGTACCCGGCGATCGTGGCCTGCGAGGAGAGCGCATCCATCGACTGCGCCTTGGTGGTGCGGGGCACCAGCTCCATGGCGAACGCGGTCACCTTCCGCGCGGCGAGTGCCGCGATGAGCTCGCCCGAGGCCGCCGGGGCAAGGAAGCTGACCAGCGCGGCGCCCTCGCGCAGCAGACCCGCCTCTTCGGTCGTCGGGCGCTGCACCTTGAGGACGAGGTCCGCGCCGAGCGCGTCCGCGGCCGTGTCGACGAGCGTGGCGCCCGCCGCCTCGTAGTCCGCATCGGGCACGTAGGCGGCGGCACCGGCGCCGCGCTGCACCAGGACGTCACAGCCAGCCTTCTTCAGCTTGGCCACGCCGTCGGGCACCAGCGCCACGCGCCGTTCGTGGGGGCGAGTTTCCGCAGGGACTCCAATGCGCATGTCGTCTCTTCCAGGGTGGATGGTGGCGGGGAATCTAACCGTCAGGGGGCCGCGGTGAGGGAATCGACCGCCGCGCCGAGCGCGGTGTAGGCCGTGGGATCCGTTTCGCGAAACGGCACCGCCCGGTACCCGACCCTCCCGCCAGGGGCCACGACGAAGAGGTTCCGGTTGTTGAGGCCCGTGATGCTGTGGGCGCCGTACGCCTTGCCCACCGCGCCGCCGGGGTCGCTGAGGAAGACGAACGGATAGTCCGCCTCCTTCGCCCAGGAGGCCAGGACCTCGGGGGAATCGGTGCTGATGGCCAGCAGGACGACGTCCTGTCCGTTGTTGAAAAGCGTCGCGTACTGATCACGGTACGCGTTCATCTGGATGGTTCAGCCCTTGGTCTTTGCCTGGTAGAAGAAGGCGATGACCACCGTCTTGTCCCGCAGATCCTCGAGCCGCACCGGGGAGGCGAGCACCCCCTCGCGCGTGGCGCCCGTCAAGGAAAAACCAGGGGCGACGGCGCCGATGGCCAGCGGTTCCTGCGAGGCACCGGTACACGCCGCACCCGCGACGAGCGCCGCCGCCAGCGTGATTCCCCGGGGAGAGATACGCATCGGAAACTCCGTTTGCAGGTCGGCGAAATGTACATCACCCGGCGCCGTTTCGAGCACATCCCGGGACAGGCGCCGGTCCGGCCAGTCGGTTTCTAGAGGGAAAATCGCCGGATTCCTATTGTTGACAGAGGGAAAAGTTGCTACATTGATGGCGCAGTGCAACGGTGTCCCCTGCGGCACACGTGGAGTTTCCCCTCTGTAACGGAGAGTCGCGATGGCAGCCAAGAAGAAGAAGGCGGCGAAGAAGCCGGCGAAGAAGGCGGCGAAGAAGGCCGTCAAGAAGACCGCGAAGAAGAAGACCGTCAAGAAGGCCGCGAAGAAGAAGGCCCCCAAGAAGAAAAAGACGGCCTCCAAGCGTAAGCCGTCGGCGGCGTTCATGAAGCCGATGAAGATCTCCCCCGCCCTCGCGGCGGTCATCGGCGCCGGCCCGTATCCGCGCACCGAAGTCACCAAGCGGCTGTGGGCGTACATCAAGAAGAACAAGCTCCAGGACGCCAAGAACAAGCGCGACATCAACGCCGATGCCAACCTCAAGGCGGTCTTCGGTGGACGCGGCAAGGTCAACATGTTCGAGATGACCAAGCTCGTCAGCAAGCACCTTTCGTAGTTCCCGACATCCCCCGCAGGGACCGGACGAAGGGCACGCCCGCTGGCGTGCCCTTTCGGTTTCCTCCCCCTTCCAGCACCCGCGGGCGCACGCTATACTCCCGCCCCTATGGCAAACCCACAGTACATCTACACGATGGTCAACCTCGGCAAGGTCGTCCCGCCGAAGCGGGAAGTCCTCAAGGGGATCTACCTCTCGTTCTTCCCCGGCGCCAAGATCGGCGTCCTCGGCTCCAACGGCGCCGGAAAGAGCTCCCTGCTCCGCATCATGGCGGGGGTCGATCAGGACTTCATCGGGGAGGCACGCGCCGCCGAGGGGACGAAGATCGGCTTTCTCCCGCAGGAGCCCGTCCTCGACCCGGACAAGGATGTCCGGGGCAACGTCGAGGAGGCGGTGCGCGAGCAGCGCGCCCTGCTCACGGAGTTCGAGGCGGTCTCCGCCCGCTTCGCGGAGCCCATGAGCGACGACGAAATGACCGCGCTCCTCGAGCACCAGGGCAACCTCCAGGAGCGGATCGAGACGCTCAATCTCTGGGACCTCGACCGCACCATCGACATCGCCATGGACGCCCTGCGCCTGCCACCCGGCGATGCGTCGGTGGCCACCCTCTCCGGCGGGGAGAAGCGGCGGGTGGCGCTCTGCCGCGTCCTCCTCGAGCAGCCGGACATGCTCCTCCTCGATGAGCCCACCAACCACCTCGACGCCGAGTCCGTCGCGTGGCTGGAGCGGCATCTCGCGGAGTTCCCCGGCACCGTCGTGGCCGTGACGCACGACCGCTATTTCCTCGACAACGTGGCGGGGTGGATTCTCGAGCTGGACCGCGGGCAGGGCATTCCGTGGAAGGGGAACTACTCCTCCTGGCTGGAGCAGAAGCAGGCCCGGCTCGCGAACGAGGAAAAGCAGGCCTCGGCCCGGCAGCGGACCCTGCAGCGCGAACTCGAATGGGTGCAGATGTCCCCGCGGGCCCGGCAGGCCAAGAACAAGGCGCGTGTCACCCGCTACGAGGAGATGCTGGCCGAGGGGGATCGGGCGCGCGAAGGCACGGCGGAAATCCTGATTCCGCGGCCGCCCCGACTCGGCGACGAAGTGGTCATCGCCAAGGGCCTCGCCAAGGGGTACGGCGACCGGCTCCTCTTCGAGCACCTCGACTTCTCCCTGCCGCGCGGCGGGATCGTGGGCGTCATCGGCGCCAACGGCGCCGGGAAGACCACCCTCTTCCGCATGATCGCCCAGCAGGAGCAACCCGACGCCGGCACCCTGACGGTCGGGGCCACGGTGAAGGCCTCCTATGTGGACCAGAGCCGCGAGGCGCTCGACGCCTCCAAGACGGTGTACGAGGAAATCAGCGACGGCGCGGATGTGCTCGACTTCGGCGGCCGCGAGGTGAACGCGCGCGCCTACTGTGCCGGCTTCAACTTCCGCGGCACCGACCAGCAGAAGAAGGTGGGCATTCTCTCGGGCGGGGAGCGGAACCGGCTGCACCTCGCCAAGCTGCTCAAGACCGGCGGCAACCTGCTGCTGCTCGACGAACCGACCAACGACCTCGACGTGGACACGCTCCGGGCGCTCGAAGACGCCCTGGTGGCGTTCGCGGGCTGCGCCGTGGTCATCAGCCACGACCGGTGGTTCCTCGACCGGATCGCCACGCACATCCTCGCGTTCGAGGGCGACAGCCAGGTGGCCTGGTTCGAGGGGAACTACCAGGAGTACTCCGCGGACTTTCACCGCCGGAAGGGCACGTCGGCCGACCAGCCGCACCGCATCAAGTACAAGAAGCTCGTCCACTGACCGGATGCCCCTGACCCACGACTTGCTGCTGGTGCACGCGGCCACCACCCTGCTCCTGGCCGGGGTGGTGTGGACCATCCAGCTCACGATCATTCCTCGGCTCGCGCGGGCCACCCCCGACAACTGGCCACATCACGTCCGGATTTACCGTGGCATCTCCCGGGCGCTCTTCTGGCCGCTGGTGGTGATCGAAGGGGGGAGCGGCGTCGGCGTCGCCCTGCTGCAGCCCGCCGGGATTCCCCCGTGGCTCCACGGGATCAACCTGGGCCTGCTCCTCTGCGCCTGGATCACCGTCCCGGTGGTCCGGTATGCCGTCGGGCATGGCCCGGTGGACCGGTTCCACCCCGATGGGTTCCAGAGGTTTGCGCGCCTGAACTGGATCAGGGTGGCCGTGTGGACCGGGCGATCGGTGGTAGTGTTGACGATGCTGCGACTGGCGGCCACCTACCAGCCCTCCTAGACACCAGTGCCGCCCTGCCGCAGGAATGGTTGCATCATGTGGTACCGGCCTGCATACTGGAACCCGGCTCACGGGCCCGAGCCCACGTGAGTCCGCCTGGGGTATACTCTCTCCACGGAGGTTCCGATGCTTGCTCGCCCCCACCTCACCGCCACCCGCCACCTGCTCTGCTCGCTCGCCCTCACTGGCACACTTCTGGCCGGCTGCAGCGACGATAGCAGCGACACCAACACCGGCGGCGGACCCGGTGCATCGACCAGTTACGTCGGGCTGGTCGCCAGCTCCAGCGGGCTGACGGGCCCGCTTTCCATCACCTTTGCCAGTGCCGTCTCCGCTCCCCAATCTCGCCGGAGCCGGGAGCCGGGCCTGCCTGGTCCAGCAGCGCACGCTGTGAATGCTACTGGAACGGTCAGCCTGGGAGGCGGCGCACCCGTTGCGCTTACCGGCACCCTGGATGGCGGCAACCTGAACATGACCGGTGGTGGGTGGACGATCACAGGCACGGTCCAGAACGGTCAGCTCACCGGGCTCTTCACCGCTCCCGGACCCGCCGATGGCACTGCCATCGCGGCGAGCAGCACCGGCAGCGCACCGGCCATCGCGCTCTGCGGCAGCTTCGCTGGTCAGAACTTCACGACCGATCCTCCAACAGAGGACTTCGGAAGCTTCAGCGTCGTGATCGCCGGGACGTCCGTGCTGGGCACCGCAGTCGGGAACGACGGCGGTGGGCTTACCTTCACTGGAACGGCGACTGCCTCGACCATCACGATCAACGAAACGGCGCCGGAGGGATCACTGACGGCGACGGGCGAGTACGACGAGTTCGGGATCGGTGGCGAGTACGAGGTCAAGGTTGGCCCTGCCGTCATCAGCGCGGGGAGCTTCTCCGGCGGGACCTGCGAACAACCGACCTGAGCACCTCCCCGGCACACATGACGCGACCCCC
This sequence comes from Gemmatimonadales bacterium, assembly GCA_041390145.1. NCBI lineage: Bacteria > Pseudomonadati > Gemmatimonadota > Gemmatimonadia > Gemmatimonadales > Gemmatimonadales bacterium. The sequence continues at coordinate 41,407 of JAWKQM010000011.1, read as the reverse complement.
CGGGACTCTCCCGGGGGGTCGTCGTCTTGCGGCCCCACTGTCCCGCTGCCCCACCGCTACGGCGTCGGCTGGTCCTTCGGCTCCAGCTTCAGGATCCAGAGCCCGGTGTTGATGTCCGGCACGTAGATGATGCCGTTCTTGACCACGGCGCCCCACGCGAAGGTGGCGCGTGGCTTGACCCCCTTGTCGTCGGCCGTGTAGGTCCAGGCCATCTCCCGCCCCTGGCGGAGCAGGTCCCCCTTGAGCTCGCCGGAGATGTCCACCGCCCGCGCGCCCCCCTGGTAATTGCCCATGTAGAGCGTGTCGCCCGCCGCCCAGATGTTGTGAACGCCGCCGTCCGTCGGCTCGTACCAGGCCACCAGCCTCGGCTTCTCCAGGTTCGACACGTCCAGCACCTGCAGCCGTCCGAACGTCAGGTCATTGCCGTCCTTGAGGCCGGGGGACGGCTTGCTGGCGTACACTTCGTCGCCGATGAAGACGTACTTCCCCTGGCGCCAGGCGGTGTGGGTCCCGCGTGCGCTCAATCCCCAGTACTCGTCCACTCGGGCGTACAGCGCGTCGAGGTCGTACTTGAACTGGGAAATGAACACCGGATGCTCCGGGCTGCCCCCCTTCACGCCGTTGCCGACGTCGAGCACCACGAGTCCGTCATCCCAGTAGCTCAGGTAGGCGATGCCGTCGGTGACCGCGATGTCGTGGAGGTACCGCCCGACGGTGACCTGCTCCGTCTGCCACCGCGCCACCTCGCGCGGCTGGAGCGGATCCCGGATGTCGATGACCCGCATCGAGCCGGTCGCGTCGTCGGTCAGGTACACGTGCCCCTGGTAGACGTAGGTGCTGTGCACCCCGCCCGACACCGTTTCGGTGTACGAAGAGATGGGCTTCGGGTGACAGGCGTCGCTCGCGTCGAAGATGACGATGCCGTCCTTGCGGTTCGACGAGCCCTCCCGCGAGAAGACGCCGTACTTGCCGTCCTCCGTCGTCATCACGTCGTTGACGAGCCGGGCATCGGTCATCATCGAATCGACGATCGTCGGCACCCGCGGGTTGGACACGTCAATGGCGTAGACCCGGTCCGAGATCGTGGTCAGGTAGGCACACTTGCCGTCTGGATGCACCCAGACCTCCGCGGCGCGTTGCGACACCGGCACCCTCCCCAGCACCTCGAAGCCCCGCCCGACCTTGCGGGCCGTCACCGTCACCATCGCATCGGCGGACCGGCCCCCGACTTCGGCGGTGACTGTGTAGCTCCCTGGGGCTTCCGCGACAAATGACCCGTCGGGCCCGATCATCGCCACCCCCTGCCCGCCCGCCACGCTCCAGCGGGTCGCGACATCACCGAGCGGCTTCCCGCTCTTCTGGGCCGCCGTCGCCGAGAACGGCACCACGTCCCCGGTTCGGACCGAAGTAGTGGCCGGGGCAATCGTCAGGGAGGCGAGAGAATTGGCCAGGACCTCGATCGGCAGCGTGGCCGACGCCTCCCCCGCCTTGGCGGTGATCACCGCTCTCCCGGCCGCCTGCGCGCTCAGGCGACCATCAGGGGTCACAGTGGCCACTCTCGGATTGCTCGACGTGAACCCGATGGCATCCGAGCGGCGGTCCCCCTGGGCGCTGAAGGCGGCGGCCAGCAAGGTGAGCCGGGTGCCCGCCACGAGGCGCGCGGGGGCGTCCACAAATTCCACTACGGCCGCCGGCGCCGGCACGATGTGAACCGCCGCCTGGCCGATGGCGCCCTTCGAGCCCGGCAGTGAAGCCACCGCAGTGACCTGGGCGGTCCCGAGGAACCCGCCGGTCAGGAGGCCGGTCGAGTCGATGCTCCCGCCGTTCCCGGCGGCGAACCAGCGGATCCGTACCCCCGCGATCGGCTGCCCATCGCTCCCCAGCGCCCGGGCCTGCATCTGGAGCGTCTGGCCGACCTGCACCTCCGCGCTCGCCGGGGTCACCTGCACGCTGGCAATGACCGGCGCGGCGGCCTGCTGAGGATTCTGTGCAAGAACGAGCAGCAACGGGATCAGCATGGTGGAGCTCCGAGTGACGAAGGGGAACCGGCGGGCGTGGCTGCCGGACGGAGGCGACCGCCCGGAAGTTGCAGGCGGTGATAATAGCCCTATTTTCCCGGCATGCCTACAGCCCCTCCCTCCCGGACCGTCCCGGTCGGCCTGGTCCAGATGCGTTGCTCGGCCGACGCCGCCGACAACCTCGCCCGCGCCGTCGCGGGAATCCGGGCCGCCGCAGCGAAGGGCGCCAGGATCGTCTGCCTCCAGGAACTCTTCCGCAGCGAGTACTTCTGCCAGACGGAAGACCACGCCCACTTCGCCCTCGCCGAGGCGATCCCGGGGCCGAGCACGACGTCGCTCTCGGCGGTGGCCGCTGAACTGGGGGTGGTGATCGTGGCGTCGCTCTTCGAGCGCCGCGCGGAAGGGCTCTATCACAACACCGCCGCCGTCATCGACGCCGACGGCAGCTACCTCGGCAAGTACCGGAAGATGCATATTCCGGATGACCCGCAGTACTACGAGAAGTTCTACTTCGCCCCCGGCGACACCGGCTTCCGGATCTTCGACACCGCGGTGGGCCGGATCGGCGTCCTCATCTGCTGGGACCAGTGGTACCCCGAGGCTGCGCGCCTGACGGCGCTGCGCGGGGCGCAGATTCTCTTCTATCCGACGGCCATCGGCTGGCTGCCGCCCGAGAAGGCGGAATACGGCGCCGCGCAAAAGGACGCCTGGACCACGATGCAGCGGAGCCACGCGATTGCCAACGGCGTCTTCGTGGTCGCGGTCAATCGGGTGGGCCACGAGGGGCTGACCGCACCCAACGGGATCGACTTCTGGGGCGGCAGCTTCGTGGCGGATCCCTACGGGTCGGTCCTCGCCCGCGCCGGCGAGGGTGAGGAAGTCCTCGTCGTCGAGTGCAACCTCGCGCTGACCGACGTGGCGCGCACCCACTGGCCCTTTCTCCGCGACCGCCGCATCGACGCCTACGGCGACATCACCCAGCGGTACCTCGACGGGTGAGCACGCGCCGCAGCCAACCCACCCCCGCCGCGCTCGGCTATCACATGCCGGCAGAGTGGGCCCCCCACCGTGGCACCTGGCTCTCCTGGCCGCACAACGAGGCGTCCTGGCCCGGCAAGTTCGAGCCAGTGCCGGTCGTCTTCGCCGAGATGGTCCGGCAGCTCGCGCCCCACGAGGAAGTCCACATCAACGTCGCGGGCCCCGAGATGGCCGCGGACCTCCTCGCCCTGCTCCGCCCCTTCGACCTGCCGGTCGGTCGCGTCGTCCTGCACGAGAATCCGACCAACGACGCCTGGTGCCGCGACCACGGCCCCTGCTTCGTGCAGCGTGAGGTCGACGGGCGCCGCGAGGAGGCCATCGTGGACTGGGGGTACAACGCGTGGGGCGGCAAGTACCCCCCCTTCGACCTTGACGACGTGATCCCCACCCGGATCGGCGCCGCGTACCACATCCCGGTGTTCCACCCCGGCATCGTGATGGAGGGCGGGTCGCTCGACGTCAACGGCGCGGGCACCCTGCTGACCACGGAAGCGTGCCTGCTCAACCCGAACCGCAATCCCGAGCTCGGACGCGACGAGATCGAGGGATATCTCCGGGATTATCTCGGGGTGACCCACATCCTCTGGCTGGGCGACGGGATCGTGGGCGATGACACCGACGGGCACGTGGACGACATCACCCGGTTCACCGACGAGCGGACGGTGGTGACGGTGGTCGAGGAGGACCCGCGGGACGAAAACTACGAGCCGCTGCAGGACAACCTGCGGCGGCTCCAGGGGATGACGGACCAGGATGGCCAGCCACTGCGCATCGTGACGCTGCCGATGCCGCGCGCGCTCTACCAGGATGGCCAGCGCCTGCCCGCCAGCTACGCGAATTTCTACATCGCCAACGGGGTGGTGCTGCTCCCCGCGTACGATCCCGCCCGCGACGAGACCGCCCGCGCCACCCTGCAGGAACTCTTTCCCACCCGCCGGGTGGTGCCGATCAACGCGGTGGATCTCGTCTGGGGACTCGGCGCCTTCCACTGCGTGTCACAGCAGTGGCCGGCGCTGGCCTAGAGGTCCCGCTCCACCAACCCCTTCAGGACATGCCACACCGTCACGGCCGCGAGCCGGGCCGCGGCGTTGTCGCGATCGTACACCGGGTTCATCTCCACCACGTCGCAGGACCGCACCGCCCGGGTCCGCCCCGCGCGATACGCGGCGTGCAGCCAGAGGTCGGCGGTGATCCCACCCACGGCGGGTGAACTCGCGCCCGGCGCCACCGACTGCTCCACCGCGTCAAGATCGAAGCTCACGAACGACGGCCCCTCCAGCGACCCGTAGATCTCGTCGATCCGTGCCGGCGACAGGTCGCGGCGCCACACGAACCGCGCGCCATGCGCCGCCAGGAACTCCAGGTGGGAGCGCGCCACCACGTGGGGCAGGAGCCCCGCGGCCACGAACTGGCGGCAGGCGCCGGAGGGGTCCAGGATGGCCTGGCGGAACGGCGACCCGGCGTGACCGCGCCCGTCCTGCAACTCCCGCACATCCGGATGCGCGTCCCAGTTCAGGATCCCGACCCGCTCTCCTCCAGGCACGTATCCCTGGAAGTGCCCGAACGACGTTTCATGCCCGCCGCCGAGGACAATGACGAAGGACCCCGCCGCCAGGTGCGGCGCGAGCGCCGATCCGAGCAGCGCCTGGTCCTGCTCCACGTCGTCGGTGAGCACCAGGTTCCCGAGGTCGAGGGTGTGCGCCAGCAGGTCCACCGACTCCTCGAACCGCTCGGCGTCCGGCGTCAGTCGGAAGAGCATCCGCCGGATCTCGTCCGGCGCGCCGGCCGCACCGACCCGGCCCCCGTTCCGGTGCACCCCTTCGTCCGACGGAAACCCCACGAGCACCACGCGCGGCACCGTGCCGTCGGCAAGCTGGGTGCCCAGCAGATGACCGATGCGCGGGTCGTCGGCCCCCGTGACCGGGAGAAGCACGTCGGGCTGGGTGAAGTTCAGCATGAGGTTCCCGGGGTGACTGGGACGGTCAGGCCTGCCAGCAGACGCGACCGGCGGCGACAGTAAGTACGCACGCGTTCGGGCGGAAATGATAGAGCCAGTGGTTGACGTCGGGCGCGTCAATGACGGCCAGGTCGGCGCGGCATCCTGCCGCCACTTCGCCGGCCTCCCCCTCAAGCCCGAGCGCCTTGGCGGCGATGGACGTCGCCCCCTTCAGCACCTCCGCCGGCGTCATCCGCTGCAGGTTACAGGCGAGCATCATGGCCAGCGGCAGATCCCAGCTCGGCGCCGACCCGGGATTGAAGTCGGTGGCGACGGCCACGGGCACCCCCGCCTCGATGAACTTCCGCGCTGGCATCGGCGTCTGGTTCAGGTAGAGCGTCGCGAGCGGAAGGCTCACCGCCACGACGCCGGCCGCCGCCATCGCGGCGATCCCGGCATCGGATGCGCATTCGAGATGGTCGGCACTGAGCGCCCCGACCTCGGCGGCCAGTTCCGCGCCGCCCCCGGCTGACAGCTGGTCGGCATGCAGCTTCGGGGCGAGCCCTACAGCCTTTCCGGCGAGGAAGATCTCCCGTGCCTCATCCACGCTGAACGCCGTGTCTTCGACGAACACGTCGCAACAGCGGGCCAGGCCGGCGGCGGCCACCGCCGGGATCATCTCGTCGAGGAGCAAGCGGAGATACGCGGAGCGGTCGGCCCGGTGCTCGGCGGGCACCACGTGGGCGCCAAGGAAGGTGGGCACGAGCCGGGTCGGCTGGACACCCGCTAGCGCCCGGTACACCCGGAGCAGGCGGAGCTCAGTCTCGACATCCAGCCCGTACCCGCTCTTGCATTCGACCGTCGTCACACCGAGCCGGCGCATGCCGTCGAGCGCCGCGGAGGCCTTCGCGAGGAGTTCGTCGTCGGTGGCGGTACGCGTCGCCCGCACGGTGGACATGATCCCGCCACCCGCCCGCGCGATGTCGAGGTATCCCACGCCCTGCAGGCGCTTCTCGAACTCGTCGGCACGCCACCCGCCGAAGGCCAGGTGGGTGTGGCAGTCCACCAGTCCCGGCACGACGAGCCGTCCTCCGGCGTCGATCGAGTCGCCAGCGCGGTATTCCGCCGGCAGCTCGGAGTCGGGACCAGCCCACCGGATGGTCTCGCCCTCCCATGCCACGGCCGCCCCGGGCACCAGGTGGATCTCCCCCTGCCCGCCCGCCGGACGGCAGGTGGCCAGGAGGCCGATGTTGCGGAGGACCGTCACGCGCGGGTCACTTGCCGTTGATCATCGGGAGGTCCACCCCACGCTCGTTGGCGGTCTCGATCGCGATTGGATATCCGGCGTCGGCGTGGCGCATGACCCCGGTCCCCGGATCGGCCGTCAGCACTCGCTGCAGCCGGCGGTCCGCCATCTCGGTCCCGTCAGCGACCGCCACCATGCCGGAGTGGATGGAGTACCCGATGCCGACCCCGCCGCCGTGGTGGAGGGAGACCCAGCTGGCGCCGCACGCCGTGTTCAGCATCGCATTCAGCAGCGGCCAATCGGCGATCGCGTCGGAACCGTCCATCATCCCCTCGGTCTCCCGATTGGGCGAGGCCACCGATCCCGTGTCGAGATGGTCGCGCCCGATCACGATCGGCGCCTCGACCTTTCCCTTCTTGACCAGCCAGTTGAAGCGCTGCCCCATCTCGGCGCGCTCCCCGTACTCCAGCCAGCAGATCCGCGCGGGGAGCCCCTGGAAGTGCACCTTCTCCCTGGCCTTCCGGATCCAGCGGGCCAGCGCCTGGTTCTTCGGAAAGGTCTCGAGCACGGCGTCGTCGGTGACGGCGATGTCCTGCGGGTTGCCGGAGAGCGCCGCCCAGCGGAACGGCCCGGCACCACGGCAGAAGAGCGGGCGAATGAACGCCGGCACAAAGCCGGGGAAGTCGAACGCCTCCGGCATGGCGCGCAGGTCCGCCACCTGGCCCCGCAGGTTGTTGCCGTAGTCGAACACCACCGCACCGCGGCGCTGCAGTTCCAGCATCGCGTTGACGTGCACCACCATCGAGTCGAGCACCCGGTCCTCGTACCCTTTCGGATCGGCCTCGCGCAGCTCGGCTGCCTGCGCCAGATCGAGCCCGACGGGGATGTAGCCGACCCGGAGATCGTGCGCCGACGTCTGGTCGGTGACGACATCCAGGGTGACGCCGCGACGCACCAGTTCGGGCAGCACCTCGGCGATGTTCCCGACCAGCCCCACCGAATAGCCGCGCCGCTCGGCGCGCGCCTTCTCCACCAGGGCCAGGGCCTCGTTGAGATCGGTGGAGATGGCGTCGCAGTAGCCGGTGTCGACCCGCCGCTGGATGCGGGTGGCGTCGACATCCACGCCGAGGAACGCCCCGCCGTTCATGGTGGCGGCGAGCGGCTGGGCGCCGCCCATGCCGCCGAGCCCGCCGGTCACCACGAGGCGGCCCGCCAGGGTACCCCCAAAATGCTGGCGCGCACATTCCGCAAAGGTCTCGTAGGTGCCCTGCAGGATGCCCTGGGTCCCGATGTAGATCCACGACCCGGCCGTCATCTGGCCGTACATGGTGAGACCGAGCGCGTCGAGGCGGCGGAATTCGTCCCAGTTGGCCCAGCGGGGGACCAGGTTGGCGTTGGCAATCAGGACGCGCGGCGCCTCCTCGTGGGTCCGGAAGACGCCGACCGGCTTGCCGCTCTGCACCAGCAGCGTCTCGTCGTTCTCGAGGCGCTGCAGGGTGGACACGATCCGGTGGTAGCTCGGCCAGTCGCGGGCGGCCTTCCCCCCGCCGCCGTAGACGATGAGTTCCTCGGGCCGCTCGGCGACGGCCGGGTCGAGGTTGTTCATCAGCATCCGGAGGGCGGCTTCCTGATGCCAGCCCTTGCAGGAGAGCGCCGTGCCCCGGGGGGCGTGAATCGGAGAGTAACCGACAGTGGCAGTCATGAGCAGATCACAGGTCGAAGAGGAACCGGAAATCTAACGCTCGGGAGACGGATTCTATACCGTCTCAATTCACCGAGGCCCGGTAGCCGGGGCCGCGCACCACCCGCCCCGCGGCGGCGCCGGTCGGCTCCCCGTCGCGGAGCACCTGCGTGCCGTTGACCCAGACCTGGCTGACACCCGTGGCGTACTGATGCGGCTCGGCAAAGGTGGCGCGGTCGGTGATGGTGGCCGGGTCGAACACGACGATGTCGGCATAGTTCCCGGGCGCGAGCCGTCCCCGCCGAGCCAGGCTCAGGTTGTCGGCGGGTTGCGAGGTGAGTCGGCGAATGGCTTCCGGAAGCGTCAGCAACTGTTCCTCGCGCACATACTTGCCCAGCAGGCGCGCAAAGTTTCCGTAGGCCCGCGGGTGTGTCCCAGAGAGGAGGAACACCCCCTCGGCGCTCTTCGAGCCGCCATCGGATCCGAAGCTCATGTAGGGGAGCTGGATCTTCCGTCGGACATTCTCCTCGGACATCGTGAAGAACACGCACCCCACCCGGCTGTCATCCTCGATGACGAGGTCCATGGCCGTCTCCTCCGGCGATGTCCCCCGCATCGCGGCCACCTCAGCCAGGGTCTTGCCCGTCAGCGGTTTGAGGGCCGGGTTCTTGAAGCTGACGAGCAGGATGCCGTCCGCACCGCCCGCGTTCTTGAACGAATTGTCGAAGCCTCCTTCACCCCGCATTTCCTTCAGCAGCCGCGTGCGGATGGCCGGGTCTTTCAGCCGGGCGATCCAGGCGGCCTGCCCTCCCTCCTGCACCCAGGTGGGCATCGTGGCATCGAGGCCGGTCGAACTCGCGGGGTAGGTGTACATGTCCGTCGTAATGCGCAGGCCTGCTGCGCGGGCGGAGTCGATGAGGGCAATCAGCGAATCGAGCTTGGCCCAGTTCGGCCGCCCAGACGCTTTCAGATGGTAGATCTCGGCGGGGACACCGGCCTGGCTCGCGATGGTGATGAGCTCACGGGTGGCCGGGAGGAGCCCTTTCCCTTCGTCACGGATGTGGGAGATGTACATCCCGCCCGACTCGCCCGCGGCGCGCGCCAGGGCGATCAGTTCCTCGGTGGTGGCGTAGTAGGCGGGTGCGTAAATGAGCGACGAGCCCACGCCGAGCGCTCCTTCGGCCATCGCCTGCCGCACCAGGTCCTGCATCCGTGCCAGCTCCTCGGGCGTGGCCGGCCGGTTGGTGTAGCCGACCTCGTGAATCCGGACCGTCGTGGCGCCGACGAAGGAGGCGACGTTGGTGGCGATGCCGCGCGATACGACATGGTCGAGGTACTCACCGAGTGTCGTCCAGGGGACGTCAAACTTGATGTCGCCCTGCTGCGCGATCATTTCCGCGCGCATCGAGTCGGTGAGCGGGCCCATCGACTCACCCTCACCCATGACCTCGAGGGTCACGCCTTGCCGGATGTCGCTCTGGGAGCGTCCGTCGGCAAGCAGGTCCTCGTTGGCCCAGCTCAGCATGTTGATGAAGCCCGGCGCCACGGCCATCCCGGTGGCGTCCACCTCGACCCGGCCCCGCGCCGAGCCGAGGTCGCCCACGGCGACAATCGAGTCCCCCACCACGGCGACGTTCCCGTCGATCGGTGCACCCCCCGTCCCGTCGTAGACCGTCCCGTGCCGGATGACGAGGTCGTAGGCGGGTGCCGGTCGACAGGCGGCCAGCGAGAGGAGAAGTCCAGGCAACAGGCAGGCACGGAGGCGCATGAGGACGGTCCGGAAGGGGGCTGCGGGAGGGTGAATCGGGGTTCGGACGGGATCCACGCGAGCTCGTCAGGCCAGGCGGTCGAGCTCCGCGCGCATCTCGAGCGCACTCGACCAGCGCTGGTCACGATCCTTGGCCAGCGCCCGCTGGACGGCTCCGGCGAGCGCCGCAGGCACCTCCGGGCGGAGCTCCGCCAGGGAAGGCGCCTCAGCGGTCTGCTGCAGTTGGAGGACCACGGCCTCGCTCCGGTGCACGAATGGCGGTCGTCCGGCCAGCGCCTCGAACAGGACACAGCCGAGCGAATAGATGTCGCTCCGGTGATCCAAATCCCTGACCGCGACGACCTGCTCCGGGCTCATGTAGGACGATGTGCCGACCGTGAAGCCGGATCGCGTCAACTTCTCGTCCCCGACGGCCTCGATGGCCCGCGCGATCCCGAAGTCCAGCAGCATGGCCCCCTCGGTCGAGAGGACGATGTTGTCTGGCTTCACATCCCGGTGCACCACGTTGTTCTGGTGGGCGTAGGCCAGCGCGCCGAGGACATCCCGGCCGATGCGGACCGCGTCGTCGATGGACACCCGGCGCACCTGGGCAATGTGCTCCTTGAGCGTCGGGCCCTCGATGTACGCCATGGCGAGGTAGACGAGCCACTCGTGCTCGCCGTAGTCGAGCAGCTTGGCCACGTGGGGGTGTTCGAGGCGGGAGAGGGTCTTGATTTCCCGGAGAAAGCGGTCGGCGGTGGCGGTAACCACCAGCTCCGGATGCAGCACCTTCAGGGCAATGGCCTGACCGTCCATCGACCGAGCGAAAAACACGCGCCCCGCTCCGCCACGCGCCAGTTCCCGCTCGACAACGTACTTGCCGCGCAGGGCCTCCTGGATCATCGGGAGCAGGTCACGCCGCATGCAGACACCCTCCGGTAGATGATGTAAAGTCGGCCCTCCGGCCCCCTGCGCGCAAGGAGGGGAATTGCCCCCTGTCCGGTGCCGTGCAACCTTTTCGGACCTGCGGGTGTCCAATCCCGTGCATGCAAACTTCAGCCTCCGGAGTCCCGGCCCTGTCCCGAGACCCATCCGAATCCCGGTACGCAGCCGATGCGGTTGAGGTCACCCTCGCCGCGAGTGGGGATGCGCATGCCTTCGAACGCCTCTACCGGCGGCACGTGACGCGGGTCCACAACCTGGTTCGCCGGATGCACGGCCCCGACGACAGCGACGAGGTGACCCAGGACATCTTCGTCCGCGCCTGGGAGAAGCTGGGAACGTTCCGCGGGGAGTCCGCCTTCTCCACCTGGCTGCACCGGCTGGCCGTGAACGTGATCCTGACGCACCGGGAAGCCCGGGGACGGCGGCGGAACCGGTTCAGCGAGGACGAGCAGCTGCTGGCCAGTGCCTCCTCGAGACGGGAATCACCCGAGGTCGCGATGGACCTCGAAACCGCCCTGGCCAGGCTCCCCGACGGGGCCCGAGAGGTATTCGTGCTGCACGACGTGGAGGGGTATCGCCACGAGGAAATCGCGGACATGCTGGGCCTGGCGACAGGCACCTCGAAATCGCAACTCCACCGGGCGCGCATGGCACTGCGCTCGTGGCTCGACTGAACGACGGGAAGGATCCCATGACGGACCAATGGACGGATCGGCTCTCTGCATACCTCGACGGCGACCTCTCCCCCGCCGAGCGCGCGGCGCTCGACGCGCACCTCGCTGAATGCGAGGCCTGCCGGAGCACGGTCAGCGAGCTTCGCCGGGTGGTGAACCGCGCGCACGCGCTGGTTGATCGCCCGGTCGACGGTGACCTCTGGGCCGGCATCGCCAGCCGCATCGGTGCCGCCGGCGCGCCGGTCGTGGATCTCTCCGCCAGGCGGGCTCGGCGTGGCGTCTCCTTCACCATGCCACAGCTCGCCGCCGCCGCGGTGCTCCTGCTGGCGGTGGGCGCGGGCACCAGCGCCATCGTCCTGCGCGCACCGGGCGCCTCAGCCCCGGTCGCCGTGACCGCCGACGCCCCCACGCTGCGCGTGGTGCCCGTCGGCCTCCCGATCAAGGCCGAGGAGAGCTACGACACCGCCGTACACGACCTTGAGCAGGCCCTCGAGGCCGGGCGCAGTCACCTGTCGCCGAAGACCGTTGCGGTGCTCGAACGGAATCTGTCGCGGATCGACCTCGCCATCGAGGAGGCGCGCGTCGCCCTGAAGGCCGACCCGGCCAACGCCTATCTGAACGCCCATTTGGCGAGCTCGATGCAACAGAAGCTCGCACTGCTCCAGCAGGCCACCACACTCGCCAACGCGGCGAGCTGAAAGGACCACCCGATGCTGTTCGCCACCACCCTCGCCGCTGCCGTAGTCCTGGCCGGCACGAACCCCGACACTACGCTCACCGTCGCCAAGGGAACGCGGCTGTCGGTGAACAACCACGCCGGCCGGATCACCGTCACTGGCTGGAACCGGAACGACGTACAAATCCGCTGGACGTCCGAGGACGAGGATGGAGACATCCGCGTCGAGTACTCCGGCGGCGAGGTCCGCGTGGCGCAGCGCATGCGCCACGGCCCGAGCGAGATTGACCTGACGATCAACGCCCCCGCCTGGATGACGGTCAGCCTCCAGGGCGTCGAGACGCCGATCACCGTCTCCGGCATCGCCGCCCCCATCAAGGCCCGCTCAGTGGAGGGCGACGTGACCGTGAGCGGCGGTGCGGACAACGTCGACCTCAGCTCCGTGGACGGCGACGTCCGTGCAAACGGGGTGCGCGGCAACCTCGACATCCAGGCGGTAGACGGGAACGTCACCGTCCAGGACCTCGTCGGTGCGCTGAATGTTCAGGGCGTGGACGGCGATGTCCGGCTCGAGGGCATCACGTCGTCCTCGATCCGGATCAATACCGTGGATGGGGACATCCGATTCAGTGGCGCCATCGCGGCCAACGGCAATTATGGCTTCAAGACCCACGATGGTGACATCTCGATCCGGCCGGTCGGTGCACTGAACGCGACGGTGTCGGTCTCGACGTGGGATGGCGAGTTCGAATCCGCCATGCCCGTCACCATCAGCGGCAGCCAGGAAGGGAAGCGCTTCAGCTTCACCGTCGGGACCGGCAGCGCACGCCTCGACCTCGAGGCGTTCGACGGCCTCATCCGGCTCGAGAAATAGACGGCTCACTCATTACCGCACAGGAGAACCGATATGCACCGACACTATCTGGCCGGCCTCGCGGCCCTCGCCCTGACGGGCGTCGCCGCCACCGCCGCGACGGCGCAAAGCACCGACTGGAACTGGAAGGGCGCCGTCGCCGCCGGCAAGACCATTGAGATCAAGGGCGTCAACGGCAGCATCAGGGCCACCGCCGGGTCGGGCTCGGACGTGGTGGTCACCGCCGTCAAGAAGGGGAGGAAGTCGGACCCCTCGACCGTGTCGATCGAGGTGGTGAACAGCGCCGCCGGTGTCACCATCTGCGCGGTGTACCCCAGCAGCGGCAAGCGGGCCAACAGCTGCGGCGCAGGCGACGAAGGCCACATGTCCACGAACGACAATGATGTATCGGTGAACTTCACGGTGCAGGTGCCGGCCGGTGTTAAGTTTGCCGGTCGGACGGTCAATGGCTCCATCAGCACGGAACGGCTCGGGAGCGACGCCGACGTGTCGACGGTAAACGGCGACGTCCGGGTGGTGGCGTCCGGCATCGTCCGGGCGAACACGGTCAATGGACAGATTGACGTCTCGATGGGCAAGGCCGACTGGAGCGGCACCGTGGACCTGAGCACCGTCAACGGAAGCATCCGCGCCACCTTGCCGGCCAACTTCAGCGCCGACGTGAACGGGAAGACGGTCAACGGCAGCATCGAGTCGGAGTTCCCGCTTACGGTCCAGGGGAAGTTTGGCCCCCGGAGCATTCACGGGACCATCGGTGCGGGCGGCCGGACGCTCGACCTGGCAACGGTGAACGGCAGCATCACCCTCGCCAAAGGCTCGTGACCGCTGAAACCTGAGCCCGGACGCTCTCGTCCGGCAAGATGAGTGATGCTGCAACAGCGGGCTGTCGTGCCTCCACACGACAGCCCGTCTCACGCCCAGCCTGAGCCGAAATGCCGCCTTCGCACCGCCGACACCCAATTCTCCCGTTTCTTCTCATCGCTCTGTTCCCGGTGGTCCCGCTGACCGCCCAGGCCGCCGATCCCGGCGACGGTAAGGTGGCGCACGCGAAGCACGTGATGGGCCTTCCGCCCCATGTCGACGGGCACCTCGACGACCCAGCCTGGGCCACCGCCGAGTGGTTTACCGACTTCCACCAGAAGGACCCCATCGTCAACGGCACGCCGACGGACAGCACGGCGGTCGCGTTCCTCTACGACAACGACGCCCTCTACGTGGGTGCCAGGCTCTGGAGCAGCCGGGTGGCGGAGATCCCCCGCCCGGTGACCCGCCGTGACCAGTTCAGCAACGCCGAATATTTCATCGTGTCGCTCGACCCGTACCGCGACAAGCGGACCGGGTACGGGTTCGGCGTGAGCTCCGGCGGGGCGCTGTCCGACTCCTACCACCCCGAGGACGAGGAAGACAACCGGGACCCGGCGTACAACCCGATCTGGGAGGCGAAGATCTCTTTCGACAGCCTGGGATGGTATGTGGAAATGCGGATTCCCTTCTCCCAGCTCCGGTTTAACCAGCAGGAAGTCCAGGAATGGGGCCTCAACATCAACCGGTGGCGTCCCAGCTTCAACGAGGACATCTACTGGGTGGTGATCCCCAGGACGCAATCGGGGTTCTTTTCGCATTTCGGGACGTTGGTCGGGATGGACGATATCAAGCCGCGGCGGAGCGCGGAATTCATCCCCTACATCGCGGGCACCGCCAACTTCGTCGGCGCGCCCGGCGAGGGAAACCCCTTCAACGACGGCAGCCAGAGTGATCTCCGGGCCGGCGCGGACTTCAAGGTGGGACTGGGCTCCAACCTGACGCTCGACGCCACGATCAACCCCGACTTTGGGCAGGTGGAGGCCGACCCGGCCGAGGTCAATCTCAGCGCCTTCGAGACCTTCTTCCCGGAACAGCGCCCCTTCTTCATCGAGGGGAACCAGCTCCTGCAGGGAAACGGCCCCGGGTACTACTACTCACGCCGCATCGGGGGCCAGCCGCGGGGCTACCCGACCGGCGCGTTCGTGGACGAGGCCGACTTCGTCGATGAGCCCGGGTACGCCACCATCCTCGGTGCGGCGAAGCTGACCGGGCGGACCTCGTCAGGCATGTCCATTGGCGCGCTCGCCGCGCTGACCCAGCGCGAATACGCGACCGCCTACATCGCCGATTCGAACGCGTACAAGAAGATCGCCGTCGAACCCACCACCTTCTATGCGGTGGCCAGGGCGCAGCAGGAGGTGGGCAGCAACGCCTCGACCGTCGGCGTGACGCTCACCGGGCTCTCCCGGAGCTTCACCGACGCCGCCCCGCTCTCGCTGCAGATGGTCGACCAGGCGATCACGGGCGGCGCCGACTGGCTCGCCCGCCTGAGCGGGGGGTTGTACCAGATCAGCGGCCACGCCGGGTTCAGCTATATCAGCGGCACGGAGGAGGCCATCACGGCCGTGGCCACCTCGTCGGCACACTACTTCCAGCAACCGGGCCAGGACTACCTCCCCCCGGTGTTCGGACAGACCTCCCTGGCGGGATACACGTTCGGCCTCGACTTCGAGAAGACCGGCGGCCGGCACTGGACCGGCGGGTTGGACGTTGGCGCGGAATCGCCCGGCTTCGAGTTGAACGACGCCGGCCGGCTCAGCAGCACCAACGACATCGACACCGACGCCTACATCAACTACCGGGAAGACACCCCGGGAATAACCTTCCAGAACTACCGGTTCGGGCTCTTCGGCGCCTCCGGCTGGAACTTTGGCGGGACGCGGACCTACTCCATTGCGCGCCTGAACACCAACCAGACCTGGAAGAACTTCTGGCGGACCTATTTCGGCGGATTCTATCGCCCGACCGCCACGAGCGACGACCTGACGCGCGGGGGGCCGCTGATGGGCGTCGGCAACCAGTGGGGGCTGGAGGCCAGCGTCGGCAGCAGCGAAGGAAGCTCGATCCGGGGCAACCTGAACACCTCGTTCGCCACGGGTCAGTACGGCTACGCCAACCAGCGCGTGAGCCTCTTCCTGCTGGCGCGCCCGGGAAGCCGGTGGCAGTTCTCAGTCGCGCCCCGGTGGCAGCACTCCGTGGACCCGCGACAGTATGTCTCGGCGGTCGAGGGCGGCCCCGCCGCCACCTACGGCACCCGGTACGTGTTCGCGTCCGTCGACCAGACCACGCTCTCGATGCAGCTGCGGCTGAACTACTCGTTCTCGCCGACCCTCACCCTCGAAGTGTACGCCGAGCCGTTCGCGGCGAGCGGCGAGTACTCGGAATACGGTCAGCTGACCGCGGCCGGGGCGTCCACCCTCCTGACCTACGGGACGGGAAACACCTCCATCGCCCAGGAACCCGACGGCAATTACACCGTGACGGACGGCAACAACGGCGACGTGTTTGCCCTGCCCAACGACAACTTCAACGTCCTCAGCTACCGCAGCAACGCCGTACTCCGCTGGGAATATCGGCCCGGCAGCACACTCTTCCTCATCTGGCAGCAGAACCGCAATTCGTTCTGCTCCGGAGGCTATGACTCGGGGATTTGCTACCAGGACGGCGTGGAGGCGGGGAGTGGCATTCGGGCGGGCGATCTCGTCGCCACACGTACCGTCCCCGGAGACAACGTGTTCGTGGTCAAGGCGACCTACTGGCTCTCAATTCACTGAATGCGGCTGGCCGGGCTCAGCCCAGCCGCTCGGCGATGGCAGCGGCGAAGCGCGCCGGCGCCTCCGGGTCCCACCGGAGGAACATCGAGGGCTCGGTGACTTCGAGCTCGAGCAGACGCTGTTCGCCATCGGCGGTCGGCAGGAGATCGACCCGGGCGTACAAGGTCTCCTCACCGAGCGCATCGAGCACCCGCTGGCCGGCGGCCAGTTCCACCGACGTCGGCTCCACCGAAAGCACCCTGCCGCCGTGCTCGGTCTGGACCCGGAAGTCCCCGACCCCCGGAATCTTCCGCACGGCGTGGCTGAATCGCCCGTTGAAGTAGAGGAGCGACAGCTCCCCGGTGGTAGAGACCTCGGCCACATACGGCTGGGCCATCATTGCTCGCTGGGTCAGCTGCTCGGTCAGGAACGTCTGGCCCTCCCCCATCGCATCGGGGCCCGCCAGCCGGGTCCGCCGTGCGCCCGCCGACACCACCGGTTTGAGCACGATCGTCTCCCATCCTTCGTCCCGCGCCAGCGCCGCGAGATCCGCCGTCGTACCGCGCTCGAACCAGCGGGTAGGCACAATCGGCACACCGCGTTCCGAGAGCTCCCTGAGATATCGCTTGTCGGTGTTCCAGCGCAGCATCGGCGCGGGGTTCCAGAGGGTCCGCACGGCGGCCACACGATCGGCCCACTCGAGAAAGGCGGCAATCTTGTTTGGATAGTCCCAGGTGGTCCGGACCGCCACCATGTCGTACGCGGCCCAGTCGATCGATGGATCGTTCCAGACCAGGGGGACCCCCTCGATCCCGAGCCGGGCGAGGGCGGGGACCAGGGGAGCGTCCTCCTCATCGAGGTCGGGAAGCGCCAGACAGGTGGCGAGCGCGATTTTGGGCATCGGCGGGAGTTCGGTCGAGGGTGGTAATAACAGAGCGGCCGGCCCGAAGGCCGGCCGCTGATGATCGGGACGGCGGGATTTGAACCCGCGACCCCTGCAACCCCATTGCAGTGCGCTACCAGACTGCGCTACGTCCCGTGAATCGAGGCCCAAAAGTAGCCCCTCGCCGCGGCTTGGGGAAGGGGCTGAGGCCGGATTATGTTGCAGGACCCCACGCAATCACCCCGGAGACGACATGGATCGCCGTTCCTTCGTCCATCGCACCGTCGGCGGCGTTGCCGCCCTCGGCGCCCTGCGCGCCCTCTCAGCCTGTCGCCCCGATGCTCCCTCCGCCGCCGAAGACGCCGATTTCGTCGCGGTGCGGGAGCGGTACTTCCTGACGACGCTCGAGCTCAACCCGGTCACCTGCACCTACTTGGGCGGCGATGGCTACTCGGCCACCCTGACGCCGGTCAACGGACGGCTTCGGGACTTCAGCCCGACGGCGCTCGGCAACGAGGTGACGTTCCTCCAGTCAGTGCTGACCGCCCTGGCGACGATTCCGGTCGACACCCTGACCTCCCAGTCCCGCATCGACCACGCCGTCGTGCAGGCCCAGGCCGGGTACATGGTGCATCAGCTGGCGGAGCGCCGATATCAGGAGCGATGCGTCGACACCTACGTCGCCGAGCCGTTCCGCGGCATCGACTGGCAGATCCAGGGGATGACGGACGTCGGCAACGGCCTGCTCGGCACCGAGCAAGAGTGGGCCCTGGTGGTGGCGAGGGTGGGGGCGGTTCCTGCCTACGTCAATGTGGCCAGGGAGAATCTCCTGGCCGGCAAGGCGGCGGGCAACATCCCCGACCGGCGCCTGGTGGCTCGCGACGGGATTGCCGGCGCGAAGGCCAACGTGGACTACTTCACCACCACGCTGCCGGGCCTCGCCGCCGAGTATATCGGTGACCGTCCGTTCGCGGCCACGACAGTCGACCAGCTCAAGACCGCCGGCGCGGCCGCCGGTGCGGCGTACGCGGGGCTGGCTACCTTCATGGCCGAGACCTACGACCTGAACGAGACGATCGACCGCTACGCCGTGGGAGAAGAGGAATACGCCTGGCGCGTCACGAATTGCCTGCGCGACACGCGCACACCCGCTGAGCTGTATGAATACGGCGCCAAGCAGGTGGAGGAGTACGAGGCGAAGATCTATCGGGTGGCGCAGGAGGTGTCGAAGGACTCCGGCCTTGGCCTCGCGTTCGGCTCCGATGCGGAACAGCGCGCCAGCGTCCGTGCCGTCATGGACTACCTCGCGAAGGACTCGCCGAAGAACGACACGGAGCTCTTCGACTGGTACCGGGAGACGGGGGTGCGCGCGGTGGCGTACGGGCGGCAGCAGCAGATGTTCGACATCCCGGCGGACTACCAACTGGTCGTGACCGAAACCCCGCCGGTCCTTCGGAGCACCACGGATGCGTCGTACTACCCCGCCCCGCCCTTCAAGACCACCGGTGTCGGCCGCTTCTACCTGACTCCGACCGACAATGACCCGGGCGCGCTCAAGCTCAACAACCGGAGCTCGGTGGCGACCACGGCCATTCATGAGGGGTTTCCCGGGCACGACTGGGACTACAAGTACATGACCCAGCACGCGGCGGAGATCACCGATATCCGCTGGCTGACGCCTGGCGCCGTGGAGGACTCGTTCTCGATGTGGGAGGACTCGATGTCGGCGGAGGGGTGGGCGCTCTACGCCGAGGAGCTGATGGCCGAGGCGTCAGCCGGGCGCGCGTATGGCTTCTACGAGCCGGGGGAGTACCTCTACATGCTGCAGGGGCAGTTGATGCGCGCCGTCCGTGTCCGGGTGGACGTCGGCATCCACACCGGCCGGATGACCTTTGACGAGGCGGTGGACTACTTCGCGGCGCACGTGGACTTCTTCCCCGATGCGCGGGCCGGGCAGGCCAGGGATCCGGTTGCCAAGGCGGCGTTCGACACGGCCAACCGGGCCATCTACCGCTATTCCAAGTGGCCGACGCAGGCCATCACCTACAACCTCGGCAAGCACAACATCCAGGACCTGCGTGCTGCGACCGAGCAGAAGCAGGGCACGGCCTTCGACCTGAAGGCGTTCCACGAGAAGTTCATGGGCATGGGAACGATTCCGACCGGCTACTTCCGGGAGGACTTCCTCAAGGGGTAGCCGGCGACGGAAAGCGGCGCCACAGCAGGCCCGCCGCGACGATGCCGAGGACCGCTCCGGCGGTCACGTCGCTCAGGAAATGCGCGCCGGCCAGCACGCGGCTGAGCGCGCAGGCAGCGGCCAACAGGTAGCAGACCGGTCGCGTGCGGGGAAAGAGCAGGCCGAGCATGGCCAGCGCGCCAAACGCCACGCCGGCGTGGCTGCTCGCCATGCCCAGGCCCGACGTGCTGAAGGGTCGGTCGCTCCACGCCCGAAAGAGATACTCGCCAGCCCCCGCGGCGGGTCGCTGGCGCCGGACGAGGATCTTCGTCAATTCGGCGAGCCCCCCACCCAGCATTGCCGACCCCACCACCAGCAGCCCCCGCCGGAACACCGCACCCGTCCCCTCGACGATCCGCCTGGGCCAGTCGTGAAGGACGAGTGCCGCGCCGACGAAGCACCAGGTCGGCAGGAACCCCTCGATGCGGAAGAGGCGACCGAGGTCGGTGTTGGCGAATTTCGGCATGGCGAGGTGGGCATAGGCCCAGCCATCGAGCAGATGGGCCGCCACGATCGCGAGGACGGCGCCCAGCAGGAATCGCTTCGTCATCGGGAGTCCCTTCGCGGGTGGGAAGGCATGCGGCGAAAGGTAGCGAATTCCGGGGCGATCGCCCGGAAAACACGAGCGCCGCCCGGAAGGGACGGCGCAGGTGAGAGAGCCACTGATCGGATTCGAACCGATGACCCCCGCATTACGAATGCGGTGCTCTACCGACTGAGCTACAGTGGCCGATCTGTGAAACAAAGGGGCGCACATCTGTGCGCCCCGGTCTGTATGCCCTGGCGCGGATTCGAACCGCGACGCCTTTCGGCACTACCCCCTCAAGATAGCGTGTCTACCAGTTTCACCACCAGGGCAGGCGGCGGGGATAATACCGCCCCGTTCGGGGTGGGTCAAGTCGGGAAATGCCAGATCCAAGTGCCTGTGATTCCAGTTCTTAGCAACCCATGCACCGAACTCGTCAATCCGACCTTCGGTCACGGTAGGGTGATTGTGGTACTCGTCGCGGCCGTGAGGCCCCCCGATGTGAACTGGAGGGTGTGGTCCCCACTGCCAGTGATCGAGAGGTCGGCAAACGATGCGAGGCCATTGGCGTCAGTGGAAGCTGTCAGCGAGGTCCCACCGAGCGTTCCCGTCCCGGAGAAGATCGCTGCGGTCACGATGGTCCCGGACTGAGGCACCGGGTTGCTAAAGGCGTCCTGCAGCTGGATGGCCGGTTGCTGGAGAAATGGCACGCCGGTGCTCGCGGTGGTCGACGGCTGCTGTGCGATTACCAGTTTGGTCGCCGGCCCCGCCGTCCCAGTCGCCGTGAAGAGCACCGGGCTGCCGGCCAGGCCCGCGGCCGTCGCCGTCACCGTGTTCGTCCCCGTGGCCGTGCCCAAGGTCCACGAAGTCAGCGTCGCGATTCCACCGGCGTCTGTCACGACCGGCGACGTTGATATGGGGACGATACTCCCGCCGCCACCCGTGATCGTAAATGTGACCGATACCCCTGCCACGGGATTGCCGCCCGTGTCGGTCACCTTGACGGACGGTGGTGCCGCTACCGGGAGGCCCACGGTGTCACTTTGCGTGCTCACCGAGTTGGACTCGATCGTGTTGGCCGCGCCGACCGTCAGATTGATGCTCCCCGACGTCGCCGCCGTCCTGCACCGGCACGCTCGTAAACTGCAGTGTCCGCGCGCCCACTGTACCGGCGTGATGGACAGGTTCGTGAATGTCGCGAGCCCGCCTGCGCCCGTCGTGGCGGTGGGGTACCGCCCAGCGTCCCTCCTCCACTCGCGATCGACGCCGTCACCACGGTTCCCGACTCGGCCACCGGGTTCCCTGCCGCATCCTGGACTTGCACCGTCGGTTGCTGCGCAAAGGCCGCCCCACTCGCTGCCGACGTCGACGGCTGCTGTATGACGGCGAGCTTGGAGGCTGCGGCTGCCGTCCCCGTCGCGTTAAACGGCACCGGCGCCAGCGCGCCGACCGTCGCCGTCACCGTGTTGGTGCCTGCCACGGTGCCCAGCGTCCACGAGGTGAGTGTCGCGATCCCGCTTGCGTTCGTCGTTGCCGCCGCACCAACCACACTCCCACCTCCAGCCGTCACCGCGAACGATACTGGGACGTTGGCCACCGGATTGCTGCCTGCATCACGAACGACGACTGAGGGCGGCGCGCCGACAGCCGTTCCCACGGTGGCGCTCTGGGAAGTGAGTGAGACCGCCGAGACCGAGCTGGCCGCGCCCGCCACGCCCGTGGTCGTGAAGCGCACCGGACTGCCCGCCAGGCCCGCCGCCGTTGCTGTCAGCGTGTCGGCGCCCGCCACCACATCCCGGGTCCACGAGCCGACCGTCGCCACGCCGCTTCCGTTCGTGGTCGTCGCGCCCCCCGTGATGCTCCCGTTGCCGGCCGTCACCGCAAAGGTGACCGCCACCCCGCTCACCGGGTTACCGCCTCCGTCCGTCACGAGCACCGACGGCAGTGGGGTGACCGCGGTGCCCACCGTGCCGCTGTCCGCCGGCGTCGAGTTCGCGGCGATCGTCGTGGCCGCACCCGCGCCGAGCGTGATCGGTCCGGAGACGATCGGCGAGAGGCCAGTCGAGCTGAAATTGATGGTGTACGGCCCGGCCGCCCCGGTCAGGATCAGATTGCTGAAGGTTGCCAGCCCGCTGGTCGTATTCGCTGCAGTCGTGCCGCCAAGAGATCCTGCCCCGCTGTTGAGCAATGCGGTCACCGGGGTGCCGGTCGTCGGTACGGTGTTGCCGTTAGCATCCACCAGGCGGATCACCGCGGCTGGTGTCAGCGCGGCTCCGCTCGACCCGGTGGTCGGCATCGACGTGATGGCGAGCGCAGAGGCGGCACCCGGACTGACGGTGAACGCCGAGCTGACGGGACCGGCCAACGCACCTGCCGTCGCGGCAAGGGTGTAGCCGACGCCGACCTTGTCGATCGACAGGTTGCTGAAGGTCGCGAGGCCGGCGACGGCATTCTGGGAGAGCGTGCCGCTCAGCGTTCCGCTACCCGCGTTCGTGCCAATCGCCACTGTGACGGAGGCCGTGGAAGTCGTCACCCGATTGCCCAGTCCATCAAGAACTTCGACCGTCACCGCCGGTGCGATCGACGAACCCGCAATCACCGTGGTCGGCTGAGCCACAAAGGCGACCGCGGCCGGGGCCCCCGGCGTGATGTTGAACGCCGCACTGGTCTGCTGAGGAAGCGCTCCCCCGTTGGCGGTAAGGGTGTAGCCGATGCCGGTTCGGTTGAGCGACAGTCCCGGGAAGCTCGCCACGCCCGCCACCGCGCTGACAGTCGCCGTTCCACTCAGCGCGCTCGTGCCGGGGTTGTTCCCGAGGGCCACGGTAATGGAGGTCGTGGCCGTGGTGACGCGGTTCCCTGCCCCATCGCGCACCTCGACCTGGGGTGCCGGGATCGCTGCGCCCGCCGCCGTCGTCACCGGCTGCACACTGAACGCCAAGGTCGTCGGCGTTCCTGCCGTGATCGGGAATGTCGCGGTCGTCACACCCGTCAACCCTGTGGCATCGAAGCGCAAGCTCACGGTGCCGGCGGTCCCTGTCACCGTCAACCCGGCGAAGGTGGCGACGCCACTCGTGGTCGTGGCCGTCGCGTTCGTCAGGGTGCCGCTTCCGGTGGCGAGCGTCGCCGTGACAAGAACGCCGTTCGTCAGCACGGCGTTGCCATAGGCATCCACGAGGCGCACCACCGGCTGCGGCGTCACGGCAATCCCGCTCTGGCCGGCAGTCGGCGACGTCGTGATGGCCAGCGCGGTCGCCGCCCCCGGCGTGCCGGTGGCAGTGAAGGTGATCGGGTTCGTGGTGATCCCGCCCGGTGCGGCGGTGGCGGTCAGGGTATTGGGTCCGGCGGTCGTGCCGAGGGTCCACGAGGACGCTGCGGCAATGCCGGACGCATTGGTGGCGACCGCGGCGACCGGCAGGGCCGAGCCTCCGCCGGTGGCCGCCGCGAAGGTGACCAGCACCCCGGAGACCGGGTTATTGCTCGCGTCGCGCACCAGGACCGCTGGTGGAGTGGTGACCGAGGTCCCGGCGGCGGCGGTCTGCGCGTTACCCGCGCTGACCGTCATCTGGGTCGGCGCGCCGGCGGTGATGGTCACCACGGTCGAGGTGTCCGGCGTGAGCGCCCCGCTGGTAAACCGCAGCGTGCGGGCGCCCACCGTGCCGGTGATTGACAACCCGGCGAAGGTCGCCAGTCCCGCTCCGTCGGTATTCACCGTCGCGGTCCCGCCAAGCGTTCCGCCACCGGTGGCGATCGCCACGGTCACCGGTATGATTCCCGGCACCGCGTTCCCCAGCGCGTCCCGCACCTGGACGGTCGGTTGCTGTGCGAAGGCCGCCCCGCTCGCCGCCGTGGCCGAGGGCTGCTGCACGATCACGAGCTGGCTGGCCGGGCCCGGCGTGCCGGTGGCGGTGAACGTCACCGGGTTCGGCGTGATGCCCACCGGGGCCGCCGTCGCCGTCAAGGAATTCGCGCCAGCCACCGTGCCCAGGGTCCACGACGTGGCCGTCGCGATGCCCGACGCATTCGTTGTCACCGCGGTCGCCGGCACGACGCTCCCCCCGCCGCTGGCCACGGCGAAGGTCACCGAGACACCTGAGACCGGATTGTTGCTGGCATCGCGGATCACCACGGCCGGAGCCGTGGTCACGGCGCTGCCCGCCGCCGCCAGCTGCGCGTTGCCCGTGCTGATGGCCATCTGGGTCGGGGCGCCGGCCGTGATGGTGATCGCAGTGGAGGTATCAGGCGTCAGCGCGCCGCTGCTGAACTGGAGGGTCCGTGTGCCGACGGTGCCCGAGATCGAGAGTCCGGCGAAGGTCGCGAGCCCGCCGGCGCTCGTGTTCACCGTCGCGGTGCCGCCGAGCGGTGCCCCCGCCGCTGGCGATGGCGGCGGTCACGGCGACGACCGACGAGACCGGATTGCCCGAGGCGTCCCGGACCTGGACCGTAGGCTGCAGGGCGAACGTCGCCCGTTCGCCGCCGAGGCCGACGGCTGCTGCACGATGGTCAGCTGGGCCGCGGCACCCGCCGTCACGTTGATCGCGCTCATGGCGGGCGCGAGCACTCCGCGGTGAACTGCAGCGTGCGCGCCCCGACCGTGCCCGTGATCGCCAGGTTGGTGAAGGTCGCCAGGCCCATGCTCGTGTTTCACGGCGACGGTTCCGCCCAGGGCGCCACCGCCGCTCGCGATCGAGGCCGTCACCGATGCCACCCCCGGAGACTGGGTTCCCGGAGGCGTCCGGCACCTGCACCGTCGGCTGCTGTGCAAGCACCGCCCCGCTCGCCGCCGAGGCCGACGGCTGCTGCACGATCACCAGTTGCGAGGCCGCTCCGGCGGTGATGCCGATAGCGCTCGAGGTGCAGGCGTCAGCCCTGCGCTGGTGAACTGCAGCGTCCGCGAGCCAACTAGGCCTGGGATCGACAGATTGGTGAAGGTCGCCAGGCCGCCTGCGCTCGTCGTCGCCGAGACCGTGCCGCCGAGCGTGCCACCCCCCGACGCGATGGCGGCCGTGACCGTGACGGCGCCGGCCACGTCATTTCCCGATGCGTCCCGGAGCTGGACGGTCGGCTGCTGGGCGAAGGCCGCGCCGCTCGCCGCCGAGGCCGACGGCTGCTGCACCATCACCAACTGTGTTGCCGCCCCCGGCGTGATGTTGATGGCGCTCGAGGTGGCGGTCGTCAACCCAGCGCTGGTGAACTGCAATGTCCGCGCGCCAACCGCTCCGGTGATCGACAGCCCCGCGAAAGTCGCGAGCCCGCTCCCGTTCGTGACGACCGTCGTCGTGCCCCCAAGCGCCCCGCCCCCCGACGCGATGGCGGCCGTGACCGACACCGCCGCGGCAACCGCGTTCCCCGAGGCGTCCCGCACCTGGATCGTCGGCTGCTGGGCGAAGGCGACGGCGTTCTGCGCCGTGGCCGACGGCTGCTGCACTACGGTCAGCTGCGTGGGGGCGCCCGGCGTCAGGGAGATACCTGCCGACGTCGCGCTGGTGAGGCCAGCGCGCTGGCGAACTGCAGCGTTCCTCGTACCGTTCCCGTGATGACCAGGTTGCTGAACGTCGCGAGACCGTTGGCGTCGGTGCTCACCGTGGCCGTGCCGCCGAGCGTCCCGCCGCCGCTGGCGATCGAGGCGGTCACCGAGACCACGCCGGATACGGCGTTGCCCGGGCATCCCGGACCTGGACGGCAGGTTGCTGGGCCAGGGCCACGCCGCTGGCCGCCGTCGCCGACGGCTGCTGCACCACCACCGTGAAGTTGCGTCGCGGCGCCCGGTGTTCCCGTCGCGGTAAACGTCACCGGGTTCGGCGTGATCCCTGGGCGGCGGTAGCGGTCAGGAGTTCGCCCCTGCCACGGTCCCGAGCGTCCACGACGCGGTGGTCGCGATGCCCGAGACGTTGGTCGTCACCGCGGTTGCCGGAAGGATGGAGCCACCACCACCGGCCACCGCGAAGGTCACCGAGACGCCGGCGACGGGGTTGTTGCTGGCGTCACGCACCAGCACCGCAGGAGCGGTCGTCACCGCAGAACCGGCAGTGGCGCTCTGGCCGTTGCCCGCACTGATGGACATCTGGCTCGGCGCACCCGCCGTGACGGAGACCGCGGTGGATGTGGCAGGCGTCAGGGCACCGCTGCTGAACTGCAGCGTCCTCGACCCGATCGTCCCGGTGATAGAGAGCCCGGCAAAGGTGGCCAGGCCGGAGCTGTTCGTGTTGATCGTGGTGACACCACCGAGCGTGCCGCCGCCTGTCAGGATCGCGGCGGTGACCGACACGACGCCAGAGACGGGATTCCCCGAAGCGTCCCGCACCTGGACGGTCGGCTGCTGCGCGAAGCTCGCACCACTGGCGGCCGACGCCGAGGGCTGCTGCACCATCGTCAATTGGGTGGCCGCGCCGGCGGTGACATTCACCGCGGTCGAGGTGGCGGTCGTCAGGCCGGCACTCGTGAACTGCAGCGTCCTAGCGCCGACCGTGCCGGTGATCGACAGGTCGGTGAACGTCGCCAGGCCGGCGGCGTTGGTGCTGACCGTGACCGTCCCGCCCAGCGTCCCGCCGCCGGAGGCGATCGCCGCGGTCACCGACACGATTCCGGAAACCGGATTGCCCGACGCGTCACGGACCTGGACCGTCGGCTGCTGCGCCAGCGCCACCCCGCTCGACACGGATGCCGACGGCTGCTGGACCATGGTCAGTTGCGTGGCGGTGCCGGCGGTCAGCGTGATCACCGCGGTCGTGTCCGTGGTCAGTCCGGCGGAGGAGAAGAGCAGCGTATTGGGCCCGACCGCCCCGGTCAGGACGAGGCTGGAAAAGGTGGCGAGGCCGGACCCGTTGGTCGTCCGGCTGGAGGGGCCAGTCAGCACCGCCGTCCCGGAGTTCGAGATGACCGAGATACTCCTGCCCGAGGACGCGACCGGGTTGCCCGCCGCGTCCTGCACCTGCACGGTGGGGGTGACAGGGAACACGATCCCGCTCTGCGCCGTCGTGGGCTGGGTTACGACCGCGACGCGGGCCGCACTCCCCGCCGTCAGGGTAATCGTCCCGGAGGTCACGCCGGTCACGCTCGCGCCGGTGAACTGCAGCCTATAGTCCCCCGTAGGGCCGGTGATCACCAATGAACTGAACGTGGCGCGGCCGGAAGTGTTCGTCACCGCGATCGTGCCGCCGGAGAGGATGCCGCCAGGCCCCGACGCGATGGTCACGGAGATTGGGAAATTGGAGGTCGTGACGGGGTTACCGAGCGAATCCTGCAGCTGGACCACGGGTGCGGGGGTCATGGTTGCTCCGCTCGCGATCGATGTCGGTGGCTGCGTGAACATCGCCAGCTCGCGGCCGTCACCCGCCATCGCCGTCGCCGTAAAGGTGACAGGATTCGGCGAGATGCCAGCCGGCGCGGCCGTCGCGGTCAGCGAGTTGGCACCGGCTGCCGTCCCCAGCGTCCAGGAAGTCACCGCCGCGATGCCCGAGGCGTTGGTCGACACCGCACCCGCCGGTACGACCGACCCCCCGCCGGAGGCCACCCCGAACGTCACGGCCACGTTGGAGACCGGGTTGTTGCTCACGTCACGCACCACCACGGCCGGAGGGGTTGCCACGGCCGTCCCCGCGGTGGCGGTCTGGCCGTTGCCAACGCTCACCGCCATCTGCGTCGGCGCGCCCGCCGTCAAGCCGATGGATGTGGAGATCGCCGCGTGGTCCCGAGTACGGTGGACGCAACCCAGCGTCCGCGCGCCGACCGTCCCGGTAATCGAGAGACCCGCGAAGGTGGCCAGGCCCGCGGCGTTGGTGTTGACCGTTGCCGTGCCACCCAGCGTCCCGCCGCCCGAGGCGATCGTCACCGTCACCGACCGCACGCCAGCCACCGGGTTCCCGGCGGCGTCCTGCGCCTGCACGCTCGGCTGCTGTGCGAACGCGATGGTGTTCTGTGCGGTGGCTGACGGCTGGGTGACCATCGCGAGGCGGGTCGCGGTTCCGGCCGACAGGGTGATCGTGCCGCTCGTCGCCGCCGTCAGGGCGCCCGACTGAGCTTGGGCGATGTGGGTAAACCGCCCCGGTGATGGACAGGTTGGTGAAGGTCGCCACGCCGGACGCGGTATTGGCAGTGAGGGTGCCGCCGAGCGTGCCCGTGCCGCTGGCGAAGGCCGCGGTAATCGTCGTCCCCGTCGTCGTGACAGGATTCCCGAAGGCATCCGCAAGCTGGATCATGCGGCTGATTCGCAAACGCCACCCCACTCTGCGCCGTCGGCGACGGCTGGTGTACCTGGAGTTGCGTCGCCGCGCCTGCCGTGGCCGTGGCGGTGGCACCGGGCTCGCTGAGCGTGCTGACGCCGCCGTCATCGTGTTGGCCCCGGCCACCGTCCCCATGGTCCACGACGTCAGCGCGGCCACGCGGGGCGTTCGTCACCACCGGGGTGACCGGGAGGACGCTGCCGCCGCCCCGGTCACCGCAAAGGTCACGGCCACGCCTGAGACTGGATACCGCTGATGTCGCGGACGATGGCCGACGGCAGGTGGTGACGGCGGTGGTGACCGTTGCCGTCTGGCCGTTCTTGGCGTTGATGGCAATCTGGGTCGCGGCAGCTGCGGCGGTGATCGTCACCGCGCTGGACGTGTCGGGCGTCAGCGCGCCGCTGGAGAACTGCAGCGTGCGGGCCCCGACAGTGCCCGTGATCGCGAGGTTCGTGAACGAGGCCAGCCTGCGGCGTTGGTGCTGATGGTCGCAGTGCCCCCGAGCGTCCCCCCACCACTCGCGATGGCGGCCGTCACCGAGACCACCCCGGCGACAGGATTGTAGGCGGCGTCACTCAACCTGGACGGTCGGTTGCTGCGCCAGGATGCTGGCGTTTTGCGCGGTGGCGGAGGGCTCGGTCACGATCGTGAGGCGTGCCGCGGTGCCCGCGGCCAGGGTGATCGTGCTACTCGTGGCCGCGGTCAGCGCGCCCGAGGTGAAGCGGCGTGTACGGGCCGGACACGCCGGCGATGGAAAGGTTCGCGAAAGTGGCGACCCCGGATACCGTGGCCGTCACGGTCCCGCCGAGTGTGCCTGTCCACCGGCCGAATCCGGCGGTGATCGTGACGCCGGAGGTGTGACCAAATTCCGAAGACGTCCGCAAGCCGGACGGTCGGCTGCACCGCCAATGCCACGCCGCTCTGGGCCGCCGGGGACGGCTGCGTCGCCGCCTGGAGCTGCGTGGCGGCGCCTGCGTTCGCGGTGGCGGTAAACGTCACCGGACTGCCAGCGAGCGTGCCGGAGGTGGCCGTGACGCTGTTGGCGCCCGCCAGCGTGCCGAGGGTCCAGGACGTTAGCGCGGCGATGCCGGACGCGTTGGTGGTCGTCGGGGTTGCCGCGGCACGATGCTCCCCCGGTCGCCACCGCCGAAGGTTACCGACACGCCTGCAACCGGGTTTCCGCTGATGTCACGCACCACCACTGAGGGTGGCGTGGCAACTGGGGGTGTTCGCAATGGCCGTCTGCCCGTTCCCGGTGTTGACCAGGATCTGGTTGGCGGCACCCGCCGTGAGGGTGATGGTGCCGGAGATGGCTGGGGTCAGCGACCCTTCGGTAAACCGCAGTGTCCGCGGCCCGACGAGCCCGGTGATGGAGATTGGTAAAGGTCGCGAGACCCGCCGCGTTGGTATTCACGGTCACGGTCCCACCAAGCGTCCCGCCACCTGTCGTGATGGCCGCCGTTACCGATGCCACCAGCGACCGGATTCTTAGGCAGCGTCCTGCACTTGCACCGTCGGTTGCTGCGCGAACGGCGCATGACCACCGTATCGACGGTTGCGTCACCATGGCCAGCTGCGTGGCCACGCCTGCCCCAATCCCGATCGTGGTGCTCGTGACGGGGTTGAGCCCCGTGGCGGTGAACTGCAGGGTGTAGGCCCCAGTGGGCCCGGTGACTGCCAGATTGGTGAAGGTGGCCACGCCGCCCACCGTCGATGCCGTCAGGTGCCACCGAGCGTCTTGAAGCGCCCGATGCCAGCGAAGCGGTGATTGTGACTCCAGCAGAGCCGACACCGGATTCCCAAAGACGTCGGCGAGCCGCACCGTAAGGTTGCACCGCCAGCGCCACGCCACTCTGTGCCGTCGGTGACGGCTGCGTGGCCATCTGCGGTGCGTGGCCTTCCTGCACAGCATAGGTAGGCGTAAAGGTGATGAGCGCAGGCGAGAGGCCTGCGCCAGAGGCCGTCACGGTGTTGGCACCTGCGGCATTGCCGAGCGTCCAGGACGCGAGTGTGGCGATGCCCGACGCATTGGTGAGGACAGGCGTCGTCGGGGCGATGGACCCGCCGCCGACCGTCAAGGCAAAGGTGATGGCCACACCGGCGACCGGGTTGCCATTCGCGTCGGTCACCAGCACCGATGGTGGCGCTGCGACTGGAAGGCCCGCAGTGTCACTCTGGCTGGTAACGGAATTGGCGGCGATGGACGTGGCGCCTGCCGAATTGACCGTGAATCCAGCGCTCGTCGCGCTCGTGAGACCCGTCGCCGAGGCGACCAGGGTGTGGGGAGTCGCCAAACGCCTTGTTGAGGGACAACGCCCGAATGTCGCGACGCCGGTAACCGCGTTTGCGGTGAGGGTTCCGCTGAGCGTGCTCGTGCCCGGATTGGCGCCGATCGCCACGGTCACAGCGTTCACCGCCGTCGTGACGGTGTTACCTGCCCCATCCGGACTCGCACGGTAACCGCGGGGGTGATGTTCTGCCCAGCGGTCACGGTCGATGGCTGAATCACGTATTCCAGGGCCGTCGCGTTGCCCCGCACCCAGCGCACGATGATCGCCGTAGTAAGTATCCGGCGCCAGGCCGGCCGAGGTAAACCGGAGCACCCTCGGCCCGACTGTTCAGTGAGGATCAGATTGCCGAAAACTCGAAGGCCCCGGGCGTTGGTCACAACACTTGGGGTCGCCGGTCAGCGTCCCCCCGCCAGACACGAGCGATGCCGTAATATTGACGCTCGCCGTACTGACTGCATTGCCCGACACGTCCTGCAGTTGAACCACGGTGGGGGGTCATCCGCTACCGCCGCTCTGCGCCGTGGCGGGCGATTCCGTCGTGACGGCCAGTCTTGTCGCTGGGCTGCCGTGAGGTTCACGTTGGCGGATGATACGCCGGTCAGGCCGGGGCTGGTGAACTGGAGGGTGTACACGCCGGCGAGCCCCGTGATGCTCAGCCCGTTGAAGGTGGCTTGGCCGGACGCGTTGGTTCCCACCGTGGTGAGCCCGCCAAGCGTCCCACCCGGACCGGCCGCGATACCGACCGTGATGGCAACACTCGTCGGAGTGGCGACAGGGTTGCCGTTGACGTCCAGGACCTGGATCACCGGCGCCTGTGCCAGCACCGCACCATTGACGACCGAGGCCGACGGTTGCGAGGTGATGCTCAGCCCACCGGCCCCTCCGGGCACCCCGGTCGCCGTGAAGGGCCTGCGGGGTTTGGTCATAATCTTAGGCGGGGGTCGCCGTACCGTCAGGGTGTTAATTAACAGAAGCGACCGAGCCGAGTGTCCACGACGTTGCGGCCGCGAGGCCGCTGGCGTTCGTCGTGACTGCCGCAGGCCGGCAGGACCGACCCGCCACCCGAGGCGACCGCAAAGGTCACCGCCACGCCCGACACCGGGTTGTTGCTCACATCGCGGATCAGCACGCGTGGCGCGGTCGCGATCGCGCTCCCCGCCGTCGCAGTCTGACCGTCGCCCTGGTTGATCGACATCTGGGTCGGTGCGTAGAAGCAGTGATCGTGACGGTGCTGGAACGATTGAGTTCGAGTGGCACTGCCGAATGCCAGCGTCCGGGCACCCACCGTCCCCGTGATCGACAGCCCGGTGAAGGTTGCAGCGGAAGCCCGCTGGCGTTGCTGTTGGCCGTGGCAGTGCCCCCGAGGGTGCCACCCCCGCTGTTGATGGCCACGGTCACCGCCCGCCCCGGCGACCGGTTACACCGCGTCCTGTACCTGCACCTGGGGCTGCTGGGTAAAGACCACGCCGTTTTGCGAGGTGGCCGAAGGCTGGGTGACCATCGCAAGCTTCGTCGCAACGCCCGACCCAATGGCAATCACGCACTGGTGTCCGGAGTCAGGCTCCCCGCGGTAAACCGGATGGTGTATGTCCCGGTGGGGCCCGTCACCGCGAGGTCAGTGAATGTCGCCAGCCCGCTCACCGTGGACGCGGTGACGTTGCCGCCGAGTGTCCCGCTCCCGCTCGCGAGACCGGCGGTCACGACCGTCCCAGTCGCGGTGACGGGGTTTCCGAAGGCATCGGCCAGCCGGACCGTGGGCTGGGTGGCAAGTGGCACCCCGCTCTGGGCGGACGAACTGGGCTGCTGCTGGATCTGGAGTTGCGCCACGGCACCAGGGGCGCCGGTCGCATTGAAGGTCAGGGAGCTCGGAGTGAGCCCTGCCGCGCTCGCCGTCACGCTGGTGGCCCCTGCCACCGTGCCCAGCACCCACTGCGAAAGCGAGGCAATCCCTGACGCGTTGGTGGACACGGGTGTGACGGGCAGGACGCTGCCCCCGCCACTCGCGACCGTGAAGCTGATCGCCACTCCCGCCACAGGATTGCCGTTGACGTCGGTCACCCGCACTGAGGGCGGTGTTGCCGCTGGGAGGCCCGCGGTACCGTTCTGGGTGAGTGGGGCGTTGGCCAGGAGGGTCGTCGCCGTGGACGAGTTACCCGTCGCCTGGAAGGTGACCGAGAAGCCCGACGAGGTCGCGATGAGCGAGTTGCTCCCGGCCGAGGGACCAAGGGTCCATCGTGTCGCCGCACGCCCGCCGGTATCGGTGGTGGCGGAGCTCGGTGAGGTGGAACCGCCGCCGGTCGCGACGGCGAAGGTGACATTCCTGCCAGGGACACCGTTGCCGGTCCCATCGAGCAACCGGACCACCAGCGAATCGGTCAGTGGCGCGCCGACAGATCCGGCCTGGTTGTCGCCGGTCACCTTGACCAGTGAAGTCGGCGCCGCCGGCAGCGCGGTCATCGCAAACGTCACCGGCGAGCCCTTCAGCGTGCCGGCCGTGGCGGTGGCGCCTTGGGGCCCGGCGGTCGGTCCCAACGTCCGCAGCGTGGCGGCGGTGCCGGCCGTGCCCGTGGTGCTCGACGCGGGACTGACCGAGCCGCCACCAAGCGGCGCCCAGCTGACCGATGCGCCAGCGACCGAGTTGCCGTACCGGTCCGTGACCCTGACGATGAGCGAATCCGTCAGCGCTGCGCCCACCTCCGCCGACTGATTGTTTCCCCGCACCGCGAACACCGTATCCGCCGCCGCCGCTACCGCCGTCGCGTCAAAGTTCAGCGTCAGCGCGCCCCCAGACGTCTGGCCGACCACCATCGCCTGCATCCGTTGCGCGCCGGCGGTCGACCCGAGGAGCCACCGGGAGCCGGTGCGTCCGTCCGCGTTCGTGAGGCCGGTGTCAGGCACGGCATCGCCACCGCCAAGCGTTGGCGTGAAGACCACCTTGACGCCCTCAACAGGCCTGGCCTTGGAGTCCGTCACGCGAACGAGAAGGGAATCGGGGAGGGGAGTCGCCACCGTCGCCGACTGGGCATTCCCGGACACGAGGGTCAGGGCGGCGGGGAGGCCTTCATTGGGCAGCGTCAAATTGTCGCTGCTGCAGGTCACGGCAGCGGCGGCAAGGACGACGGGCCAAACGAGCGGACGAACCCTCAGTGACAAAAGGCGTTGCTCAGACAGCGGGGAATGGGGTTAGAGCCACCCTCATCGGGCACATGCCGTGCCCCTTCGGGGGGAGATATGGTATCGTCAAAACCCAATCCCCGCAACTACTTGCACAAAACGAAGAGGGTGCCGGGACCGCCCATATGGCAGTGCCGCGACACCCAATTGTGGAAAAACTGGTGGACGACCAAATCAGGGGATTTCGATCGCGACCCCGAAGTTCCAGAGCTTCTCGGTATAGTTGGCCGTATACCGGCCCCCGAAATAGGACTCGTAGTAGTCGACCGTCGGCATGATGTTCAGCGTGCGGCTGATCGGGATTTCCCACCCTGCCCCCGCGGTCCACATGAAGCCGGAGTCGTAGGAATACCCGTACTCGTAGCAGTAGTACCAAGAGCAGTAGTAGTCGTTGCCAAAGGAGTTCCAGGCGTACCCGCCACCACCCTTCAGGAAGAACCCCTGAGTCGTGGAGGGATAGATCTGTGCGATTCCGAGCATGCCCCCCAGCGTCTGGGAGTACGCACCGTCACCGTTATACCAGGAAATCAGCTCCCCACCAAGACGAAGATGAATGTCAGGGGTTCCGCCGACCCGCATATTGAACGTCGGGGCGGCCAGCCACCCAGGCGAGGCGACTGAGTCGGGAACGCTGAAGCTCTCCGAACCCACCCCGAATCCGATGCTGCCCCAGAATCCGCTCCGACGGCTCGGGTTCTTGACGACCTCAAGCCCCTTGGGTGCGCCATCGGCCTGCGCGATGACTTGGGGAGCGGTACCGAGCGTGGCAAGCACGAGGACGGCGGCCAGCCGACGGACCCGCATATGACCTCCAGAATTTCGATGATGACCGAAGCGAGGGAACAACCACAACTAGAGCAAGCCCGATACCACCAGCACCATCGACTCCAAGTCATTATATTGCAACGTCTTGACGTACACGCCGAAACCGTTGTCCGCCCGGGAGCCTGCCCCGGTGTCCTCAACGCCAGACAGCCATGACCTCACGGTACCCGCTCGCCTTCGTGATCTTCTCGCTCTTCATGGGGGTAGTCTGCCTGCGCCTCGGTGTGTGGCAGCTCGACCGGCTCGACACGCGGCGAGCCACCAACGCCTCGGCGCTCGCGGAACGCGCGCTGCCCGAGGTCGATGCCCGCACCCTGCACGACTCGACGGGGAACCGGCGCGCCAGGGCGACGGGGGCCTACGACTACGACCAGGAAATCATTCTCCGGGGACGGGGCCGCAGCGGCGTTCCGGGGGTCGAGGTGGTCACACCGATGCGACTGGCGGGTTCGGATTCGGCGATCCTTGTCCTCCGCGGCTATGTCCCCTCGGCCGACGCCATCGGCTACGATGCGCAGCTCCACCGCGAGGCAGACTCGACCACCGTCTCCGGCATCACAATGGCAGTCCCGATTGATCCCACGGGCGCCAGGCCCGCCGAGCGCAATGGCACCACCACCTGGCGCCGGCTCGACCTCGCCACGCTGCGCGAGCGACTCCCCTATCCCATCGCGCCGGTCTACATCATTGCCGATTCCCCGGCGACGGTGTCCCCCGCCCCGCTGCGAAGCAGCGCGCCCCCGCTCGACGACGGCCCTCACCTGAACTATGCCATCCAGTGGTTCGGCTTCGCCACCATCGCCTTCGGAGGGGCCGCAGCGATCTGGTGGAAGCGGCGACATCCCGCTGCGCCGATGGCCTGACGCGATCAGGGGCGCCCCTGCGGGCGCCCCTCATCGTCTGCAACAACTCGTCCCGCCCTCAGGTGGTGCCGGGCGCGTCCATCTCCTGGATCGTCTTGGTCGACGGCTGCCGTGTGGCCTGCAGGCGCTTGGCAGTCGCCTCATTGGCCCGGAGCACGCGCAGCATGTTCTCGCCGGCGAGCTTCTTCAGGTCGCTGTCCTTCCACCCGCGCCGAATCAATTCCGCAAAGAGATCGGGGAACATGGAGACATCCGTGAGCCCGACCGGCGCGTTCGGGCCCATCCCGTCGAAGTCGCTTCCGAGCCCGATATGATCGACGCCCGCCACCTGGCGGATGTGCTCGATGTGGTCGGCCACGTCGCTCAACGTCGCGGGAGGGAGGGGATGCTCCTTGCGCCACGCGCGCAGCTGCGCCCGCACGGCGGCCGAATCGTGGGTGGCGGCCATTCCCGCCGCAATCACCGAATCCATCGAGGCCTCCCACGCGCCGAACTGCGGGTTCACGAAGGATGGCACGAACGTCACCATCACGACGCCGCCATTCTTCGGCAGACGCTTGAGGATTGAATCGGGGACATTCCGCTTGTGGTCGGTGATGGCCCGGGCCGACGAGTGGGAAAAGATCACCGGCGACTCGGTGACGTCGAGCACGTTGCTCATGACGGCGGGCGAGACGTGGCTCAGGTCCACCATCATCCCCAGCCGGTTCATCTCCCGCACCACCTCGCGGCCAAAGGGCGTCAGGCCATTGTGCCTCGCGCTGTCCAGTGCCGCGTCCGCCCAGTCGAGGGTGACGTTGTGGGTCAGCGTCATGTACCGGGCGCCGAGGTCATAGTACGAGCGGAGGGCGCCGAGCGAGTTCTCAATGACATGCCCGCCCTCCATGCCGAGGAGGGAACCGATCTTGCCGGCCTTGAACGCCTGCTCGATCCCGTCGGCGGTGGTGACGAACTGGAGGTCCTTCGGATACATCGCGATCATGCGCTTGGCGATGTCAAACTCCTCCAGTTGCATCTTCGCGTATCCCGAATCCTTCGCTTCGCCGGGGACGTAAATCGACCAGAACTGCGCACCGACTTCGCCCGCACGAAGGCGCGCAATATCGGTGTTGCCCTGTGTCTTCATGTTCAGGTTGTAGGCCTTCACGTCCATCGGCGCGGTTTCCGACATCCGGATTTCCCACGGCAGGTCGTTGTGGCCGTCGATGAGCGGGACGGTCTTGAGCAAGGCCCGCGCGTGCGTCAGCGCGGCATCCTCCTGGGCGGCCGCCGGGACGGTCAGGAAACCAAGCGCGATCGTGACACCGATCAGCGTCGATGCGAGGCTACGAAAAGGAGCTGACACCGTCCACCTATCCCTTCCGGCCACCGTTGCGGCCGAGAAATGGGTTGATGTTCACCAACTCCGGGCGCTGCTCGAACTCGGGGCAGATCGTCCGGTCGAATTCATAGGGACCGCCGGTTTCCGAATCGGTCCAGGGAAACCCCCGGCACACCAACGGATAGAACGGCTGGTCGTGCAACTCACAGGCATTGTCCACGAGGAAGGCGCAGCGCCCTCCCTTGACGCGGGTGCGCCACTCGCCCCACCGGGTCAGGTAGATCCGGTCGTCGCCATACCGAGCCGTGATCGCGGCCGCCTCCTCCTCGGCGAGGGTGGAGCCGTGGGCGCAGCAGGCGGAGTCGTGCGGACAGGGGAAGCAGGGGAGCGATGGAAAGGTCACCGGGCACTCCCGGCGACTTCGGGCAGCACCACGCCGTCCAGCGGTTCCGTTGGCCGCACGCCGATGCGGCGCGCCAGCGTCGGGGCAATGTCGACCGCCCGCACCGGCCTCCCGACCACGCGGGGGCTGACCCCAGCGCCCCAGAAGAGTATAGGCACCCTCACGTCCGCCATCCACGGGGTGCCGTGGTTGGCCCCGACGGTCCACGAGTCCCATGTGGTGCCCTCGTACGGGATCACGGCCACCAGCCAGCCGAAATCGGCCGGCAGTGTATGACGCCACCGATTGGCCAGCGGATCCGACTTCGACGCCCTGGCAAGCGAGCGGGGCGTGTAGACCCGGTCGACGTAGGGCTCCGCCCGAAACCGGGCGGCGAGGCTGCGGCTGAGGCTGTCGGGGTCGATCCCCCGGGACCGAAGTGCCACGAGATCGGCCATCACGATGCCGTAGTCGAACCGGATACCGAAGTCGGTGCGCCAGCGGTCGCGAAGCTCGCTCGCCACCGCGCGAATCATCGGAGCCGGCCACGCCCGACCGGCGGGGCGGCCATGCGTGGGAGGCGCCTGCTCCGGCATGGCCTGGGTGCCATGGTCGGAGGTGAGTACGAGCAGGATCCGCTCCTTGGGCGTCGTGACCGCGAGGGAATCGAGAAACCAGGCCAGGTAGCCGTCGAGGCGAAGCAGCATGTCGTGGAGTTCCCTCGAATCGGGACCAAAGTCATGCCCGATCTCGTCCACCGACGAAAGCGAAATCGACAACAGATCTGTGCGGCCACCGTCACCGCTTCCAATGCCCAGCGCCGAGACGCCCGTGAGGGCGAGATCGAGCGTCAGCGAGTCCATCCAGGGGAAATGCGGCAGGAGCGCGGCGGCCTTGCCGGCCTCGTCGGGAAGGGCATGCGGAAAGGTGTTGCGCCCATCCCGACCATTTTCTGCCGGCAAGCTGTCGGCTTCGGGATAGGCGCTCTCCGGCTCCAGCAGGTCCCAGCGGCGGCCGGTGAAATGGCTCATCGGATTCCGCCGGTTCCACTCCTGCACCCAGGACGGGAGGGAATCGCGATAGTACCGACTGGTGGTAAAGAAGCCAAGATTCGACCACCAGAACACCTGCCCCCTGGCGCGACCGATCGGCAGGATCGCGGATCGGTCCTTCATCGCGACGGACAGCATGCGCGTCGTCGAGTCCCGGGCGATCATCCAGTCCAGCAGGGCCGACCCCTGGAACCGATGCGGCGAGGCACCGACGGCCTTGGGATCATCGATCAGCGGGGAGAGCCGGTCGGGCACGCCGAGGTCGTTGGTCACGATGCCCGTATGGGCCGGATAG
Source organism: Gemmatimonadales bacterium (assembly GCA_041390145.1). Taxonomy (NCBI): domain Bacteria; kingdom Pseudomonadati; phylum Gemmatimonadota; class Gemmatimonadia; order Gemmatimonadales; species Gemmatimonadales bacterium. Next base: position 2,888 of record JAWKQM010000011.1, on the reverse strand, counting down.
CGTCCACTCAGCGGCGTCGAGTGACCGGGCCCCGTCTGCGTGATGGCATGATCCTGACGGCCCTCGGTGAAGAGCATGCCCTCATCGAGGAGTCGCTTGAACCCACCGGTCCATTCGGCCTGGTACCGACGCAGATAGTCTGGACGGAACTGATCGACCACCAGGAGGACCACGAGCCGAGGCGCGGAGTCCTGCGGCGCCGGGGCACTAGCCGGCGGATCGGTGGACAGACTGGCCGCGAAGGCAAGCGCCAGGGCTGGGAGGAGCATCAGGGAAATTTAGCCCGGTGGCCCCGCCGAGGCATCCCTGGGCCGGGTCACAACTTGACGAAGATGCGACGGCGATAGAGCACGGCGGTCAGCAGAAAGATTCCGGCCACATTGAGAAGCGCGTAGGACAACGAGCCTATCATCGGTCCGGCCATCGGCGCCAGCACCCGCTCAAAGAGCCACCGCGGAGCCGCAACGGGCCCTTCGGGAGTCGCAATCTTCCACAGCGCCAGGCAGCGAGCCAGCACCCCCGAGAGCACGAAGGCGAAGAGGGCGTTGGTCCCGAAGACATACGCCGGGCCGGCCCAGCGATCTTTCCCCCGCACGTCAATCACCCAGTAGCAGGCCGCCAGCGCCTGGCCGGCGACCCCGGCGGTGAACAGCACGTAGGAGCTGGACCACAGCCCTTTGTTGATGGGAAACCACCAGTCCCAGACGAGTCCCGCCACCATGAGGGCCGCACCGCTCAGCAGCAAGCCGACGGTCCGATCGGCGGGAGGTCGGTCGGCCAGAAGCCGCTCCCCTGCGAAGGTGCCCAAGAGGCAGGTCGCGACGGCCGGCAGCGTGCTGAGCAGCCCCTCTGGATCGAAGTCCGGCGTCCAGAGGTGCCCTCCCAGGATCAGCCGGTCCAGCCAGGCCCGAGGTTGCCGGCGGCCGTGAGGTCGCCCACGCCGCCGCCAGGAACCGGCACCAGCGTCAAGAGGAGCCAGTAGCCCACGAGGAGCCCTGCGGCGATCCATCGCCGGGCCCTGGGACCGGCACCGAGGAAGATCAGCGCCGTGAAGGCGTAGACGACCCCGATCCGCTGCAGGACACCCGGGATCCGCATCTGCGCCAGGTCGTACCGGGGAAAACCGCCCAGCAGCAGACCGACCAGCACAATGAGCCCGCCCCGCAGCAGCGCCTTGCGAAGCAGGGCCCTCGGCGTGGCACCCGCCAGCTCCCGACGGGTGAACGCGACGACGATGGAGACACCGACGATGAACAGGAAGAAGGGAAAGATCAGGTCCGTCGGGGTCCACCCGTCCCACTCGGCGTGCCGAAGGGGCGGGTAGACGTAGGACCAGCTCCCGGGGTTGTTGACCAGGATCATCGCGGCCACCGTCAACCCGCGAAAGGCATCCAGCGAATGGATGCGGCCGGTCATGCCCCGGGGGCGCTCCTCAGAACGTGACCTGCAGGCCGGTGGTGTAGAGGTTGTCGGTGGTCCCGAAGCCCGGCTGGGGCGCGTTCTGGTACTGCAGGACGTAGGAGGCCTTCAGGGCGATCGGGCCAGCCACCGGCGCCACCAGCGCCAGCTCGTTGTTGATGCGGTAGTCCGCGCCATCTTCGAGGTTTGGCAGATAGACGAAGGTGTTCTTGATGTAGGCCTTCGGCGTGAAGTCGTACTTGTACGCCACCTGTCCCCGCGCCGTCGGGAAGCTCGATGTGACGCCGCTGGTGAAGTCCTGCTGGAAGAACGAGAAACCCCCGTCCAGCACCAGGTGATGCTTCGGCCCGGCGATCGCCTCGAACGAGAGGCCAGCGCCCTCCTGGAACCGCTGTGAGATACCGATGAAGGTGTTGCGGTCCCAGCTGCCGATCACGTACCCCTTCCACCGGGCCGAGAGCTGGTAGTCCGGCTGGACATAGACGGCATATTCATTGGCGCTCTCCACGCTGTTGGTCTGTCCGTAGACCATCCTGGCGCCCTGGGCGACCGTCCACTTGCCTGCCACGTATTCGAGCTTCTCGCCGAAGCTGAAGGTCGTCAGGTCGGTGTTACCCGAGGCGGCGACCAGGCCGAGGTCGAGGGACCCCTTGAGCGGTGGGGGGGCGGAGTCCGCTGCCTGTGCCTCTCCGCGGGTGGGCATGGCCAGGAGGACCAGGACAAGGGCAGCTGGGACGTGTGACAGACGAAAGCAAGACATCGATGATTCTCCGTCGATTTGAGACGTGGTTACGACACGCAACAAGGGCGCCCCTTTGGAGCGCCCTCCCCAAGATAGGTGCTCGCAGCCCGATCCGGGAGCCTCAGGCGGCGATGGCTGACGTACAGTGGCCGCACTTGGTGGCTGCCAGCGGAACTGTCATGCGGCACTGCGGACATTCCTTCGTGTTGGGGGGCGGCGGGGCAGCCTTGGCGTCGAACCGATTGACCAGGCGCACAATCACGAAGATGGCTGCGGCCACGATCAGGAAGGTGATGACGACGCTGATGAACTGGCCGTAGTTCAGCGTGGCGGCACCGGCGTCCTTGGCCGCGGCGAGGGAGGGATAACTGGTCAGGCCGTCGGTCCCGGGCTTCAGGACAAAGTACAGGTTCGAGAAATCGATCCGACCGAGCGCCAGCCCGAGCACCGGCATGATGATGTCATCGACCAGCGAGCCGACGATCTTCCCGAACGCGGCGCCGATGATCACACCGACTGCCAGGTCCACGACGTTGCCCCGCATCAGGAACTTCTTGAAGTCTTGCAGCATCCATCCTCCCGGGGGTAGAAAAAGGCACGCGCCGGAATCTTGCGATCCCGGCGCGCGCTGTCCAGCCTTGCAACTACTTGATCTGCTTCAGCTCCACCCGTCGGTTGTTGGCACGACCAGCCGCAGTCGCGTTGGTGTCGATCGGGAAGTCCGGAC
>JAWKQM010000010.1 GCA_041390145.1 Gemmatimonadales bacterium | reverse complement strand
ATCGAAGGGGGCCTCGTGCTCCGGTTCCGCGACAGTCTGCTTCTCCTCCTTCTGCCGATGATGGCGTGCAGCTCCTGGCAGCGCGTGGGCACCAGCGCCACGCCATCGCCCGAGGAGACGCTCACCAGTCTCTTCGACATGCCCGCGGTCTACCGGTCGATGGGGCGGCTGGCGGCAGGTCCCCCCCTGCCGTTCGTGGGCTCGGTGGCGGTCGCTGCGGGACCCGGCGACTCGGTGAAGGCGATCCTCGGGCTCTCGATCGAAAATCGCGCACTGTCCTTCCGCAAGGAGGGCTCGAACTTCCTGGCCGAGTACCGGGTCGAGATGTACCTCGACTCGCCCGACGCGCAGCCGATTCGCTTCGCACGGGACCAGGAGGTCCGTGTCACCGATTTTTCGGAGACGCTTCGCAACGACGAGAGCGTGCTCTTTCAGCAGCTCTTTCACCTGAAGAGCGGAGAGTATCGGATCACCGTCTCGGTGCGCGACCCCGTTTCCGGTCGCCAGACCCAGGCCGAGGCCAACTTCACGGCTCCGGACTTCAGCGCCGCGTCGTTCAGTGCGCCCATCCTCGCCTACCAGGTGACCGGGCGGCGCAGCCGGGACCAGGATCTCGCGCTCGTGTTGAGCCCCCGCGGCACCGTGAGCTATGGTGGCGACACCCTGCTCGCCCTGGTCGAGGGCTACAACTTCGCGGGGCCGACCGTCGTGCCCTTCCAGATCATCGACAACATGGACAGCGTCATCACGCGCGACACGCTCCGGTTCACCGGCGCGCGCGAAGTCGAGTCGCAGGTAATCCGAATCGTCCCCGACAACCAGCCCCTTGGTGAGCTGCGGATCCGGGTCGGCAAGGACTCCGCCGTCCGGCAAACCAGCGCCCTGGTCTCTTTTTCCGGTGCGTGGATTCTGACCAACTACACCGAGATGGTGGATCTGTTGCGGTACTTCGGTCACGATGAGGAGGTCAAACGGCTCAAGAAGGCGTCGCCCGAGGAGCGGCCCCGTCTCTGGCAGGAGTTCTACAAGAACACCGATCCCGTCCCGGCCACCCCGGAGAACGAGGCGCTGGAGCAGTACTTCGGCCGGATGGCCATCGCCAACCAGCGATTCACCGACGAGGAAGTGCCCGGCTGGCGCACCGACCGGGGGATGGTGTTCATCACGCTCGGCGATCCGGAGGAGATCTACAACGGCAGCTCGACGGTCCAGGGCCGGGTGATTCGATGGACCTACACCCAGCTGCGCCTCGAGGTCGTGTTCGAGGATACGGCCAACGTCAGCCGCTTTCGCCTGACATCCGATTCGCGCGCCGATTATGAGCGCGTGCTCACGCGCGTGCGGCGGGGAGAGTCGTGACCGCACCCGGTGACACGGGGGAGGCGCCGCGGCTCTTCCTGATCGACGGCTTCGCCCTGATCTATCGCGCCTTCTTCGCCATGATCTCCCGCCCGCTGCGCACGGCCAAGGGGGAGAACACCTCCGCGGCCTGGGGCGTGGCCAACTTCCTGGCCCGCCTGCTCGACACCCATCATCCCTCCTACGTCGTCTGGGTCCACGACGCCGGCAATTCCTTCCGCAACGAGAAGTACCCCGAGTACAAGTCCACCCGCGAGAAGCTCGACGAGGAGCTGCAGGCCGACTTCGACACCGCGGTGGAGCGCATCACCCAGCTGCTCGCCGCCTGGCATGTGCCCCTCGTGGCGGTCGAGGGGTACGAGGCGGACGACGTCATCGGGACGCTGGCGGTGCAGGCCGCCGCGCAGGGCATCCAGGTGGTGATCGTGTCGGGCGACAAGGATTTCTACCAGTTGATCGGGCCGCGGGTGGCGCTCCTCAACCCGGGGCGCGGCGGCCCCGGCGCCGTCGAGGAGATCTACGTCGACGAATCCAACGCCGCCGATCGCCTCGGCGTGCCGCCGACGCAGGTCACCGACTACTTGGCCATGGTCGGCGACAGCTCCGACAACGTCCCCGGCGTCAAGGGCATCGGCGACAAGGGGGCACGCAAGCTCTTGGAGGAATACGGGGACCTCGAGACGATCCTGGCCCACGCGGCCGAGGTGTCGGGCAAGCGGGCGCGCGAGGCACTCCTGGAGCACGCCGATCTTGCCCGGCTCTCGCGCGAACTGGTCACGATCCAGAAGGACGTCCCGACCACCTTCGATCCGGCCACCATGGCGCGCCAGGAACCAGACCGGGAGGCGCTCGCGCGCGTCCTCGCGGAACTCGAGTTCTATGCGCTGGCGCGGAGACTGGGATTGGGAGGGGCTGCTGGGCAGGGGGGCAGCGGGGCAGAAGTGGAGGGCACAGAAACCGCCCCGCCGCCCCGCGGCCCCGCCGAGGGCGCTTTCAGCGACCTCCAGGTCACCGTCGTCGATGACCCGGCGTCGTTGGCGGACCTGGCCCGGCGCCTGCGAACCGCCCCGCTCCTTGCGCTGGACACCGAGACCACCTCGCTCGAGCCCCACGACGCGGAGCTCATCGGTCTGTCACTCGCCGCCAGCGCGACGGAGGTCTGGTACCTCCCGTTTGGCCACCGCCCTCGGGCCGGGGCGCTGGCGGCGCCGGAACCGGTGCGCAACCTCCCCGCCATCACCGACTCCGCCTGCGCGCCGATCGCCGAGCTGCTGCGCGACCCCTCCGTCCCCAAGGCCGGCCAGAACATCAAGTACGACTGGCAGGTACTGCGCCGCGCGGGTGTCGAGCTCGGCGGCGTCGCCTACGACTCCATGCTGGCCAGTTTCGTCCTCGATCCGGGTCGCCGCTCGCACGGCATCGACGCGCTGAGCCTCGAGCACCTCGGGCGGGGGATGCGGAGCTACACCGACCTCACCGGCAAGGGGGCGGCGCAGATCCCCTTCGCGGAGGTGCCGGTGACGGACGCGGCGGCGTACTGCGGCGCCGACAGCGCCACCGTGCTGGCTCTGCACGACTTCTTCGCGCCGCAGTTGAAGGAGATGGCGCTCGAGCCGCTGCTCGAGACGCTCGAGATGCCGCTGGTCGAGGTGCTGGTGGACATGGAATGGGCGGGGATCGCCATCGACCTTGCCCTCTTCGAGCGGCTCTCCCGCGAGATGGCCGTGGAACTCGCGCGGCTCGAGACCGAGATCCATGCGGCGGCGGGCACCACCTTCAACCTCAATTCACCGAAGCAACTCGGGCAGGTGCTCTTCGAGCAGCAGCAGCTGCCGGTGCTGAAGAAGACGCGCACCGGCCCGTCCACCGATGCCGACGTCCTCGAACAGCTCGCCGCGATGGGGCACGACATCCCGCGACTGATTCTCGAGTACCGGGAGCTCCAGAAGCTGCGCTCCACCTACGTCGAGGTCCTGCCCGCCCGGGTCAACGCCACCACGGGGCGCATCCACACCAGCTTCAACCAGACGGGCGCGGCCACGGGCCGCCTCAGCTCCTCGGACCCGAACCTCCAGAACATCCCGGTGCGCACCCCGCGCGGCGAAGAGATCCGCGCGGGGTTCATCCCCGCGCCCGGGTGCCTCTTCGTCGCGGCGGACTACTCCCAGATCGAGCTCCGGCTGATGGCGCACCTCTCCGGCGACCCCGCGTTCACCGCCGCGTTCCGCCAGGGCGAGGACATCCACCGGCAGACGGCGGCCATCATCTTCGGCGTCCCCCTCGCCGAGGTCACCTCCGAGATGCGGGCCCGGGCCAAGACGATCAATTTCGGCACTATCTACGGACAGGGGCCGTTTGCGCTTTCGAAGCAGCTGGGGATTTCGCAGGAGGAGGCGAAGGAGTTCATCGCGCAATACTTCGAACGCTTTGCCGGGGTCCGGACCTTCCTCGACCGACAGGTGGAGATCGCCCGCGAACAGGGATACGTGGAGACCCTCCTCGGCCGCCGGCGCTACATCACCGACATTCGTGACAAGAACTTCAACGTGCGGGCGTTCGCCGAACGCACCGCGCAGAACACCCCGCTCCAGGGCTCGGCCGCCGACCTGATCAAGGTGGCCATGCGCCGGATTCACGACGCGCTCCGCGAGGGCCAGTACCGCACGAGGATGCTCCTGCAGGTGCATGACGAACTGGTGTTCGAGGCGCCGGAGGAGGAGGTCGACCGCGTGCGGCCGCTGGTCAAGCGCCTGATGGAAGGGGCCGCGACCCTCTCGGTGCCGCTGGTGGTGGATGTCGGGGTGGGGAAGAACTGGCTGGAGGCAAAGCGGTAAGGTTCACTCCTCGGTGCTCGGTTCCTTCCTGACTCCGGGCCACCAGTTCCAGCGCCCGGCGATGTGCATGAAGGCCGGCACCAGCACCATGCGGATGAGGGTCGCGTCGAGGAGCACGGCAACGGCCAGACCGAAGCCGAGGAATTGCACCATCAGGACCCGCGCGAACGCGAACGCGCCGAACACGAAGATCATGATGAGCGCCGCCGAGGTGATGACCGAGGCGGTGGCCGAGAGGCCCTCCATCGTCGCTTCGTTGTTCTTGCCGGTGCGGTCGTACGCCTCCTTGATCCGGCTCAGCAGGAAGACCTCGTAATCCATGCTCAAGCCGAACACGATCGCAAACACCATGACCGGCACCACCACGTAGATCGCCGACGTCGGGCCGTCGAGCCCGAACAGCCCCGCCCCCCAGCCATACTGGAAGACCAGCACGCTGAGCCCGAAGGTGGCGCTCACCGAGAGGCTGTTCATCACGATCGCCTTGATCGGCACCAGGACCGAGCGGAACGCGATGGCGAGCATGAGGGCCGTCACGCCGAGCACCACGCCGATCAGGAGCGGGAAGATGGCGAGCAGGTCGTCCTGGAAGTCCGTGGCCGCCGCGGTGTACCCGCCGACGATGATCGTCGCGCCCTTGAGCCCCCGAATCGGTTCCTTGACCCTGGCGCGGATGTCCCGCACCAGGTCCATCGAGGTGGTGAGGCTCGTGGTGTCGGCGGGGAAGACGTCCACCAGCGTGATCCGCTGATCGGAGCCCAGGTAGGCGTCCAGAAAATCACCCATCTCGGCGCGCGCCGCGGGGATGTCGCTGTAGAGGACCGAATACTCCAGGAGCGAGGCCCCCCGTCGGGGGGTCATCAGGCTGGTGACCCGACCGACTCGCGGATCTGCCGCCAGCGAGTCGGTGAGGTTGCGGAGCCCGCGCAGCCGGGTGGCGGTGGTGATCGTTTCCCCTTCCGGAACCTCCACGAGCACGCGAATCGGCAGCATCACGCCCGATGCCCCCATGGCCGCGAGCGTCTCCGCCCCCCGGCCCGCCTCGGTGGCGCTCGGCCACCAGTGCCGGGAGGGGAGGCCGATCTTGAGGAGGAAGACCGGCGCGGTCAGCAGCAGGACCCCGAGTCCGCCGAGTGTAAGCGCGCGGTAGGGATGCCGACCGAGGGAACGCGCCCACCGCTCCCAGATCGTCGGGGCGTGGTACCAGGCAAGTCGCTTGGCCAGCCACCGCGGCTCGTCGATGGCCCGGCCGAGGATGGCCAGGAGCGCCGGCAGGAGCGTGGTCGACAGCATCACCGCCACCGCCACGACGACCAACCCGCTCAGGCCGATGCTGCGGGTCTCCACCATCGGCGGAATCAGCAGGGCGGCAAAGCCGACCAGTACCGTCAGCCCGGAGGTGACCACGGCGGACCCGGCGGTCGCGAGGGTGCGCCGCGCCGCTTCATGCCGCCGGAGGCCGCGTTTCAGTTCCTCGCGGAAGCGGGTCACGATGAGCAGCGAATAATCGATGCCGACGCCCAGCCCGATCATCGTCGTGAGATTGAGCACGAACACCGACATGGAGGTGAAGAGCGCCACCACGCCAATCAGGGCAAGCGCCACGAAGATGGCCAGGATCCCGACCGCGACCGGGAGCAGCGCCGCGACGAGCGCGCCGAACGCCAGCACCAGCACGATCAGGGTGAGCGGGAGGACGCGCATCTCGCTGCGCCGACTGTCGTCGGCGCTCACGCTGCGGATATCGAGGTCAAGCGCGGCGCGGCCCGTCACGATGACCTGATAATCCGCCTGATCGGGAAATGCGGCGAGCGCCCGGCGAATGGCGGTGCGTGCGGGAATCACGTACTTGCCGGCGTCCGCCCCTTCGACGTTCAGCGCCGCCAGGATGAGCGTGGTCCGGCCGTCGGCGCTGATGAAGAGCGAGTCGCCGAGGGTGGGAAAGGAGAGGATCGACCGGACGTAGGGCTCGCGTCGAAGCGTCGCGATGAGCGAATCGAGCACCGCCGCGGGCCCGGGGCGGTCGATCGGGCTCGGCGCTTCCAGGGTGATCGCAAAGAACTCGCCGATGGAGCGGCTGAAGCGGCTCTGCAGGAGGCGATCGGCAAGCACCGCCTCGGTCTCGCGCGTACTGCCGCCCCGGATGTCGAGGCGCTCAGGGGTGTGCCGCGCCTGAATGACCGCCACGGTTCCGATGACCACCCAGAGCCCGATGACCGCCCAGCGATACTTGACGACGGCCCGCGCGAACAACCTCATGAACACTGCGTGGTCTTCTCCTGGTCGGCAGGGCCTGGGATGGGGACCCGAACCCGCCAATGTTAGGGGGCGCGGACCCTGCCCGCTACCCGATGTGGCGGCGGTTCCGCCTTCCGGCCCATATTTCCCTTCTCATGCAGCGACTGCTCACCCTGATGTTGACGGCCTTCGTCATCCTGCTGTTTGTCGGCACCGCCCGGCGGTACCGGGCGGCGCGCGCACACCAGTCAGTCGCCGCAGCTACCGCCCCCGATCCGGATGCTCCCCCGAACGCCGCCACTGACAGCCTGCGAGCCGCCGCGCGGGCGCTCCTCGCCCGCGATGCCGGACAAACATACCTCGATTCGATGCTGGTGAGCACCGACTCCCTGGTCCGGCGGTGGCCCGACCGGGGAGGGCGCCCCTTCCGGATTGCCATCCTCGAGGGGGGCTCCCCGGACTACGGAGTCCGGATGGCTGATTTTGTTCGGGAGGCTGCCTCCCGCTGGCAGGCGGCGGATGTTGGTCTCTGGTTCTCGTTTACCGGCGACAGCAGTGATGCGGACATCACCTTCCAGTGGCAGGAGAGCTTTGCCCTCGGCAACAAGGCTGGCGAGACCAACCTGCAGTGGTCGAACGCAGGGCCGGTGGTCCGTGCCCACGTGTCGCTGGCGACCCGGAATGCCGGCGACTCGCTCTTTACCGACGAGGCGTTGCTCGGGGCCGCCGTGCACGAGCTCGGTCACGCCATCGGATTGCCGCACTCCGCGGAGAGTTCGGATGTCATGTTCCCCGTGACGCGGGTGACCGTGCCCTCCGCCCGGGACCGCGCCACCGTTCGCCTGCTCTACTCACTTCCTCCCGGCTCGCTCCGCGCTCCACCGGTGCGGTAGCGGCCCGGTGCCAGACCGCCCGCTGGTTCTCTATGATGGCCGCTGCGGCTTCTGCCGCGACTGGTCGCGCCGGCTCGCTCGCTGGGATGGAAAAGGCCGCCTGCGACAGGTGCCCTACCAGGAGCGCCACCAGGTGACCGGGGTCCCGGCGCTGTCCGATGCCGAACTGGAGGAAGCCCTGCATGTCGTGTTGCCCGATGGCCGGGTGGAGCGCGGCGCACGTGGCGTCATCGCGCTGCTCCCGTGGCTGCGTGGCGGGAAGCTCCTCGCGGCCGTCGCGAGCCTGCCCGGCGTGGCGTCGGTCGCCGACCATCTGTACCGGTGGGTGGCGCGCCATCGGCACGACCTCGGAACGGACAGCGAGCACTGTGAGTTGCGTTGACGCGCGGCCGGCCGACCCGATAGCTTGCCAAGAGGGAGGTGGACCATGTTGACGACCGATCTTGTTCGGAAGGCGCTGAAAGGCGTGAAAGACCCTGAGCTGGGGCTGAATGTTGTGGATATCGGGTTGATCTATGACGTCGCCATCTCGGAGGCGGGCGACGTGCACATCACCATGAGCCTGACCTCGCCGGGCTGCCCCTCGGGGCCGGAAATCATGGGCGATGTGCAGTCGGTGGTGGCCGACCTCGAGGGGGTCAACAGCGTCGAGGTGGAGTTGGTGTGGGAGCCCTACTGGACGCCGGAGCGGATGGACCCGCGGGTGCGGGCCTTCCTCGGCTAGCCGTCAGCCGCCGGCCGGGGCCGCAGGTGGCTCCGGCACGGCGGCCAGCAGTTCCTTCCCGAATTCTTCCCGCTGCCAGCGACGCATCGACGGAATTGCCTCGAGGGCCTCAAGGGTCGCCGGCGCCTGCCGCGCGATTTCCTCCAGGGTGCCGTTCGGACAGGTGACCCCCGGTGCCAGGTCGAGCCGCTGCGCGATGAGATTCCGCGCGGCTTTCAGGCGGTCGAGGCGGGCGTCCGCCGCCGGATCCGGCGCCCGGCGGGGCTGGCGCGGCAGCCGGGGGAGATCCCGCTCCGGGATCGCCATGGCCTTCTCGATGGCGTCGAGAATCTCGCCGCCGCGCCGTGCGATGGTCTCCGGGCCCACCCCCTTCACCCGCTGCAGCTCTTCCAGGGTGCGAGGCGGCTGGCGTGCCATGGTGAACAGCGGCTCATTGTTGAGGATCCGGAACGACGCGCGGTCCAGGCGGCGTGCGGTCTCCTCGCGCCAGTCGTACACGGCTCGCAGCAGCGCCAGCTCGCGGCCCTTGAGCGCCTTGGCGCCCTTCAGCCGCAGGTAGGATGATTCGCCGGGTTCGACCACCGCCCAGGCCACCCCTTCCAGCAGCGCAAACTCCTCCTCGACCCAGGAAAGCCGGCCGAGCGCCTCGAGTTGCCCGCGCAGCTCATCCCGCAGCCCGGGGAGGTAGTGCGTATCGGTGGCCGCATAGGCCAGCATCTCATCCGAGAGCGGGCGGGCCGACCAGTCGGCGCGCTGGTACTTCTTGTTCAGCGTCACCCCGAAGTACTTCTGGAGCAGCGCAGCCAGGCCGATGCCCGGTTCGTTGAGGAACTGGGCGGCGATCCGGGTGTCGAAGAGGCGCGCGGCGCGGATGCCGTACTGGCGCTCGAGCAGGCGCAGGTCGTAATCCGCATCATGGAAGATGACCTCGATCCGTGGATCGGCGAGGAGGGACGCAAAGCGGTCAATACGTTCAATGCCGAGGGGGTCGACGACCGCCGTGCGGTCGCGCGAGGAAATCTGCAGGAGGTAGACGCGGTCCTCGTACCGATGGAAGCTGGCCGCCTCGGTATCGATGGCGAGCAGGGGTTCGCCGGCAAGGGAGTCGAGGAGGCGATCGAACGCCTCCTGGTCGGCCACGACCTCGATATCGAGTGGCGAGCCAGCGGAGCCGGAGCGTTGAGCTGCATTGGAGGAAACAGGCATGCCGAATAGTGCCGCTACTGGTGAACAGTCGCAACTGCCATATTTTTCGTGCCGTTGTCGGGTCGTTGTCGCCATACTGTCGGGTTAGTGGGCGTTATTGGCACCTGACTTAATCCTCCCGCCCCGCCTAGATTTCCTCCCGATGCAGTCGCCCCCTCCACATTTATCACGAATGCGATTTGGAGTAATGATGTCTCGACCGCTCTCCACCGCCACTCTCCGCTCGCTCGCCTGGGCCACAGCCGTCCTGACCTCGGTCGCTGCCTGCCGCGACACACCCGTCAATACGGCCACCGTGGACGCCGGGCCACTCATTGCGGACTCCGCCGGGGTGCGCCTGATCAGTGACTCCGCATCGGCGTGGGGTACGGAGCAGCGGTGGACCGTCGCGAGCGAACCGACGCTTGATCTCGGTGAACCCCAACACCCCTTTGTCGGGGTGGCGCCGGTGGTGCGGCTGAGCGACGGCCGCATCGCGGTGGCCGACGGCTCGCAACAGACGATTCAGTACTTCGATTCGACGGGCAAGTTGCTGCTGTCGGTCGGGGGGCGCGGCGGTGAGGAGGGCCAGTTCCACGCGCTCGGCTGGATCGGGCGCGGGGCGGCGGACACGCTGGTGGCGTACGATTTCGTCGCCCGTCGGCTGACGCTCTTCGATGCGCGGGGGAAGCTCGTGCGCACCGCGCTGCTCGTGCCCGCCGATCCAGCGGCCCTCGCCGAACCACTGGCCACCTTTCAGGATGGCTCCGTGCTCGTCCGGCTGACCCGCTCGATGAACCCCTTCCCCGGCAAGGCGGGGCAGGTCGTTCGCGATTCGGCTTCCTACATGCGGTTCGGGCTCGACGGAACACCCGTTGCGTCGTTCGGAAAGTTCCCGCAGGGCGAGGTCTTCGGCGTGCAGGTGCGTGCCGAGGGCCCCCCTTCCCCGTTCCCCGTTCCCTTTGGTCTCATGACGGTGGCCGCCCTCCGGGCTGACACCATGCTGATCGGGACGGGGACCAGCTTCGAGGTCGCCGCATTCGGGCCGGACGGCACCCCGGTGGGCGGACTCCAGGCGGCGATCCCGCGCGACGAAGTGACGCGGGCGGACGCCAAGGAGTTCACCGCGGCCGCCATCACCCGGCTGAAGACCGGGGCCAAGACGCTCAACACGACACTCGACAGCAGCCTCGTCCGCGCGCTCGAGAATGCGCCGTTCCCCGCCCGGAAACCCGCCTTTGGACGGATGCTTGTGGATGCGACCGGCGCCCTCTGGCTCTCGGCGCCGCTCAATCCACCGGCATCGGCTTCCAGTTGGACCGTCTTTGCGCCAGACGGTACCTGGCTCGGCACGGTCACCACGCCGGAGGGCTTGCGCGTCGACGAGATCGGTGTCGACTACGTGCTCGGCATGTACCGCCAGCGGCATGGACAGGAACGCGTCCGCTCGTATCCGCTCACGCGCGGCGCGGCCAACTGAGTCAGTCCCGCTTGGCCACCAGCTCGAGGCCGGCGGCGATTTCCTCGAACGCCTTCGCAAGCGTCTTGTAGAATTCAGCGTCGGGCGCCGGGGGCCCGCCGAGGGCGGCGTCGAGCTGGATCTTGCGGGCCAGCCGGGCGGCGTGGCGGATGTAGTCGGTGGTCGGGGGCATCGGCGACTCCCGGTTGGGGTTGGGACGGCTCGAATGGGTGACGATCGCTGCGAGGGAGAATAGCTGATGACTGGGGTGCCTGTCGTCTTCACCGTCTATCCCGGTGACTGTGACGCGTATGGCCACCTGAACCAGGCGTCATTCCTGGCCTATTTTGAACGGGCGCGCTGGCACATGCTCGCCGACGGGCCGGGAATGGACCTCTTCGAGCGCGAAGGCGTCTGGCCCGCCGTCCGCCGTGCCGTCATCGAGTACCACGCTCCCGCCTACCCTGGCCAGTCACTTCGCTTCCAGCTCGCCGTCACCCGCATCGGCCGCACCAGCTTCACCATGCGCCAGGTGGCCCGTCGTGAGTCCGACGACACCCTGATCGCAACGGCCGAGTCAGTGTTCGTGTGCATCGGCCGCGACGACGCGCCCGCGTCGATTCCCGACGCCGTGAGGGGTTTTCTGGTGCCCGCCCTCCCATCGGCGGACCCGTCGCACCGGTCGGTGACCGTGCACGGCGTCGAACTCGCCCTCGACGACCGCGGAAGTGGGCCCGCCGTGCTGTTCGTGCACGGATTTCCCCTGAACGGCACGCTGTGGCGACACCAGGCGGGAGCCTTTCCGGGGTGGCGGACGCTGATTCCCGATCTGCGCGGGATGGGACGCTCCGACGCGCCGGACCTCGGCTACAGCATGGCCACCTACGCCGACGACCTGGTTGCGCTCCTCGATGCGGCGGGCGTCGACGACGTGGTGCTGGTGGCGCTGTCGATGGGGGGATATGTGGCCTTCGAGTTTCTCCGCCGGCATCGACCCCGCGTCCGGGGGCTGGTGCTCGCCGACACGCGAGCCCAGGCCGATAGCGCGGAAGCGCGCCGCGCACGGGAAACGGCCATGGCCGATGCACGCGACGGGGGCGCCGCCCTGATCGCCGAACAGATGTTCCCCAAGCTGTTGGCGAAAGGCGCCCCCGAGCCGCTCCGCGACTCCGTCCGCGCCATGATGGCCGCGACACCGGTCTCGGGCCTCATCGGCGCGCTCGCGGCCATGCGCGACCGACCAGACTCGACGGAATTGCTCCCCACGCTGCAGGGGCTGCCCACGCTGGTCACGGTCGGAGCGGAGGACGCCATCACTCCTCCAGCGATGTCGGAGGCGATGGCCAAGGCTATACCTGGCGCCAAGTTGGCCGTCATTGCCGACGCCGGTCACCTCGCCCCGCTGGAGCAACCCGAGGCGTTCAACCGGCACCTCCAACTGTTCCTGCAGGGGCTGGGAGGGCCGGCCCGGCCTGGGGTGTGAAACCTTTTGGCCCTCTCAGGTGTCTTATCTATTGAGGCGCTGGTTCGGTTGGTATCACGCCGGCCTCCGACGTCTCTGTAATCCTTCCAACCTACGGCTCCGGGACCGCGGCCATGCAGTACGGTTCCGGGGCCGCCTCGCGTCCATACCCCAGCAACCGACCGATCGAGGCCTGCAAGGCGCGACGGTACCCACTTGCCGGCCGTCACCTGTCGGGCGAACCTTGGAGTTCGGCACCAAACAGAAGCGGCGCCACTTCGGAGGGTGGCGCCGCATCACAGTGGTCGCGAGGTGGGACTACCGGTCCGGACGTCCCGGCGGATTGTCGCCTTCAAATACCACTTTGTTCTTCTCGATGAACTCGGTGTATTGCGGCGGAACATCTTCCTCAGGGAAGATGGCGGTCACCGGACATTCCGGCTCGCAGGCGCCACAATCGATGCACTCGTCCGCGTTGATGTAGAGCTGGTCTTCACCTTCGTAGATGCAATCCACCGGGCAGACGTCGACACACGCCCGATCCTTGACACCAATGCAGGGTTCCGTGATCACGTACGTCATCTGGCCAGCCGCTCCCTCGGGAAGATGGTCCGCCGCACAGGGGGTGCGGCGAGTCCTGCGGCAAGTATTGCGGACTCCCTTCCCGCGGCGCAAGGGGTGGCTTGGCGCGACCTTCGTCGCCCTGGCCGCGGGGGTCGTGCCGCTGGCTGCGCAGGCGCCCGCCTGCACCACCGGCCGGACGGCGCTCGTCCTCTCCGGCGGCGGCGCCAAAGGCATCGCGCACCTCGGGGTCATCGCCGCGCTGGACAGCCTCGGAGTAAGGCCCGACTACGTCGTCGGCACCAGCATGGGTGCCATCATCGGGGCGCTCTATGCCGGGGGCGCCTCGTCGCGCGAGGCCGACTCCCTCGCCACCCTGTACAGTCCGGCCACCCTGTTCGGTTCGTCCACCCCGGACGGCCCGCTTGCCTGGCAGCCGTTTTCTCCCCTGCTCACCTGGGCGGTGACCAAGAAGGGGTTCACGCTCCAAAGTCCCTCCATCGACCAAGCCGACGCCAACGCGCTCATCTCGGCGCTGCTGCTGCGCCCGAACTTGCTGGCCCAGGGCGATTTTGATCGGTTGCCCGTCCCGTTCCGTGCTGTGGCCACCGATCTCGCCACCCGCGACACCGTCGTGCTCTCCTCCGGCGACCTGGCGCAGGCGGTGCGGGCAAGCATGTCAGTGCCTCTTGTCTTTGCACCGGAACGGATCGACGGTCGTCTGCTCGTCGATGGCGGGCTCTCCGCCAACGTCCCGGTCACGGTCGCGCGCGCCCTGCCGGGCGTCACCCGCGTGATCGTTTCCGACGTCTCGTCGCCGCTGCTCACCGACGAGGAGCTGGATGCGGGCCCGCTGGCGGTGGCCGACCAACTCGCCGGGTTTCTTTTCGTCCAGCCCCCGGACTCCCTCGGTCCGGGCGATGTCTACATTCGCGCCGACGTCAAGCAGTTCAAGAACCTCGATTTTGCGCCGGCGACGGTGGACTCGATCTGGCGACGCGGTCGAGCGGCCGCCGATTCGGCGCTGGCCGGGGCCGCCTGCCTCCCGATCGGGCCGGCGCCGACCGGTGTCCTGCCGCGCACGGTGGCCAGTTTCTCCCTGCGGGGCGGCGCGCCGACGGATGCCGCACTGCTCCAGCGTTACCTCGGGCTCTATCCGGGGTCGCCGATCGACGAGGCCGCGCTCGCGCGACAGGTGAACGCGGTCAGCAGGCTGGGCGGGTATTCCGGCGTGTGGCTCCATCCAACGCCGGCCTCCCAGAATCGCGTGGCGTTTCAGGCCACCGTGACGCCTGCGCCGTCCCGGCTCGCCGGGGTGACGATGGCGTTCGACCGTGACCTCGGCGCCCGGGCCGGCATGATGTACCTTGACCGGCGGCTCGGCGGCACGCCGATCGAATGGAGCGCGATGCTCGGCGTCGGCACGCTCACCAACGACATCACGGTGGGATTCCGCCGGTACTTCGGCGCCGGTCTCACCTGGGTGGCGCCGACCGCGTCGGTCCATCTCAAGAACCAGACGATCAACTTCTACACCAGCAGCGGGATCGGTGCCGGGCGCACCGACACTCGGCAGGGCGTGCTGTTCGTCGGGGTGGAGCAGGGGTTCTCCGCCGGGTGGGTCCTCGGGCTCGGCGTCGATGGGCGCAGCTGGAACGGCGGCGAGGTTCCGTTGGGGAGCCCCGATTCGACCTCGGATGGCTCGAGCGCCGGCGTCCGGTTCTTCGCCCGGCAGCCACAGGGCCCGTGGAAGACGGACGCGACGCTGGTCTGGTCGGATTCGTTCCAGCGGGTGGCGCTCACGACTTCGTACACGGTCGCTGTCGGGAAGTTGTCGCTGACCCCGATTGCCCGACTCGGCTGGGGCGCCGACCTGCCGTTGCAGGATCAGTTTCCGCTTGGCGGCACGCTGGGGTTTCCGGGACTGTCGGTGGAGCAACTCCGCGGCGACCGCGAAGTCTTCGGCGGGCTCGAGCTTTCGCATCCGATCCGGGGTTCGCTGCGGTGGGAGGTGCTGGCGGCAGCGGGGCGGAGCGCGTACGGGGGGGATCTCTTTACCAGCGCCGATTGGCTGGGAGGTGTGCGCGGGGGAATTGCGGTGGAGACGCCGATCGGTGATGTCCAGGCGGCCTACGGTATGACCACGACCCACACCGACAATGTGTTCGTGCGGATTGGGCGGTGGTTCTAGCCCCGGTCAGATGAGGCCGGTGAGCGGCGTGGCATAGCTGGCATGGCGCGGTTCCGGCTCGCCATAGCGACCCTCCGAGGCATGGATCCGGTTCCATTCCTCGCGCAGGCAGAAGGGGTCGAGCCCGTGGGGCCGGTCCACCGCCAGCACCCCGTCAAGATGATCGATCTCGTGCTGCAGCAGCTCGGCACGGTCGCCCTCCAGGTCCACCTCGTGGGTCTCCCCCTTGATGTCCTGGTACTGCACCCGGATCCGGTACGCCCGTGACACCTGCACCATCAGGTTCGGGAACGAGAAGCAGTCGTCCCAGACACTGAAGTCCTCGGTGCCGATGTCGATGATTTCCGGGTTGATCAGGGCCCACGGCTTGTCCATCTCCACATAGATCATCCGAACCGGCGCGCCGATCTGGGGTGCGGCGATGGCCCGGCCACTCCCGAATCGGGACTGCCAGTCGCGCAGCGTTTCGCGCATGTCGTCGAGGATTACGCGGACGGCCGTGGAGCGCGGCTTGGTGATTGGTTCGCACCGGGTGCGGAGGATCGGGTCGCCCAGGAGGCGGATTCGGTGGATGGTCATGGCCCAATCTCGCATTCGGGTGGGAGGGGCACAAGACTCTACCTACTCAACAAAAGGGGTAGTGACAGCTACGACTGTATAGTTATCTGTTTAATGACAACAGGTTACGATCAACTGCCGCCTTCCGACCCTCTCTTGCATCCGACCCTCCATCGTCCTCTGCCTGACCTCGGCCCCCTGGCCAGTCCAAACCAGCCAGCGGAGGTTCGGAAGCGCGGAAGATGCGGCGGAGTGGCGATTTAATGTGTTGTAAAATAGAGTCTTATGAATTCGCACCAAAAATGCCACGTGAACTTGACAATCCCGAGCTCGGCGCCTAGAATTCCG
Source organism: Gemmatimonadales bacterium (assembly GCA_041390145.1). Lineage (NCBI taxonomy): Bacteria > Pseudomonadati > Gemmatimonadota > Gemmatimonadia > Gemmatimonadales > Gemmatimonadales bacterium. The sequence goes on along the minus strand of JAWKQM010000010.1, from coordinate 134,031 downwards.
CCCATATGGCGATACCGATTGCCCACCTCCGTGCCTCCGCCGCCCTCCCGGTCGGCTACAAGGGACCCCGAGCTTCCATACTCGTGGAGCTCAAGCTTGCGCCAGGCGTAACCGCGAAGGAACTCTCCGGGCGCCTCGGGCTATCACTCAACGCGATCCGGCATCATCTCAAGGAGCTCGAAGTCGATGGGTTGCTCGAGCATGAACGGGAGCAGCGCGGCGTTGGCGCTCCGGTGTTTGCCTATCGGCTCTCCCCCGCGGGGGAGCGCGTTTTTCCGCGCCGCTACGAGTCGGCGTTGACTGATGTGCTGGAGACGCTGGTGGAGCGGGAAGGCCGCGACGCCGTGGTCGGCGCCCTCGAGGCGCGGTACGCCGCGCTCCTGCGGCGGCTGCCGGCGGATTTGGCGCACCTGCCCGCCGAGCGCCGGCTGGCGGCGGTCACCCGGTTGTTGAACGAGGACGGCTTCATGCCGGGCTGGGAAGGTTCGGCGGAGGGGGGGACCCTCACCGAGCACAACTGCGCCATCCGCGCGGTGGCGGAGCGCTTCCCCGAAATCTGTGCCGCCGAAGAGCGGTTCCTGAGCGCGGCCCTTGGCGCCTCCGTGGACCTGCAGGCCCATGTGCTCGACGGCTGTTCCGCCTGTGAATACCAAGTGCAATTCACCCCGCCGGTGTCCATCGGGATTACCCGGCCCCAGGGAGTCAATTGATGACCTCACCCGTCGAATCCTACGTCCAGCAGGAATACAAGTACGGCTTCGTGACCGACATCGAAGCCGACAGCGTTCCGCGCGGGCTGAACGAAGACACCATCCGGATGATTTCCGCCAAGAAGAACGAGCCGGCGTTCCTGCTTGAGTGGCGCCTCGCCGCCTACCGGCGCTGGCTCGAGATGACGGAACCGCACTGGGCCAACGTGCAGTATCCGCCCATCGACTACCAGGACATCATCTACTACTCGGCGCCCAAGCAGGTGAAGCCGCTCGGGTCGCTCGACGAGGTTGACCCGGAGCTCCTGGCCACGTACGAGAAGCTGGGCATCTCCCTCTCCGAGCAGAAGCGGCTTTCCGGCGTGGCGGTGGACGCCATCTTCGACAGCGTGTCGGTGGCCACGACCTTCAAGGAGAAGCTGAAGGAGTCCGGCGTCATCTTCTGCTCCTTCTCCGAGGCGGTCAAGGAACATCCCGAGCTCGTCAAGAAGTATCTCGGCAGCGTCGTGCCGGCCGGCGACAACTTCTACGCCGCGCTCAACGCCGCCGTCTTTACCGACGGGTCGTTCGTGTTCATTCCCAAGGGCGTCACCTGCCCGATGGAGTTGTCGACCTACTTCCGGATCAACGCCGCCGACACCGGGCAGTTCGAGCGCACCCTCATCGTGGCCGAAGAGGGCGCCACTGTGAGCTACCTCGAGGGCTGCACCGCGCCCAAGCGCGACACCAACCAGCTGCACGCTGCGGTGGTGGAGCTGGTGGCGCTCGAAGGGGCCACCATCAAGTACAGCACGGTGCAGAACTGGTACGCGGGTGACAGCGAGGGCCTGGGCGGCATCTACAACTTTGTCACCAAACGCGGCAAGTGCGCCGGCGCGCGGTCGCGCATCACCTGGACCCAGGTGGAAACCGGCTCCTCCATCACCTGGAAGTACCCCAGCGTCATCCTGCAGGGTGACGACTCGATCGGCGAGTTCTACTCGGTGGCCGTGGTCAACAACCGCCAGCAGGCGGACACCGGCACCAAGATGATCCACGTCGGGAAGAACACCCGCAGCACCATCATCTCGAAGGGCATCTCCGCGGGCCGCGGGCAGAACAGCTACCGGGGTCTGGTCAAGATGCTCCCCAAGGCTCTCGGCGCCCGCAACTACACCCAGTGCGACTCGATGCTGATCGGGAACGCCTGCGGGGCCCACACCTTCCCGTACATCGACGTGCAGCATCCGAGCGCGTCGGTGGAGCACGAAGCGTCCACGTCGAAGATCGGCGAGGACCAGATCTTTTACTGCAAGCAGCGCGGCCTCGACACGGAGGACGCGATCTCGATGATCGTCAACGGGTTCTGCAAGGACGTCTTCCAGAACCTGCCCATGGAATTCGCCGTCGAGGCGCAGAAGCTCCTCGGCATCAGCCTCGAAGGCAGCGTCGGCTGAATCACCGGCGCCTGCACGGCGGGCGCCATTCGGGAGACACGGCACGTGCTTGAAATCAAGAATCTGACCGCCACCGCCGGTGGCACCGACATTCTCCGCGGCATTTCTCTCGCCGTCAACGCCGGCGAGGTCCACGCCATCATGGGCCCGAACGGCAGCGGCAAGAGCACGCTGGCGCAGGTGCTGGCGGGCCACCCCGCGTACGAGGTGACCGGTGGGACCGTCACCTACAAGGGCCAGGACCTGCTGGACATGGAGCCGGAGGAGCGGGCGCAGGCCGGCGTGTTCCTGGCGTTCCAGTATCCGGTGGAAATCCCGGGCGTCACCAACGCGTACTTCCTCCGTGCCGCGTACAACGCCAAGCGGGTGGCCGAGGGCAAGGAAGAACTCGATCCGATGGACTTCCTCGATCTGCTCGAGGAAAAGCTGAAGCTGGTCGAGTGGGGCCCCGAGATCATGAGCCGCGCAGTGAACGCCGGCTTCTCCGGCGGCGAAAAGAAGCGGAATGAAATCCTGCAGATGGCGGTGCTCGAGCCGTCACTGGCCATTCTCGATGAGACCGACTCCGGGCTCGACATCGACGCGCTCAAGATCGTGGCCGAAGGAGTCAATTCCCTCCGCCGCGCCGACAGCGCGACGATCCTTGTGACGCACTACCAGCGGCTGCTCAACTACATCGTGCCCGACTTCGTGCACGTGCTGGCGGGCGGGCGGATCGTCCGGTCAGGCGGCAAGGAACTGGCGCTGGAACTCGAGGAGCGCGGGTACGAGTGGCTCACCGAAGCGGCGGGAGCCGTCGCGTGACGGCCACCCGCACTCCCGTGGCGCCGATGCCCCGTGCCGTCGAGCCGGAGTGGACTGCCGAACTCCGACGCGAGGGAGCCGCCCGGTACGAAGGGCTGCGCCTTCCGACCACGCGTGACGAGGATTGGCGCTTCACCGATCTGTCGCCGGTCACCAAGGCGGCCCTCGGCCCGGCCCGTGCCTCGGGCGCACTCACCGAGTCCGACATAGCACCGTTCCTCTTCGGGCACACCGAGTGGCCCCGGCTGGTCTTCGCCAACGGGCGCTACCAGCCGTCGCTCTCGAAGGTGACCGGCCTGCCGGCCGGCGCACGCGTCGGCCCGCTTGCCCAGTTGCTGGTCGAGGCGCCGGAGCTGGTCGAGGGGACGCTCGGCAAGCGCGCCGTGCAGCCCGCCGCCGCCGCACTCGTCGGCCAGAACGCCTCGGCGTTCCTCGACGGCTATGCCATCGTGCTGCCGGCCGGTGCCGTGGTGGACACGCCCATCCACGTGCTCTTTGTTGCCGACAGCCACGCCGCGCAGGGTGCCGTGTATCCGCGCAATGTCGTGGTGCTCGGTGCCAACGCCGTCGCCTCCGTGGTCGAGAGCTATGTGACGCTCGCCGACGGTGTTTCCCTGACCAATACCGTTGGCGAAGTCACGTTGGCCGACGGCGCGCGGTTCGATCACTGCAAGATCCAGCGGGAGAGCACGCAGGCGTTCCACCTGGCCACCCTTGAGGTCCGCCAGGAACGGGACAGCTACCTGAACTCGTTCTCCTTCGCGGAGGGCGCGGCCCTCTCGCGCACCAACATCTACACCACGCTGGCCGGGCCCGGCGCCCACGCCACGCTCTACGGGTTGTACCTGGCTGAGGGCCGCCAGCACGTCGACCACCAGACCCGGATCGAGCACGCCGCGCCCGACTGCACCAGCTGGGAGGTGTACAAGGGCATCCTCGACGGCCGCGGCCACGGGGTGTTCAACGGCAAGGTGTACGTGCATCCGGAAGCGCAGAAGACCGACGGCAAGCAGACCAACAAGAACCTGCTGCTGTCCGAGACGGCCAAGGTGGACACCAAGCCGCAGCTCGAGATCTTCGCCGACGACGTGAAGTGCACCCACGGCGCCACGGTGGGGAGTCTCGACGCGGTGCCGCTCTTCTATTGCCGGAGCCGCGGGATCGCCGAAGCCGAGGCGCGGACGCTCCTCACTTATGCCTTCGCGGCCGACGTGCTGGAGGAGATCCGGAGCCGGCCGGTGGTGGATTATCTGGAGGACTTGATGCGGCAGTGGTTGTTGAAGGCGGGGCGGCGCGGCAGCGGGGCTGCGGGACAGGAAACAACCTGACCATGTCCGCCAGCACGGCCACCCAGCCCCGCAGCCCCGCTGCCCCACTGGACGTCCAGGCAATCCGTGCCGACTTCCCGATTCTCGGCAGGCGGGTCAACGGCAAGCCGCTGGTGTATCTCGACAACGCCGCCACGGCCCAGCGGCCGCTGGCGGTCATCGAGGCGGTACGGCGGTCGATGGCGGAGGAAAACGCCAACATCCACCGCGGGGTGCACTACCTGAGCGAGCGGGCCACGCTGGAGTATGATGCCGTGCGGGAGGAGGCCCGGACGTTCCTGAACGCGCCGGCCAGCCACGAAGTGATCTTCGTGCGCGGCACCACCGAGGGAATCAACCTGGTGGCGCAAAGCTACGGGCGGAGCACGCTCAAGCCGGGTGACGAGATCCTGCTGACAACGATGGAGCACCACAGCAACATCGTCCCTTGGCAGATCGTGGCCGAGCAGACCGGCGCCGTGGTTCGTGCCATCCCGATCACCGACGCCGGCGAAGTCGACCTCGACGCGTACAAGAAGCTGCTGGGTCCGCGCACCCGTATCGTGGGGGTCGTGCAGATATCCAACGCGCTGGGGACCATCAACCCGGTGGCGGAGATGACCCGGCTGGCGCATGACGCCGGGGCGGTCGTGGTGGTGGACGGTGCGCAGGCCGCCCCGCACACCCCGGTGGATGTGCAGGCCCTGGGCTGTGACTTCTACGCCTGTTCCGGCCACAAGATGTTCGGACCGACCGGCGTCGGTCTCCTCTGGGGGCGGACCGCGCTGCTCGAGTCCATGCCTCCCTGGCAGGGGGGCGGCGACATGATCCACACCGTGAGCTTCGCCGGGACGACGTTTGCGCCGCTGCCGGCCAAGTTCGAGGCGGGAACGCCAGCCATTGCCGAGGTGATCGGGCTGGGCGCCGCGATTCGCTACATCCGGAGCGTGGGGTTCGAGGCCATCGGCGCCTGGGAGCATGAGCTCCTGACCCGCGCCACGGAGGCGGTGCGCGAGGTGCCGGGGATTCGGCTGGTCGGCACCGCCCGGGAGAAGGCCGGCGTGCTCTCCTTCACCCTCGACGGGGTCCACCCGCACGACCTCGGCACCATCCTCGACGCCGACGGCGTGGCCATCCGGGCGGGCCACCACTGCGCCCAGCCGGTCATGGAACGCTTCGGTGTGCACGCCACCGCACGCGCCTCGTTTGCCTTCTACAACACTCTTGACGAAATCGACGTGCTGGTGCGCGGGCTGCACCGGGCTCGGGAGGTCTTTGCGTGAGCCGCGACCTGGACGATCTGTATCAGAGCGTCATCCTTGATCACAACAAGACGCCGAGGAACTTTCACGAGCTCCCGCCGCCGGCGAGCCACGCCGACGGGCACAACCCGCTCTGCGGCGATCGGCTGACAGTTTGGGTGGACCTCGAGGGCGACACCGTCAAGGATGTCGCCTTCCTGGGCAACGGCTGCGCCATCTCCAAGGCCAGCGCCTCGATGATGACGGCGGCGGTCAAGGGCAAGTCCCGCGCGGATGCGATGGCGCTCGCGGACGAGTTTCAGAAACTGGTGACCGGCAAGCTGGAGGGTGCGGCTGAACGCAAGGCGCTCGGCAAGCTGCAGGCGCTGGCCGGTGTCTCCGAGTATCCGGTGCGGGTCAAGTGCGCCAGCCTGGCGTGGCACACGCTGAAGGCCGCCATCGCCGGCGCCGCGGAACCGGTGTCGACCGAGTAACTACCGGGGCCTGCGGGTCCCGTTCAACTGAACCCTGGAGAAGAGCACGCATGCCGTATCCTGAATCCCTCATAGCCCCCATGCGGGCCGAGATGACGTCCATGGGCGCCGTGGAACTGCGGACCGTGGCCGATGTGGATGCCTCCGTCGGCAGCGCCGCCGGTACCACGCTTGTCTTCGTGAACTCGGTCTGCGGCTGCGCGGCGGGCAACGCCCGGCCGGCGGTGAAGATGGCGCTCGGGCATGGCGTCCTGCCGGACCGGACCGTGACGGTTTTTGCCGGCCAGGACCTTGACGCCGTGGCACGGGCCCGGAGCTACTTCGGTGAGTACCAGCCGAGCTCCCCGTCGATGGCGCTGCTCCGCGACGGTGAGGTGGTGCACTTCGTCCACCGCCACCAGATCGAGGGGCGGAGTCCGCAGGCCATCGCCGCCGACCTGACCAAGGCCTTCGACACCTATTGCAGCAAGCCTGTCAGCGCGTGAGCGGACACGTCTTTCACCCCGGGCACCACGACCTGCATGGCATCACGGTGGTGCTGGAAACGGGGACCGAGCTCTGGGTGGGGCGCTTCGACTCCGTGACCCCGAAGGGGGTGTTGTTGCACGATGCCGGCTGCTACGAGGACGGGGTGACGGAGGGGACGCGGGAGGAGTATCTCCGGAAGACGCTCAAGTTCGGCGTCCGGGCGACGGTCAAGAACAAGCTGATTCCGGAGCAGGACGTCCGGGAGATCAGGCAACTGGCGGAGTTCACTGCGCAGGAAGGCTGACCGGCGGCTGTGGACTGATGGTTGAGGACCGAGGGAGAGACTCCTGCCTTCGGTCCTTCGTCCGTTTCAGGAGGGCCAGGCCTGGTCCCCGTGCTCATCGACCAGGGTAATGGCGTCCACGGGGCAGGCACGGGCGGCGTCAAGGATCAGTTCGTCCTCCGCCCCTTCGGGGTCCAGCACCACGGAAATGTTCTTGCCGTCCAGGGCGAAGACCTCCGGCGCCAAGCCGACGCAGTCACCGTATCCGCAGCAGAGCGTGCGATCGATCTGGATGGTGTAGGGCATAGGGCGAACATACAAAACTGATTTTGATCGTGCCAGAGGGTCGGCAGGTTGCCGACTTCGGCCGGCCCCCGTCGGGGGTCAGGGTGGTTCCTCTCTCCGGTTCCTTGGCATCGGCTCCGGCTCTCTTGCCATCCTGCCCCCGACCTTCTCTTTTTCATCCCCTGCAACTTCCACTTCCCCCCCCCTCGACCCCGGGTTGCCGCCGATGCCAGACGCCGTCGTCTCCGTGGACCGCATTACCAAGCGCTTTGCCGGCCACACCGCCGTCCAGTCGCTCTCACTGGCTGTCCCCGCAGGCGGCGTGTTCGGTCTACTCGGCCCGAACGGCGCGGGGAAGTCGACCACCATCCGCATGATCATGCATATCATCGAGCCCGACGAGGGAACGGTGACGCTCTTCGGCGGTCCGGGCACCGGTCGGGAGCTTTCCGGCCGGATCGGCTTTCTCCCGGAGGAGCGGGGGCTCTATCCGCGGATGGAAGTCCTGGAGCAGATCATCTTCCTCGGCGAGGCCAAGGGCCTCCGCCGGAAGGACGCCCGGGAGCGTGCCCTTCGCTGGCTGGATCGCCTCGGCCTCGGCGACTGGGCAAAGCGTAAGGTGCAGGAGCTCTCCAAGGGGATGCAGCAGAAAGTGCAGTTCATCGGCACCCTGCTCCACGACCCCGACCTGGTGATTCTCGACGAGCCCTTCAGCGGACTCGATCCAGTCAACCTGCAGGTGATGAAGGATGTGGTGGTGGAGATCGCCCGATCGGGGCGGACGGTGCTTTTCTCAACTCACATCATGGAGCAGGCCGAGAAGATGTGCGACCGGATCGCCATCATCGCGCGGGGGGAGAAGATCGTGGATGGACGGGTTGCGGACATCAAGGCCGAGGGCGGGAAGCGGAACGTCTACCTCTCCTTTGCCCATGACGGCGCCAAGGCCGGCCCCATTCTGGCCGACCGGACGCTGGTGGCCCGGGCGGATGACTCAGGGGCCACGGCCGAAGCCGAACTTGCGGTGGGCGCCAATCCGGATCGGCTGCTCCGCGCGTTGATGGACGCCGGTGTCGGTCTGAGCCGATTTGAGGTCGCGGAGCCGTCGCTGGAGTCGATCTTCATTGCCAAGGTCGGTCAGCAGGCGGCCACCGCCCCGGCCCGGGAGGCCACCCATGCGTAAGCTCATGGCCGTCATCCGGCGTGAATTCATGGTCCGCGTCCGGACCCGGGCCTTCGTGATCAGCACCATCCTCGGTCCGCTGTTGTTGGGAATGCTTTTTGTCCTGCCGATGTTGCTCGAGTCTCGCGATCGGGCGCCCAAGCGAATCGTGGTGCTTGATGCGGCGGGCGGCAATTTCGGGAGCCGCGTCGTCGAGGCGTTGACGGGGGCCAGGCGCGGTTCGGGGGCGGATGCCTCACCCCGCTATCAGGTGCTGTCGGTCCTGGCCACCGACGGCAGCACGGCACCCCTGGATACCCTCATCCCGCACCTCGGGGTCAAGGACGCCGGCCCCGACGGGCTGGTCGGTGTCGTCGTGGTGACCGATTCCGTGATCGAAACCGGACGGATGCACTACTACGGCAGCAATGTCGGCAGCCTGTCGGAAATGGGAGACCTGCAACGCATCCTTCGCCAGGCGATCATTGCCGAGCGATTGTCGCGATCGGGAGTCGATGTGTCCGTCCTCGCTGCCGCCACGGCGCCGGTGTCGCTCGAGACGTCGCGGGTCAGCAACGGTCAGGCCAGCGGCGAGAGCGGTGAATCGTCGTTCATGCTCGCGTATGTGATGTCATTTCTCCTCTACTTTGCCCTGATCGTCTACGGGATCCAGGTGATGGGGTCGGTGGTCGAGGAGAAGACCAACCGGATCATGGAGATTCTCGTTTCGAGCCTGAGCCCCTTCGAGCTGATGCTCGGCAAGGTGATTGGCGTCGGGTCGGTGGCACTCCTTCAGCTCGGCATCTGGACCGGCACCGCGAAGGTGCTGGCCTCGCAGCGGGTCGCCATTGCCGGCCTGCTCGGGGCTTCCCCGTCCGATGCGATGAGTATGCCGATCCCGTCGATCAGCGGTGGGCTGCTCGCGGTGTATCTCTCGTTCTTCGTCCTGGGTTTCTTCCTGTATTCGGCAGCGTACGCCGCCGTGGCGGCCACGGTCAGTACCCAGCAGGAGGCCCAGCAGGGGGCCATGCCCATCACGCTCTGCATCGTGGTCGGGCTGATGCTCATGTTCGGGTTGCTGGACGAACCGAACGGCACGCTGGCGCGGACCATGAGCATGATTCCGTTCTTTGCCCCCTTCGTGACACCGGTGCGCTACTCGCTCAGCCCGCTGCCGCTCGTGGAGGTGCTCGCCTCGGCGGGGATTACCGGCCTCGGGGTTCTCGCTGTCTCCTGGGTGGCTGGGCGGATCTACCGGGTAGGCATCCTGATGTATGGGAAGCGGGCGTCGGTCATGGAAATTCTGCGCTGGATTCGGACGGGGTAAGCAGGCGGGGCCGGGCGGCGGGGAGGCAGGGAGGCAGGGAGGCCGTTCGTTTATCCCACCAACGGTGCGTCACCCCGGCGAATGCCGGGGTCGACGTCATCAGCGGCGCTCGCATCGTCCAGCTGAAATTCAACCTCGATTGGGCGGATCCCAGGGGCGGGCATAACCCCGCCCCGTGCTGGATTCCCGTTTTCGCGGGAATGACGGCGCATCAGGCTTCCGCCTCCCTGCCTCCTTGCCTCCCTGCCCATCTGCCTATCTTGCGTCATGCCTTACGATGTCCTCGTCATCGGCGGCGGCCACGCCGGCGCCGAAGCGGCCGCGCTTGCCTCGCGAGCCGGTGCGCGCACGCTCCTCCTGACGCAGAATCTCGAGACGATCGGGCAGATGTCGTGCAACCCCGCCATCGGGGGAATCGCGAAGGGGACCGTGGTGCGCGAGGTGGACGCCCTCGGCGGTGTCATGGCGCGCGCGACCGACCTCTCCCGAATTCAGTTCCGGATGCTGAACCGCTCGAAGGGCCCGGCGGTGTGGTCGCCGCGGGCCCAATGCGACCGGGCGCTCTATCGTCGCGCGGTGCGACAGCTCCTCGAGGCCCAGCCCAACCTCCGGTTTGCGCAGGGGACCGCTGCCTCATTCGTCATTCGCGGCGGGCGGGTGGCGGGGGTGGTGACCAGGGAGGGGCTCACCTTCGAGGCCCGGACAGTCGTCCTGACCACGGGCACTTTCCTGCGCGGCGCCATCCATCTGGGGCTGGACCCGCAGGTACCCGCCGGAAGGGCCGGAGAATCTCCCGCTGTAGAAATCTCGCAAGCCATTGCAACACAAGGGATTGCAAGAGAACGATTCAAGACCGGAACCCCACCACGCATTGATGGCCGGACGGTCGATTTCTCCAAGCTCACCCGCCAGGACGGCGACGCGGTGGCGTACTGGTTCAGTCAGTTCGAGCGGTCCGGGCACCCGGAGCAACTGCCCTGCTGGCTGACCTGGGCCGGCGCGGAGGTGAAGGAGATCATCCAGCGGCATCTCCAGGAGTCGGCACTCTACGGCGGAGCGATCAGTGGCCGGGGTCCGCGCTACTGCCCCTCCGTTGAGGACAAGGTGGTCCGCTTTCCCGACGCCGCCCGACACCAGGTGTTCCTCGAGCCGGAGGGGCTGGGCACGTCGGAGCTCTACGTGAACGGGCTGTCGACCTCTCTTCCCGCGAATGTCCAACTCGCCTTCCTGCGAGCTGTGCCCGGGCTGGAGAGGGTGGACATGACCCGGCCTGGGTACGCCATCGAGTATGACTATTTCCCCCCGACACAGCTCCACCCGACACTCGAATCGCGCGCGCTGCCGGGGCTCTACTTTGCCGGGCAGGTAAACGGCACCACTGGGTACGAGGAGGCGGCGGGACAGGGGGCGGTCGCGGGGCTGAACGCAGCGCTGCAGGTGCAGGGTCGGGAGCCCGTAGTGCTCTCCCGGGACGAGGCGATGACGGGGGTGCTGGTGGACGACCTGGTTCATCGTGGGGTGGACGAACCGTACCGACTCTTCACCAGCAGGGCGGAGTTCCGAATTCTCCTCCGGCAGGACAACGCGCTCCGGCGGCTCTATCCGCTGGCCCGGAGGCTCGGGCTCCTCAGCGAAGGGGAGATCCGGTCCGCCGAGGAGCGTCTCGAGGGAGAAGAATCCGCTTCAAGGGAGGCGGTCGAGACGGCAATCTCCCCGGAACTCGCAAACCCGATTCTCGCCGCGTCTGGAGAGTCTCCAATCGGTGAGCCAACCCGCCTCAAGGAGCTCTGCCGCAGGCCTGGGGTTACGCTCGCCTCCCTGCTGGCCGCGGCGGGGAGCGAAGCCAAGGCGGAGCACGCCGAGTGGGCCGATATCGAGATCAAGTACGAGGGGTACCTGGCCCGGGAGCGGGACGCCGCGGCGAGGCTCGCAGAGCTCGACGAGGTCCCCCTCCCAGCCACCCTTGAGTACCACGCCATCCAGACCATCTCCTGGGAGGCGCGTGAGAAGCTCAGCGCTGTCCAGCCCACCTCCATCGGTCAGGCCGGGCGGGTGCCCGGTGTCTCGCCGGCCGATCTTCAGAACCTCGCCTTCGCGGTACTCAGGCAGAGAGCCTAGATCCAAACAGCTGAGTTCACGCGAAGACGCGAAGCCGCGAAGGTGGGACCCCACAGCCCACACTGTTTCACGTGAAACCACGCCCCACTCGCTCGTAGACAAGAGAAGAAACAAGGGAGGGTCGGAGGTCAGGGAGGGTCGGAAAACCTACCCTCTGTTTCACGTGAAACAGGCTAGGACGATCCAGTACGATCGATTTTTGTGTCGTGTAAGTCATTTTCTTGCAATATGTTAAAAGACAATACGAGCAATATCACACTCCTGCGGGCTTCCGACTCTCCGGCGGTTTTCCGACCCTCCCTCGTCTCGGGCCGGCGACCAGAGACTTCAAAGTCGACTGGGGGGCAGAAACCGCCTATATTCCTGTCCTCCCTAACCTTACCTCTTCGACCCAGGCGCTCACCCCGCTCATGGCCAGAGTCATCGCGATTGCCAATCAGAAGGGCGGCGTCGGTAAAACGACGACGGCGGTGAATCTTGCCGCCTCGCTCGCGATTGCCGAGAAGCGCACGCTGCTGATCGACGCCGACCCGCAAGGCAACGCGTCGAGCGGTGTCGGTGTGCATCGCGACCAGGTCCGTCTCTCGCTCTACGACGCGGTGATCGACGAGCGCCCCGCGCGCGACATCATTCTCCACGACGAGGCCCTGCCCTTTCTCGATATCCTCCCGGCCACGCAGGACCTCGTCGGTGCGGAACTCGAACTGGTCGATCGTCCGCAGCGCGAAACCGCGCTCCGCCGCGCCCTCGAGCCGATCCGTGAGGACTACGACTACATCCTGATCGACTGCCCCCCGTCGCTCGGCCTGTTGACGCTCAACGTGCTGACCGCGGCGGACGCCGTCATCATCCCGATCCAGTGCGAGTACTATGCGCTCGAGGGAATTTCGCAGCTGTTGAACACCATTCGCCTGGTGCAGCAGAACTTCAATCCCGGGCTGGCCATCGACGGCGTGTTGCTCACGATGTTCGACACCCGCATCAACCTCGCCCGCCAGGTGGCCAACGACGCGCGCGAATATTTTGGTGCCGGCGTGTTCCGCACCGTCATTCCCCGGAATGTCCGGCTCGCCGAGGCGCCGAGTTTCGGCAAGCCGATCCTGCTCTATGATGTGCAGTCGGTCGGGGCGAAGAGCTATCTCTCGGTCGCGCAGGAGCTGCTGCGCCGCGTAGACGCCGGATCGGCGCAGGGGGTGCAATCGTGAGTGAAGCCCGTCGTCTCGGCCGCGGCCTCGAGGCGCTGCTTGGTCCGGTCTCGAAGGAGCAGGCGGAGAAGGAAGGAAACCTCCGCGAGCTGCCGGTCACGTCGATCCGGCCGAACCCCTTTCAGCCCCGCACCCGCGTCGACGAAGAACCGCTCAAGGAACTGGTGGCCAGCATCGAGGCGTCGGGCCTGCTGCAGCCGGTTGTCGTGCGGCCACAGGGATCCAGCTACGAATTGATTGCCGGCGAGCGCCGCTGGCGCGCCGTGCAGCGCCTCGGATGGACCCGCATTCCCGCCGTCATCAAGGACGCAGACGACAAGACCCTGCTCACGCTGGCGCTGATCGAGAACCTGCAACGCGACGACCTCTCGCCCATCGACGAGGCGCTCGGGTACCAACGGCTCCAGGAACAGTTCGGCGTGGCGCAGGCGGAAGTGGCGCGGCTCGTCGGTCGGGACCGGTCCACCGTGGCGAACCTGCTTCGGCTGCTGGGACTCCCCGAGGCGGTACGCGATCTCGTCGACCACGGCGCCCTCTCGGCCGGGCACGCGCGTGCCTTGCTGGGGCTGACTGACGCCAAGCTGATCGTGAAGCTGGGCCGCCAGGCGGTGGCGGACGGCTGGTCGGTGCGTGAAATGGAGGCCCGGGTACGCCAAGGTCCGGACTCCGCGAAGCGCCCGAAGACCAAGCGCGCGGAGCCCGGTCCCGTCAGCGCCGAAGTGCAGCGGGTGGAGGACGCCCTCCGCAAGCACCTGGGCACCGACGTGCGGGTGACCCAGCGCCGCAAGGGACGGGGCATCGTGCAGTTGAGCTACTACTCGAACGACGATCTGGCCCGCCTGCTCGAACTCATCCTCGGCACTCCGTTCGAGGGATGAAGACCCCGCGCCCCCAGATCACGGTGATGGTGCACCGCGACGGGGAGGTAAACTCACGCACCTTCCGGATGCCGATCTGGCTCTTCCGCATCCTGGTGGGCACCGGCGCGGTGTTGCTGGTGTCAGCGCTGGTCGTCGGTGCGTGGTATGCCCCCCTCCTCAAGGCGGCGGCGAGCGTGCCGCGGCTCCGGGAGGACGTGGCTCGGCTGGAGGCCGAGACCGGCAAGGTGCGGGAGCTGGCCGCGGCGCTTGACAGCGTGGAGCGGCGGTATGGAAGGCTCCGCGAGATGGTGGGTGCGGACATCGTGCCCGATCCGATCGCGCTCGCCTACTCGCTGCCCCTCGCGCCCCCGGTGAATGCGGCGCCTCCAGGACCACGCGTCACGCTTCCGCCCGGACCGACGGTACCCTATCGGTGGCCGCTGGACGCCGCAGGGTACATGACCCGCGGGCTGGTACCCGCCGGCGGCACCGAGGAAGAACACACGGGCGTGGACCTGGCGGTGACGATCGGTACGCCGGTCCGCGCCGTCGGCGGCGGGACAGTGATCGACAGCGGGAACGATCCGGAGTACGGGATCTTTGTCCTGATCAGTCATCCGGACGGCTACGCGTCAAAGTACGGGCATCTTTCCCGCTCACTGGTCACCACCGGCCAACTGGTCAATGCCGGCGACGTGATCGGTCTCTCGGGCAACACCGGGCGCTCCACCGCGCCCCACCTGCATCTCGAAATTCGTCGGGGCGATGAGACCATCGATCCCCTCACCATGGTGAACGAGGACTCCCGATAATGGCCATCTTTTCCAACACACCGCGCGAGCCGGAAGTGAATCAGATGCGCCGGCGCACCGATCACACCTCCCTCTCGATCATCGCCAAGGACCTGACCGTGACCGGCGACCTCCAGACCGAGGGGGTCGTGAAGATTGAAGGGAAGGTCAAGGGCATCATTCGCGCCAACACCCAGGCGCTCGTGGCGCCGGGTGCGCTGGTCCAGGGCGACATTCACACTGCCGAGGCGGTGATCGGTGGACGGGTGGAAGGAAACGTGCACGCCACGGATCGCGTCGAGGTGCAGACCACCGCCGAGGTGCAGGGCGACGTGTTCACCAGGCGGATCGTCGTGCTGGAAGGCGGCAGCGTGAACGGGTCGATCAAGATGGGTTCGGCAAAGGATCCGAAGGCGGCACCGAAGGTGGAGCCAAAGGTGGAGCCGAAGCCAGAGTCGAGGCCGGAGCTCGGTCCCAAGGGGTGATGGTGCACCGCGCGCTGGGTTGGGTGCTGGCCGGCGCGCTGCTGGCCGGCTGTGCCACACGGGAGGCGCCGGCGCCGTTTCGTGTGGCACTTGTCACACCCGGCTCCATCGCCGACGCGGCGTGGAACTCCGGCGCCTTCACCGGGCTCGGGCAGATTCATGATTCGCTCGGCGTCCCCGTCAGCCACGTCGAGGCGCGCACGCCGGCGGAGCAGGAGGAGGCGCTCCGAACCTACGCGGCGCAGGGCTACAACCTGGTCTTCGGCCACGGGTTCGAGTTCCAGGGGCCAGCCGAACGGGTCAGCGCCGACTATCCCGCCGTGGTGTTCATCATTACCTCCGGCGAACGGGTGCAGGGCAATGTGGCCCCGCTGATCTTCCGGTTGAGTGAGGCGAGCTACCTGGCGGGGATGGTGGCGGGAGGGCTGACCAAGAGCGGGGTGATCGGGTTTGTGGGCGGCGTGGAACTGCCGCCGGTACGCGAGGCCTCCGATGCGTGGGTGGCCGGTGCGCGCGCGGTGAATCCGAAGGTCCAAAGCCGGACCACCTACCTGAACAACTGGGACGACGCCGCCCTGGGGCGCGAGGCCGCGCGGGCGCTGATTCGCGTGGGCGCTGACATGCTGCACCACAACGCCGACGCGGCGGCCATCGGTGTCTTCCAGGCCGCGAAGGAAGCACCGGGCGTGTACGTCTTCGGCGCCAACGCCGACCAGACCGCGCTCGCGCCTACCCGGGTCATCGGCTCGGCGGTGATCGATCTGCCGCGCGCGCTGCTGCTGGTCGCGCGCGAGGTGCAGGGAGGTACCTTCACCCCAAAGGTCGAGTCGTTCGGGCTGGCCAGTGGCGTGGTGCGGTACGTGCCGAACCCCGCCCTCGATTCGATGGTCCCACCCGCGCTGGCTGCGCGCGTCCGCGCCGCCGAGGACAGCATCCGACAGCAGGATGACCAATGAGCGAACACGCCGTTCCAGTTGCAGAAGTTGCTGAGTACCTCGACACCCTGCTGCGGGTGCGCGAGGTTCCGGACGAGGGGAACGCCGTCAACGGACTCCAGGTGGAGAACGGAGGCACGGTGGACCGTATCGTGGCGGCGGTCGACGCCTCGCTCGAGGCCATCGAAAATGCCGCGGCGGCGGGTAGCGAGGGCGGCACCCTGCTCCTGGTCCACCATGGATTGCTGTGGGACGGCAACGTGCCGCTCACTGGACGGCGGTATAGGCGAGTCCGGGCGCTCTTCGACCGCAACATTGCGCTCTACTCCGCCCACATTCCGCTGGACCTGCATCCTGACTTGGGGAACAACATCGTGCTCGCGCGGCGGCTCGATATCGACCTCGAGGGGTGGTTCGGCGAGTACAAGGGCCAGCGGCTCGGCGTGTACGGCGAGCTGTCGCTGGCGCGGGAAGAACTGGTGAAGCGGATCGAGGGACAGCTGGGCGACGCCGCGCGCCTGATTCCCGGTGGGCCAGCGACGACCCAGCGGGTCGGCATCGTGACGGGGAACGGGGGCGGGTTCATTGCCGAGGCGATCGCCGCCGACATCGACACACTGATCACTGGCGAGGGGCCCCATCACACCTATTTCGACGCGATGGAGCTCGGCATCAACCTGATCTACGCCGGCCACTACGCAACCGAGCAGGTTGGTGTGCAGGCGCTTGCCCAGCACCTCGGCCTCCGCTTCGAGTTGCCATGGGAGTTCCACCGGCATCCGACGGGGATGTAGGTCGTCGGCGGGACTGCGGGGCCGCGAGGCAGGGCTCGCGGCTGATGTCGCTGAAGCGACACGAGCCCTCGGGCGCGGTTGTTTCTGCCCCTCCGCCGCCCTGCCTGCCCGCCCCGTCTTGTAGCCTCACCCCCTCTCCCCCTCTCCATGAGATGGAGAGGGGGAACGACCTTCTAGGTCTGGTCTGCTGATGTCCCTGTCGCTCACCGGCATCTCCAAATCCTTCGGATCGGTGCGGGCGCTCCACGGCGTGGACCTCGTCGTGCGTGCTGGGGAAGTCCACGCCGTCCTCGGCGAGAACGGCGCCGGCAAGTCCACGCTCATGCATATCGCCGACGGGCTGCTCCGCCCCGAGGCTGGTACAATTTCGGTCGATGGTATGCCCGTCCGGTTCGGTTCCCCACGCGACGCCCGTCGCCTTGGCATCGGGATGGTGCACCAGCACTCGACGGCGGTGCCGGCGCTGTCGGTCATGGAGAACATTGCGCTCGCCGCCGGCTGGCCGGTTGCTCCCGCGCCGCTTCGTCGGCGTACCGCCGAACTCACCGCTCGGCTTGCTCTCCATCTCGATCCCCTCCAGACCGCCAGTGAACTCTCGGTCGCACTGAAGCAGCGCCTGGAGATCGTGAAGGCGCTCGCCTCCGACGCCCGCATCCTCCTCCTCGACGAACCGACCGCGGTCCTGGCCCCCGCCGAGGCGGAGGAGTTGTTCCAGTTCGTGCGGGAGTTCACCCGCACAGGCGGCGCGGTGGTGCTCATCACGCACAAACTCGATGAGGCGCTGGCGGCTGCCGACCGGGTGACGGTGCTGCGCCGGGGAGTGGTGACGCTCGCGGCGCCGCGTGCCGATGTGACGGCGGAGTTGCTCACCGAAGCGATGATCGGCGGTGCACTGACCAGGGCGCCTCGCCGCCACGCAACGGGTGAGGGCCCTGCGCTGATCCAGTGCGATGGGCTCGAGGTCCAGGGGGAATCCGGTCCAGGACTGCGCCGCGCTTCCTTCACCATCCGGGGCGGTGAGCTGGTCGCGGTGGCTGGCGTGGAGGGGAACGGTCAGCGGGAGCTGCTCCGTGCGGTGGCGCAGCTTCTGCCCCCGCGTCGGGGCGCATTGAAGGTGGCCGGGCCGGTTGCGTTCGTGCCAGAGGACCGCACCACGGAAGGGTTGATCCCCACGCTGTCGCTCACCGAGAATGTCGTGCTTGGTGTGGGGCGCGTGGCACCGTGGATCAGTGGACGTGGAGTGCGGCAGGTACACTGGACGGAGGCTGGCGCCCGAACGACCAAGCTCCTTGAGGAGTTCGACGTGCGCGCCGGGGGGGCGAATGCAAAGGCAGGGAGCCTGAGCGGGGGCAATCAGCAGAAGCTGCTGATTGCGAGGGCGCTCGAGCGGCGGCCCCGCGTGCTGGTGGCGGAGAACCCGACCCGCGGGCTCGATCTGCAGGCGGCGGCGGATGTCCACGCGCACCTGCGCGCCGCCGCCTCGGCCGGCGCTGCGGTGCTGGTCTACTCGAACGACCTGGACGAAGTGTTGGAGCTGGGTGACAGGATCCTGGTGGCGGCAAACGGCGCGATTGTCGAGGCGCCGCCTGGAGCGGACCGGCATCGCCTTGGCGAGATGATGCTTCGGTCGGGCGCGTCCGATGCGAGGTAACCTCCGGGCACTCGGCACCGGCGTGGCGGCGCTCGCAGTCGGCCTGCTTATTCTCGCGGTCGGGTTGCACCTGGCGGGGTACGATGCGGGCGCCGCACTCGCAGCGCTCTGGGATGGCGCCTTCGGTTCGTGGCGGGCGTTCACCGGCGCCACGCTGCTCCGCTCGGTGCCGCTCATCCTGATCGGGCTTGGATTTGCGCTCGCGCTCCGCGGCGGTGCGCTCAACATTGGCGCCGAGGGGCAGTTCTACGCCGGTGCGATTGCGGCCACGTGGGTGGGGGTGCACGTCGGCGGATGGTCGCCGTGGTTGGCGCTGCCGAGTGTGGCGTTGGCGGGCATCGTGGGGGGTGCGCTCTGGATGGCGCTGCCGGTGCTGCTGAAGCTTCGTTTCGGGGTGCTCGAGGTGATCAGCACACTGCTGCTCAACTTCGTGGCCGAGTCGCTGGTGAGCTGGATGGTCCAGGGGCCGATGCAGGAGCCGTCGGGGATCTACCCGCAGAGCGCGCCGATTACGGAGGCCGCACGACTGCCGATGCTCCCCGGCACACGGCTGCATGTCGGGTTTGTCGTTGCGCTGATTGTCGCGGGTGTGCTGGCATGGATCTTTGCCCGCACCTGGTGGGGGTTCCGGCTGCGCGCGCTGGGCGAGGGACCGCGTGCGGCGGAGGTGAGCGGACGAGTTCGGCCGGGACGGATGATCGCGGTGGCGCTCTTCGGGTCGGGTGCGCTGGCGGGGCTGGCCGGCGCGTTTGAAGTGAGCGGGGTGTCGTACGCTCTCTACCAGAACCTATCACCCGGCTATGGTTTTACCGCCATCGGTGTGGCACTGCTGGCGCGACTCCGGCCTTCGGCGATTGTGCTGACGGGAATTGTCTTTGCCGCGCTGGAGGCGGGGGCGGGAGCGATGCAGCGGGATGCGGGTATTCCGGCGGTGGCGGTGTACGTGGTGGAAGGTGTGATCATCCTGGTGCTGCTCCTGGGAGATGCCGCGGCACGTCGAGGGGTCAAGCGACAGGCCGCACCGCAAGTTTCGGACGGCGCTGCATGATCAATCCGATGGCGGTGGCGGCGGATGTCCTGGTTGCGGCGGTCGGCATTGCCACACCGCTGGCGCTGGCCGCGACGGGTGAGACGATTGCCGAGCGGTCGGGTGTGGTCAACCTGGGTGTCGAGGGAGCGATGCTCTTCGGTGCGCTGGGCGGCGCCATCGGTGCCACGGTGGCGGGACCGGTGGCGGGACTCGGCCTCGGTATCCTGGTGGGTGTGCTGGTGGCGGCGCTCTTCGCCGCAGTGGCCATCGGCGCGGGGGCCGACCAGATCATCACCGGCACGGCGGTGACGCTGGCGAGCGTTGGCCTGACCGGAACAATTTACCGGCAGTTCTACGGGCCAGCGGGGGTCGGACTCTCGCTGCCGACGCTGCCGCCGCTCCCACTTCCCATCCTCTCCGATACCCCATTCATTGGCAACGCGCTCTTTGCGCAGCCGGTCACCACGTATCTGGCGGTCGCCCTGATCCCACTGAGCTGGGCCTTTCTGTTCCGGACCCGATTTGGGCTGGCGTTGCGCGCCGTCGGCGAGGATCCTTCCGCTGCTCGCGCCGCCGGCGTGCCGGTGCGCGCGACGCGGGCAGTGGCGGTGTTGATCGGCGGCGCCTTTGCCGGGTTGGCGGGTGCCACGCTGGTGCTGGCGCAGGTGGGCACCTTTACCGAGCGAATGACAGCGGGGCGCGGGTTCATCGCGATTGCGATCGTGGTCCTGGGGCGGTGGAACCCGGTGGGGGCGGGATGGGCAGCGCTGCTCTTCGGGCTGGCGACGGCGCTCCAGTTTGCGCTGCAGGCGGCGGGGCTCAAGGTGCCGTATCAATTCTTCCTGATGTTTCCGTACCTGCTGACGCTGTTGGCGCTGGCGGGGGCGGTGGGTCGGGTGAAGGCTCCCGCCGCGCTGGGCAGGAACGAGGGCTGAGAGCAAGAGGAGGAGGGGTGCGGGTTCGAGTTCACGAATACAGCCGCCTATATTGTGGCTCGCCCGGAACTCTCGCCTGAGGCACTTGGAGGTCCCCTTGCCCGAGCATTCCCCTGCCCGTCCTGCCGATTCCGAGTATAACTCCTATTATCAGCCGTACGTCAAGGAAGTGCCGGATGGCGACCTTCTGGCCACGCTCCGGTACCAGCGCGAATCAACCACTGCCGTATTGGCTGGAATTTCAGACAAACTAGCCGCCTATCGGTACGCTGATGGGAAGTGGAGCATCCGGGAGGTCATCGGGCACGTCGCGGACGCCGAGCGGGTCTTCTCCTACCGGGCCCTCAGGATCGCTCGGGGTGATACCATCGACCTGCCGGGGTTCGATGAAAACGCCTGGGTGCCGATGGCCGGGTTCGAGGCCCGGTCGATGGCGGATGTCGCCGCCGAGTTCCGGGCCGTGCGGGACGCGAGCCTGGCCCTCTTCAGTTCATTCAGCGCCGAGGCCTGGGCACGGATCGGGTCCGCGAGCGGCCACCCAGTCTCGGCCCGGGCCCTGGCCTGGATTCTCGCAGGCCATGAGCGGCATCACCTCCGGATCCTGGAGGAACGCTACTTCCCGCATCTCAACTCCTGACCTGCCAAGGGATTCTCTCCTCAGCTTCACCCCCGCTTCATAGCCCAGATGCCATCTTGCAAGTCCACTCCCGCCTCGTGGCGGGGGTGGCCCGCGGCGCATACACGCCCTGCGATTCAAGGAGGGGAGATCATGGTCAGCCAGCGGACGTTTACGATGGAAGAGGCCCGCAGGGTGGGCGATCAGATTGGCATCAAATGGAGCGAAGTGCACCTGGAGCAGTTCCGGATGGGGCTTGAAGTGGAACTGGAGCACGGCGTCAGGAACGTCGTCACCAACGTGACCAACGACGACCTGGTGCTCACCGGGAAGATTGCGCTCGCACACCTGATGGAATTGCCGGACTACTACACTCGCCTGATGCGCATGGAGGAAGAGGCGCGCGCGATGCTGGCCCGGTAGGACAAGCCCCCACGTTGCGGCCCCTCGCCGTTGTGGGTAGCGTAGTCCCATGAACATCGAACTCCTTGGCGTCCCGATGGACCTCGGTTCCGGGCGGCGCGGCGTGGACATGGGTCCCTCCGCGCTCCGGATCGCAGGCGTCGGCCCCGCCCTTGTCGCCCGCGGCCACCGTGTGTTCGACGGTGGCGACCTCGACATCAAGAACATGGAAGAGACCACCTTCGGGAGCCGGCGTGCCCGGTACCTGGGGGAGATTGCCCGCGCATCGGGGCTCCTCGCCAAGGCCGTGGAGCGGATCCTGGAGCGGAAGCGGTTCCCCTTGGTATTGGGTGGGGACCATTCGATTGCGGTCGGCACCATTTCCGGCGTGGCGTCCTTCGCCCGGAAGAAGAAAAAGAAACTTGGCCTCCTCTGGATCGATGCCCACAGCGACATCCACATCCCGAAGACCTCCCCCTCCGGCAACATCCACGGAATGCCGCTCGCCGCCCTCTTCGGTCTCGGGCCGAAGGAGCTTTCGGCCGTCGGCGGAGACTGGCCGAAGATCGACGTGCAGCACACTGCGCTGGTCGGCATTCGGAGCCTCGAAGACGGCGAGCGGCGCCACCTGGCCGAACTCGGCATCCGGGTCTACACGATGTCGGAAATTGACCGGGACGGGATCCACGCCGTCATGAGCGATGCGCTGGCCCGCGTCACCGACGGCACCGACCTCCTGCACGTGAGCTTCGACCTCGATGCCGTCGATCCGACCCTTGCCCCCGGCGTCGGTACGCCCGTGAAGGGCGGACTCGACTACCGAGAAGCCCATACCATCATGGAACTGATCTGGGCATCCAAGCGAATGACCTCGCTGGAAGTCGTCGAGGTCAACCCAATCCTCGACGAACGCAACCGCTCTGCCGTGCTTGCGGTGGAGCTGCTGGAATCAGCTTTCGGGAAGCGGATTCTCTAGGCGATGGGCGCCCGGCTGATGGGCTTCATCGGGCTGGTGTTGCTTTTCCTGAGCGCCGTCCTGATCGATGTCAGCCACGGCCTGTTCAACGCGGACGACTTCGCGAACCGCGTGGCGTCAAGCCTGGGTGATGAACGCGTCTCGGGTTTCGTTGCCGAAAAGATCACCGATGTGCTCATCGAGCGACGACCCAACCTCACCGCCGTACGACCGCTCATCGTTGGAACCGCCGACGGCCTGGTCGGGAGCTCTCCCTTCCGTGCCGTCGCCCGGACCGCGCTCAAGTCGGCCCATCAGGCGTTCTTCTCGCAGACCGGGCAAGATGTCCTGCTCTCGGTTCCCGATGTCGGGGTCCTGGTGCAGAGTGCCCTGGGCGGGATGAATCCGGAGCTCGCGGCAAAGATCCCCAAGAATCTCGAGACAGTCGTTGCCAGGCTGCCACACAGCAAGCTCGGCACCGCTGTCGTCACCGCCCGCCGCGTCTTGACGAGAATGGCCTGGCTGCAGCGCGGTCTTCTGGTGCTCGGCATCGGGTTGCTGGTGGGTGGCATCCTGCTCGACCGCGACCGCCGCCGGGGTTTGACACGTACCGGCGTCGGGCTCGTGCTCGTGGCGCTCATTCTGGCCCTCGTGATTCCCGCCGGTCGGCTGGTGGCCCTCGCGCTCACGCAGGACGACGCCACTCGCGGCGCGCTCTTCGGTGTGTGGCGACAGTACTTCCTGCCGCTCCTCGGGTTTGTCTATTCCTTTGCCGGCAGCGGCGTGATTCTGGCCTCCGCTGCCAACTCGCTGCACGAGAAGACCGACCCGTTCGAAGGCCTGCGGCGGCTGGGCCGGCTGGCGGCGGAGCCGCCAAAGGGGCGTGGCGGCCGGCTGCTCTGGATTTTCGCAACGGCAGTCGCGGGGACGGTGGTGCTGACCTGGCCGTCGAGCGTCGTCGCCGTGGCCGCGGTCATCGGCGGGCTCCTGCTCATCTTCGCCGCGCTCCGTGAGCTGTTCCGGGTGGTCCTGGAAAATGTGCCGGAACGTTCTGGTTCAGCCGTGGCCACCGGCCGGCGGTGGCCGCTCCGCACACTGGTTGGGGTCGGGCTCGGAGCCGGGCTGATTGCACTGCTCCTGTTCCTGCGCCGGCCGGAGCCCCTGCCGCTCGCGAGCACGGCGGTCTTGGCCTGCAACGGCGCCCCGGAACTTTGCGATCGCCGGATCGACCAGGTCTCCTTCCCGGCCACGCACAACTCGATGTCGAACGCGGAGATCCCGGGCTGGATGTTTCCGCACCACATGGTGGACTTCACGGGGCAGCTGCAGCACGGGATTCGTGCCCTGTTGATCGACATCCACTACGGCTTTCCGGGTGCCGAACGCATCAAGACCGACCTCGAGGGGGAGGGTGCGACCCGGGAAAAGCTGGTGGGCGCCGTGGGCGAGGAAGGGTTCGAGGCGGCCCAGCGGATCCGCGACCGCCTGGTCGGGGTAGATGAAGGACACCGGGGGCTCTACTTCTGCCATGGCTTCTGTGAACTTGGGGCGTATCTGGTAGCGCCCGCCCTCAAGAATATCCGCGACTGGATGTTGCTGAACCCGGATGAGGTCCTCCTGATCGTCATCGAGGACTACGTGACGCCGGAGGAGATCGCAGAAGCGTTCAAGGCGAGCGGCCTGCTTGAAATGGTCTACACCGGACCGATCACGCCGTGGCCCACGCTCCGGTCGATGATAGAAACAGGCGGGCGGGTGCTGGTGTTCACCGAGTCGGGGAAGCCGGGGGTGGCGTGGCTTCACCCGGCGTTCGAGAGCTTCCAGGAGACCCCCTACACCTTCCACACGCCGGCGGAGTTTTCCTGCAAGCCGAACCGCGGCGGCACGTCGGGCACCTTGTTCCAGGTCAATCACTGGATCGAGACGACACCGGCCCCGCGGCCGAGCAACGCGAAGATCGTGAATACCTACGACGTTCTCCTCAGGCGGGCGAAGCAGTGCGAACGGGAGCGTGGGATCAAGCCGACCTATCTTGCAGTAGATTTCGGTGACATCGGCGACATCGTGAATGCCACGCGGACCCTGAACGGGCTGGACACGTTGGCGGCGGGACAATAGACCCAGGAAGGGCATGCATGTCGGACATATTGGATTTTGTCATCATCGGTTCCGGCTTCGGCGGCAGCGTGTCCGCCCTGCGGCTGACCGAGAAGGGATACCGGGTGCGGGTGCTCGAACGCGGGAAGCGGTTCCGCGACGAGGACTTTGCGCGCAGCAACTGGAATGTGCGCCGGGCGCTCTGGGCGCCGGCGCTCCGGTGCTTCGGCATCCTGCAGATCAGTCCCTTCCGCGACATCTTCGTCCTTCACGGCGCCGGCGTCGGCGGGGGCAGCCTCGGGTACGCCAACGTGCTGATGGCCCCCGGCGACGAGATGTTCTCCGCCCCCGCCTGGAGCCATCTGGCCGACTGGAAGGCACTCCTCGAACCGCACTATGACACCGCGCGCCGGATGCTCGGCGTGACGGTCAATCCGCGCACCTGGCCGGCAGATATTCTCCTGCAGGAGATTGCCGAAGAGCTGGGGACCGCGGACACCTGGCAGTCAACGCCGGTCGGGACCTTCTTTGGCGTGCCGGACGACGAGGGGGAGGAAGTGGCCGATCCCTACTTCGGCGGAGAGGGGCCGGCGCGGAGCGGGTGCATCCACTGCGGTGGATGCATGGTCGGGTGTCGCTACAATGCCAAGAACACCCTCGTCAAGAACTATCTCTATCTGGCCGAGAAGTGGGGCGCGGAAGTGGAGGCGGAGGCCGAAGTGCGGGACATCATCCCGCTGCCGGAAGGCCAACCCGATGGCGCCCGGTATGAAGTGGTGTACCGCTCCTCGTCCGCGATGCTGTTCCGGGGTGAGCGGCGCATCCGCACCCGCAATGTCATTGCCGCCGCCGGCGCGCTCGGGACAATGCGCCTCCTCTTCCGGTGCCGCGACGTGACCGGTTCCCTGCCCCGCCTCTCACCGCGGCTCGGCGACATGGTCCGTACCAACAATGAATCACTGCTGGGTGTCATCGCGCGCGACGACAAGGCGGACTATTCGCAGGGCATCGCCATCACCTCCATTGTCCACGCCGACGCCATGACGACGATCGAGCCGGTGCGGTATTCCCCGGGCTCGTCGATGATGCGGCTCCTCACCGGACCGATCATCGAGTCAGGGGGCTTCCTGAGCCGGCTGGCCCAGTCGGTGTGGCAAATCGTCGCCAGACCGATCGACTTTGCCCGCACCCACTTCCTGCCGCGCTGGGCCCAGCGGACCACGATCATCCTGGCGATGCAGACCGACGATACCCGGCTGCGCTTCCGATTTGGGCGGAGTCTCTTCACCCTTTTCCGCCGCGGGCTGGTGTCGCATCCCGACCCGGAGAGCGGGCACCCGTCGGCCATTGAGATCAGCCGGAAGGTCACCCGGCGGTTTGCGGAGAAGAACGGAGGGATCGCCGCCGGGTCGATTAACGAGGGGCTGCTTGGCATCCCGATGACGGCCCACATCCTGGGCGGGTGCCCGTTCGGCACGAACGCGAGCGAGGGTGTCGTCGGGCTCGATATGCAGGTGCACAATTATCCCGGCCTCTACGCCATCGACGGGTCCATTGTCCCGGCCAATCCCGGCGTGAACCCCAGTTTGACGATCACCGCCCTGGCGGAATACGCAATGGAGTGCATGCCCGTGAAGCCGGGGGCGACAGCCCGCGCGCCGATAGGCGTGGAAGCGATCGACACGACGGAGGCACGCAGCACGGTAGGCGCCTGAACGAGAGGAGTATCGGATGACACTGACCCTGACGTCCAAGACGTTTGTACACGGTGGCGAGATTCCCACCCGTTGCACCTGCGAGGGAAAGGACCTCGCACCCGACCTGGCCTGGTCCGGCGTGCCGTCCGGCACCATGTCGCTGGCACTGATCGTCGACGACCCGGACGCCCCGGACCCGGCGGCGCCGAAGATGACGTATGTTCATTGGGTGTTGTACAACCTCCCCGTTGACGCCACGGGGTTGGCGGAGGGCACCACGTCTGCCGACCTGCCCGCCGGTACCCGTGAGGGCCTCAACGACTGGAAGCGCACCGGGTACGGCGGGCCCTGCCCGCCGATCGGCCGGCACCGTTACTTCCATAAGCTCTACGCGCTCGACAAGGCGCTGCCCGACCTCGGCGCGGCCACCAAGCCGGTGCTCGAGGCCGCGATGGCCGGCCACATCCTCGAGCAGGTGGAGTTGATGGGTACCTACATCAAGAAGGGAACGACATCATGACCACCGCAGCGCTGGCATTCGAGGCAAAGCTCACCGTACCATACGCACAGGCGATCGACATGGTCACCGCGGCACTCAAGGACGAAGGGTTCGGCGTCCTGACCCGCATCGACGTGCACTCAACGCTGAAGGAGAAGATCGGGGTGGAGTTTCGGCCGTATTCCATTCTCGGCGCCTGCAACCCGACGCTCGCGCACCGCGCGATGAGCCACTACGCGGAGGCGGGGCTGCTCCTGCCGTGCAATGTGACGGTCGAGGCCGATGGCTCGGGATCGGTGGTGCGGATCGCCGATCCCGACGTGATGCTGTCAGTGGGCGGCATGGATCAGGACCCGGCGTTGCGGTCGGTCGCGACCGAGGCGCGGGTCCGGTTGTCCCGCGTGGCCGAAGTGCTCCGCGCCAACCCGGCGGCCGCATGATGAAGGATGCGCCCGACCACCTCGACGCCGACCTCATCCTGAAGTTGTACGAGCTGCGCCGCGAGACGGTCCTGCGGGAAGCGCGCGCAGAACTCACGCGCGACTACCTGCCGAAGAATGCCAAGGAGGCGGTGGCGATCCTCAAGCACGACCACCCGCTGAACCGCGCCTACCGCCAGGTGTCCACCTATTGGGAGATGGTGTACCGCATGGCGCGGCACGGCATCATCCACGGCGACTTCCTGGTGGAGAACAACGCGGAGGGGCTGCTGCTCTATGTGCGGGTGGAGCCTTATCTGAAGGAGATTCGTGCCGCGGCCAACCCTGCGTCCTTTCAGAACGCGGAGTGGGTCGCCACTGAGGTGCCGATGGGCCGCGCCACCGCGGAGCGAATGCGCGCCCGGGTCAAGAAGGAGTTGGAGGGGAAGTAGCGCTCAGGCCAGCCGGGCCCGCAGGGCGTCGCGCGCGGTTTCGATGGTGGCGCGCACCCGCGCCTTCAGTTCGGGCAGGTCCTCGAGGGTCAGGCCGGCGGTGTCGATCGGGGGGAGGACCTCGACGACGGCACGCGCCCGGCTGAAGCGCCAGTCATGCTTGGGGAGGGCGGTCCTGGTTCCCGCCACGGCGAGCGGGAGGATCGGCACGCCGGCCTCAAGCGCCAGGCGGAAGGCGCCGTCCTTGAACGGCAGCATCCGCCCGTCGGGTGAGCGGGTGCCCTCCGGGAAGAAGACCACCGACACCCGGTTCCGCAGCGAGGTACGACAGCGCTCCATCGCCTCGACGGCGCTGGGGCCAAACCCCCGCTTGATGGGAATGTCGCCCGCCATCCGCATCATCCAGCCAATCAGCGGAATCTTCAGGATCTCGATCTTCGACAGCCACTTCATCTCGAAGGGGAGATGGCTGATGAGCAGGATGTCGGCGAACGACTCATGGTTCGCGACAATGACGTAGGGGTGCCGCGGATGCTCGACGTGCATACCGGCCCGGCGGAAGCTCCAGTAGGGATTGACGGTGGCCATCGCCACGCCGAGGCGGCGGAACCACCAGCCAACGACGTACCGGCCGCGGTCGAAGGGAACGGTGACGAGGAAGACCAGCACCATCGTC
The DNA here is from genome assembly GCA_041390145.1 of Gemmatimonadales bacterium. Classification (NCBI taxonomy): domain Bacteria; kingdom Pseudomonadati; phylum Gemmatimonadota; class Gemmatimonadia; order Gemmatimonadales; species Gemmatimonadales bacterium. The sequence continues at coordinate 105,897 of JAWKQM010000010.1, read as the reverse complement.
GGAAACCAGGCGACGATGACGACGGCAATCCAGAACCAGGCCCAGGCGGAGCCGATGGTTTGAAAGAAGCGGCGCATGAAGGAATTTAGCGGGGAAACGGGGATGCGGGGAAGCGAGACGGCCGTCACCCCGGCGAAAGCCGGGGTTTATGGTCTTCTCACACGAAGGCACGAAGGTCACGAAGGGGGGCAGTTCCGTTCTTCGTGTCAGCCGCAGACTGCTATCGCAAATGCTCGATCCGGGAGTTCGCCCGATCCGACAGCGTCACATCCAGTGGGCCGGTGGCATCGTCGAGCGTGACGCTGCCGCCGTGGGCCAGCGAGAGGATCTGCCCGGTGGACGCGTCGCGCACCACGGCCAGGGGATACTCCGCCGCATTCCACCGGATGGTGGAGGCGGTGCCTGAGCGCTCCAGTCGGAGGCTCGAACTGCGGCCGGCGGAACCGGCGCCGGTGGTGGCGACGATGGCGCGCTGTCCCCGGCTCTCCAGCTGCAGCCGGGTCAGCGACCCCCGCACCATCCTGAGCGGAATGGCGAAAGCGAAGTGCTCCTCGGCGTGCGGCGCGTCGGCCACTGGCGTGCCGCTGAACGCGATCCGAAAGGCCTCACCACCGTTGGCGTCGAATCCACGGATCAGGTTCGGGCCGGCGCTGACCGGCAGCAGCGCCTCGGTCGTGGCTTCGAACGCCGGCTCGAGTACCACTTCCCCGTCCCGGATCCGGCCCCATACGATCAGGCTCGGCTCCCGCACGCGTCCCATCTGTACCACGGCGGCGGGGCCGCGCTGGTTCATCACGCCGAGGTAGTTGTAATCGCTGATCCAGGTGTTGTTGCAGTAGCCCATGAGGTCGGTGAGTGTCGGCGCCTTGAGCGCGCCGGACACCAGGTCGTATCCCCACTGCCCCGTCACCCCGCCGCTGTACGGATAGTTCGGGTCGGAGGAGCTTACCCCGCCGCACGGCGCATGTGACCGCCCGAAATTGTGTCCGAGTTCGTGGGCGACCACGCCGGAGGCGCTCGGCAGCTTGTCCCATCCCACCGAGGCCCGTCCGGGGACATATCCGTAGCCGGCAATGCCGCCGCCGTACGGGACGGCAATGACGCCGTAGTAGTTCTTCGTCCCCCCTTCGGAGGCCCGCAGGGCGTTGATCTCGCTCAGGATGCGGAGCCACACGCCATTGCCATCGTTGGACTGAATCTGCGCGGTATCGGTGTAGGTATACGCCGCGCGCACGTCGACGTTGACGGCCGCCAGCGGATGCATGCGCAGGGTCTGGTCGGCAAACTGTGCGGCGTTGCCGGTGGTCACGTTGCCGGTCGTGTTGTCGGCGGTGCGATGGACCGGGACCAGGCGCAGGTCGAGCGTTGCGACGGTGCGGAGGTTCATCGTGACAGGCGTGCCGTTGGACGGATAGCTATTGTCGCCGTCGTTCGATTCGGCAACGACGTTTGTGGGATCGACGTCGAGCACGATGTCGAGGTCGGGCTGCAGCAGCGACGCCGGCAACGTGGCGTTCCAGGTGCGAGTCAGCGCTCCCTGGCTCCCCACGGTGTCGGTCGGGACGCTCGCTCCCGGGGCCGGAATCGTCACGGTCTGGATCAGCGCGCCGGCCCGGTAGAAGCGGGCTCGCACCTCGGGCGAGGCGGTATTGGCCTGATTGGAAACGACAAAGACGCGCAGGAGCCCGTCGCGGCCGGCGACCAGCGGAATGCTGCGGTCGTATGTCTGCACACTCTGCGTGACGTAGAAGCCGTCGATGCGGAGATTCATGCTCGTGGCTGAACGGACCGCGTAGGCCACGGAGGCGGATGCAGCGGCGCTGCTTGAGACGCTGACCTGCTGGCTCAGCGGCGTGGGGTCATAGAGCGGTGCAGAACCAACCACACTGGCCGCGACCGTGTATGTGCCCGGCGCGAGACCGGTGAGGGAGGCGTTGCTGGTCTGGGTGGAGGAGTAGCCGCCGGGGCCGGAGACGGTCACGGCGCCGCCGACCCCGCCCGGCAATCCGCTGACGGTCAGGCTGAGGGAGCCTGGTGTGGCGGTATAGACCACCCCCGCCGAGGCGGATCCTCCGGCAGTGACCTGAACCACCTGGGTCGTCGGGAGGGGAACGTAGGCCGCACCGCCTTCGCTCACATCTGCAGCCGTAATTGTGTAGCTGCCGGGCGCCAGCTCGTCCAGGGATGCATTCGATGGCCCGACCACTTGGCTGAAGTCGTTGGGCCCGGTCACGGTGACGCTGGCCGCGGCGGCCGGTGGAAGCCCCTCAACGCTGACGGCGAGGCCGCCCACCGAGGGGCCGGTCAGTTCCTTGCCGCCGCAGGCTGCGGCGAAGAGCACCAGCAGAATTGAAAGCGGGGTTGCGGCGAGTCTGGAAAAGGTCATGGCAGAGAGCGGGGCAACCCACGTGCCGACCCTGTGGGTCCGGTGCAACTCTCAATGTGACAACGGCTTGGCCGTTCTGCTGCGAGTGCTTGCACCCCGCAGGGGACGGGGCGGAATGCGCTATTCGGGGAGCTTCTCCTCCCAGAGGGCCAGGATGTTCCCGTCCGGGTCGGCCACCATGGCCATGATCCCGAACCCCTGCTGGGTCGGCTCGGTCACGAATTTCACCCCCCGCTGGTGGAGGCGTTCGCAATACTCGAGCAGATTCTCGACGTGAAGAGTGATGCCGGTCTCCCTGCCCACCATCGCGAGCGCGTTGGGGTGGACCGCCGGGTGGACGCCGAGCCGGGTCTTGCCCTTTTGACCCTCCATGAACTCGGCGCCGAACGATCCCTGGTGCAGCAGCGGCAGGCCGAGATGGTCGCGGTAGAAGAGGAGCGCGCGGTCGATGTCGGTCACGAAGATGGCGATGCTGTGGATGTGTGGCATGGGGGCGGGGGTGCGGGGAATCTGTGGACGTCACTACCAGCGACGAATCATAACCAGTGCGCGGCGGATGGTCGGCTACAGGTCAGCCTCGGCCGGTTCCAGACGTGCCAGAGCACGAGCGCGGTTCAGCTGAAGCACGACCGCGTCGGGATCGACCACGATTCGACCGGGTGCGAAGGGGACCATCCAAGAAACCAACTGCGGTATCCCCGGCCGCATCATGACGGTGGTGCGGGCGTCTGCGACTCGCGTCCCGTCTCCGGGGGAATCCGGCGTTGCCGCCTCGGCCGCAAGCTCCACCGACACGGTCCCGGTACCGACATTCTCGAGTTCTGCCGACACGCGCCACCCGCCGCTCGCTTGCGCAACGGTGGCGTTCCTGATCTGGATTTCTGGGAGCACCAGGCCGGTCATCCATTGGTCGACGAATTCCTGGTACGCCGCCGAGTCCGGGGCAAAGCCACGAAGTGTCTCGAGAAGTTCTTCGGGCGTCGCGTGCTGCCGCGGCGTGGCATGTTTGCTGACGAAGGCCTGCAGGCCGGCCAGCATCCGCTCCCGGCCGAGCTGCTCTTGAAGCATCCACATGACGAACGCCCCCTTGAGGGAAAGCACCGCATCATCGCTGCGCCGCCCTTCTTTGGTCTCCAACAACGGGCGTTCCGTGTCTACCCGCCGGGCCTCGATGTAGCCCTGTTCCAGCCAGCGTGCGAATGCCTGCCTGGCATCGGCGCCGTTCTCGGCCTCATGCAGCAGCAGCGTGGCGTAGTTGGCCATCCCCTCAATGAGCAACCCGGTTCCGGGCCCTTCGCCGGCGGTGAGGATATGCCCCCACCACTGGTGGGCCGCTTCGTGGGCGGTCACGCTGAAGGCCTGACCATCGCCGGCCCGGCCCCCCGTGAGGAACCCGATTCCCTCGGAGAAACTGATGTTGGTTGGAAACGCAGTGGCGTTCGTCTCCATGTTCGGGACTTCGCTCAAGCGCAACTCCTCCCAGGGGTAGGGGTAGAACCATTCGGAGTAGCGCCTGCGGGCGGCGGCGAGGGTGCTGAGGATGTGGTCCACATTGCGCTCGTGTGCCGGGTGGTAGAAGACCGCCGTCCCCTCCCGGCGCCGAACATCCCATCGGCCCGCCAGCACGTTGAACGCAGTCACAGGACCCTCGCTCTCCCACACCACCGTCGTCATGCCACCATCCCTCGATTCCGCCATCTTCCGGCCTACCGCATTGACGGTGAACTCGCTTGGCGCGGTCACGGCAATGCGCGTTTGGAATGCGCCGCCAAGTGACATGGAGGCGGAATCCCCCTCGGCAGCTTCGCTCCGTTCGTTGCGGATGAAGCCAGGCACCGGTACGAAGCCGGCCTCGCGAGTGGACAACAGGACACCGGACGGCAAGATGAAATGAGACACACCACCGCCGTTTCGGGTGATGCCGTTCGGGAGGCGGCCATGGTAGTCGAACGCCACCCGGACGGTATCCCCCGGTGCGACTGGCTTGGAGAGCGTCAGGACATGCAAACCAAATTGGTTGGTTGCTGGCACGGTCTGCCCGTTCACTCGCCAGGCGACCTCAGTGACGCCGTCGCCGAGGGTGAACGGCGCCCGCAACACCGGTTCACCTGTCAGGTTCACCATGGTGTACTCGCCGGTCACCCGCATGCTGCGGTCCTCCGGCGCCAGGCCGAGGGCGAGGTCGAGAGCGGTGATGCTCAGTGGCGCGACGGAGCTCCACTCTGGCGCCAGTTCGCGCTGATACGCAGCTTGCCTGTCCTTTGCGGCGTGGCCCTGAAAACCGTCCCTGACTCGAACGGCCAGGACGACAACGATTGCCATGGGCAGGGCCGCGACAGCCCCCAGGAGCACGGCACGCGCACCCAACCGGTCCTTCCGCAACCGCCGGAGGGTGGCGGTGCGGTCCCGCTCGGTGCGGGCAAACGACTGCACCGAGACGGCGAAGAATGCCGCCGCCAGCGCCACCACGCCAATCCGATTGAGCAGCAGGGCGCTGCCATTGAGCGCGAACGTCCCCATGTCGCTCCAGCGGAGCGCCCCCCAGAGCGGCCAGTCGGTGGCCCAGGTCGTTGCTCCCCGCCCGAACTGGATGCCCGTCAGCAGTAGCGCCGCGAGACCAATCCCCAGCGCAGCGGCTCGGTGTCGCGTCAAGGTCATCACCAGGGTGACGAAGGCGCTCCACAGCAGGAGCGACGGCAGGAACACGGCGCCAAAGACAAGCGCCAACGGCCAGACCGTCACCGGCCACCCGTCCTGGATCCCCAACAGCAGGCAGCACGTCGCGCCACACGCGATGGTCAGCGTAAGGATGACGGCCGCCGTTGCGAGGCCCTTGCCCACGAGGATCGCCCCCGTCGGGATGGGTGCGCTCAGAAAGATCGAATCAAACCCCGTGGCCACTTCGCGATGCATCGACTCGACGACCGTGAACAGGAGGAAGAGGCAGGCGAGGATGGTCATGACCGGCATGACCTGGAGCGCCACGGTGCCGGCGGTCAGGAGCACGGGGTCGCCAAACGCGTCACTGTCCGTGACGGCGACTTCTGCGACCACGAACATCAGGAATGCCGTGAAAAGATAGAGCGCCGGCTGGTTGCGGAGTTCGAGGAGCTCCGACCGCAGCACGGCTGCCGCTCCCCGCCACAGCCCCGGCGAGCGCTGCGCCATCTGCAGCCCTGCAATCGGTCGGAAGATGGGCGCGGCGGCCGGGGCATGTGCCGAAGCCATCGCGACGTGGCGATCCGTTCCCATGGGGCGGCGCCGGCCACCGACCACACGGCCGAAGTGGCGGACCGACATCCAGAGGACGACAACAGGAAAGACAATCGCCACCCAGGCACGATTGATGATCAGGGGCAGGTCGATCGCGAGCGGGGCGGAGTTGTAGTATTCCGCGCCGCGGTCGACGGCAAAGAGCGTCTGGCGGAGCCACCGGAGGCTGCTCGGGTCAAGGGCGATGAGCAGCCGGTCCACTCGCGGGTCAAGCCCGGACGGCGCCCACGTCCAGAACACCATGACGGTGAGAAGAAAGAGTACGGTCGGTACCGCATAGACGGCCATGGGCCGACGGGTCCATGTGCCGACCGCGAAGGCGAGGGCGGCCGTGAAGAGAATACCTGGTGCTGCAAAGAGAAGCGCCGGCAAGAGGTAGTTGCTGATAGCGAAGGGCCCAACCGCCGCACCGACCTCCGACACCCCCGCGAACTGGTAGAAGCCGATGGCGAGGCCAATATGCACGAGCAGCGCCAGGCCAAGTGCGCCGCAAATTCCGAGGAACTTCCCGACCAGATATTCGCCGGATGTCAGCGAAGAGCTGTGGAGCAAGTCGCCGATGCCGACCTCGTCATCGCGGATGACGGACAACCCGGCCATGAACGAGGCGAAGAAGGTGTAGGTCAGGAAACTACCGAGCGCAAAGCCCTGCGACAGTGCGTGAAGCGAATTGTTGAAGGGGCGGACCCCACCAACTTCAGCGGCACCGGAGGGGATCATCGCAACGGGATTGATGATGCTGGTCATCAACGCCAGCAGCCCAAGCAGCACCCAGAAGAGCGGGCTGCCCACCTGCGAGCGCAATTCATGACTTGCGATGGTACCGAGGCGACGACGGTTCATCACGCGGGTGCGGCACCTGCGGGCGCACCCGACGGATTCGCGCCGGCCTCGGTCAGGATCAGGTAGGCATCCTCGAGTGTGGCAGAAGTGGGCGAGAAGCCGGGCGGGCACTGCCCGTCGGGATCATGGATGCGCACCCGATTGCGTCCCTCGACGAGGTGGGCCTGTGTCACTCTGGCGGATTCCGCCAGCAACACCAGCTCCTCTCGGCTGACTTCGCCTTCGAACATGGTTCCGGCAATTCGTCCCCGGGCTTCCGACGGCGTGGTCTGCGTGAGCACCGTACCCTGCCGGATCACGGCGAAGCGCGGGCAAAGCACTGCCACATCTTCGACGATGTGAGTTGAGAGGATGACCGTCCTCGATTCAGCCAGTTCAGCCAGCAGCCGATAGAATCGAATGCGCTCCTCCGGATCGAGCCCTGCGGTGGGTTCATCGACGACGAGGAGATCCGGATCTCCGGCAATCGCCTGCGCGATCCCCAGGCGCTGGCGCATGCCGCCGGAGTAATGCTTGACCTTGCGGTTGGCAGCGGTAGTCAGGTTGACCCTTTCGAGCAGCTCGGCACAGAGTCGATCCAGCCCAAGCGGCGAATCGACTCCCTTGAGCCGGAGCATATGGAGCAACATCGCGGCGCCGGTGAGACTGGGATAGAAACCAAAGTATTGCGGAAGATTCCCGAGGCGGGGCCAGACCAGCTCGGGGCGTCCGACGACGTCGACGCCGTCGAGCAGGACTTGACCGGAGGTGGGCTCCAGCAGTCCGGCGATGATCCGCATGAGTGTCGTCTTCCCGGATCCGTTCGGCCCCAGAAGTCCGAACATCCCCGGTGGGATGTCCAGGGAGATTCCTCGCAGGGCCGTGATCTGGCCCGAATACACCTTCACGAGCTCACGAATGGTGAGCATTGGATTCCATGGATGGGGTGAATTCTCGATCAAGACTGCGAGAGCCTATACGGGGGGCGCTGCAGCAATAGTTTCAATCTGGGACAATCTACGACAAGAGTGTCGCGGCGCCTTCGGGTACCGAGCGTTCAGTTCCCACCCTTCTCGCCATGCGCCACAATCCAGTCCACGATCTCCTGATAGAGCCCTGGCGGGTACCCCACTCCACCTCCCGCATCCGTCACCAGCAGGCCATGACTCGCGCCCGGAACGACCATGATGGTCATGTCGCGGGCCTTCTGCGCGATCTCGGCGAAGACCGGCTCATGGCGTTCGGCGAGAATGCGCTGGTCGTCACCGCCGAGCACCACCAGCACCGGGATATCCAGCGCGCGATAGGCCCGAGCCGGGTCGCCGGCCAGCACACCGGCATAGACATCCCAGTACGCCGCGCCAGGTTGCGGCAGGTTCGCGGTGCCAGGGGGGAAGTCCTTGCGCCACTGCGCGGCGCTGGTCCGGGCTTCAAATGCGGCCATGCGTTCAAAGCCCTGGCGTTCGAGCGCATAGGCGGTGCGCAATCGCAGCCATTCGCGTGCTTCCGCCGCCACATCGGGAGCGCGCCCGGCAGCGAGCAGCCGGCGCTCCTCCATATCCATGATGGCCTCAGCGTGCGGCAGCGCCGAGCAGACCCGACAGACGAGAAACGCCACGTCGCTGCGTCGCGTGGCCAATTCGGGACCGACAAACCCGCCCTCGCTCGCGGCGTAGATCCCGATCCGGTTCGGATCGATTCCCGGCTGGCGCTTGAGCACGTCGATGGCCGCACCCGCATCGGCCATCCATGCTTCGTGTGACAGCCCGTTCCACTCCCCTGACGACCCTCCCGTGCCGCGCTTGTCGAGTGTGAGCACGGCCACTCCGTGGGCGGCGACCAGGTCGCCGGTCTGCCCGGGAGAGCGGCGGGTGAGGGGGCCTGAACCCTGGATCATCAGCATCGCGGGGTGAGGTCCGGGGCCCGGGGGCATCGTCAGGACACCCGCGAGGGTGACCCCGCCGCTGGCGACGCGGACCTCGCGCCGCTCGAGCGGCACTCGCGTCGCGACAATTCGCCCGGCTCCGCTCGCATCGTGGATGGTCAGCGTGTCGCCGTTGATCTCGACCCCGCCTTCCGTCGGTGCACGCTCAAACCACGCCGGGCCGAACTCGAAGTGCGTCCGGTCGACAGGATACAGGGCGCGCACCATGCCGGTCGCGTAGTCCGTGAGGGACAGGACGGAACGACCGCCGAGTTGATCGGCGAGGTTCATCAGATGGACGTAGCCGCCGGAGGCGTCCTGGTACAAGCCTGTGAGGGAGTCGGCGCGGGGCGTCGGGATGGCATCAGGGACTTGGGCCGCTGCGGGAGCGGCGAACAGGATGGCGGCGACGAGTCGGACAATGGTACGGTGCATAGGACTCCCAACGATGCCACGCAGAGGGAGGTTTCGCGCTAGGGACCGCTGGCGGCCCAAGTCCAGGTCCATTTGAGGTTGATGCGGAACGGGTCTCCCCACCTCTTTGGCCGCAGCACGACGGTGGCCGCTGAATCGCCTGGCGCCAGGCGCAGGTCGAGGGGATGGGCGCCGCAACCGCCGCGGGCGATGTTCTCACAGTTGGAGACCAGCAGGCCGGTGACGATCACGGATTCCGTGGCGGTGTTGCGAGTCATCAGCACGACCTCGCGACGGGCCGAGTCCGATTGTGCCCAGACAGCAAGGGGAAGCGGGGGCTCGTCACCGGAACCATCCGTGGCCATCCGTTGATCGGCGGGGATGATCCACTTCCACCCGGGCCGATAGGTGAACTGATCGTTCCAGACCTTTGGCCGGAGCGTGATGACCTCGGCAGAGTCCCCTGGCCCGAGCGTCAGGTGGAGATCGGTCGGCCCGCACGGCGTCGCGAGGTTGAAGCAATCCTTGAGCGAGAACTGGGTGATGACGATCGTGTCGAGGGCCGGGTTGCGGGCCCAGATCGTCACGCCCTGGCGGTAGGGAAGCGCGACGGTCCAGGTCTCGAACGGACGGTCGGTGCTGGCCGGGCTGCTCCCGTTTGGCAGCCGGGCGGGCTGCCCCGCCCCGCTCGTCGCCGGCTGTCCAGCGCGCACCGGAAGGTCCGTCGTGGGACGCGCCGACGGGTTGTCGGCGGGGCGTGGGTCCTGCTGCTGGGCGGACAGTCGGGTCGGCAGGATCATCCCAAGCAGCAGGAGGACCCCGATCAACCCGCTCACCTGCGAGGTGGGACGCACCCTGCCGGCACTACCCCGCAGCAGACTGTCTCGGCGTGAGCACCGCGAGCAGGAGCCCCACGATGGCCAGCGCGGCGACATCGCCCAGCATATGCCCGCTGTTGCCGGGGGTGGTGAGGGCCTGGTAGGCCATGATGCCGGCGTGCACGAAGCTGGACCAGACGGCGAACCAGATGAGGCTGAGATGCTTCATCGGATCCCTGGCCGCGAGGAACAGGAAGATGCCGAGGGTCGCGTAGATGCCGAGGATCATCTGCAGGTACATCGGCTGCGCCGGAATCCAGCTCCAGCCGCTGGGCCAGAGAATCGTCAGTGGGTAGATCCCCACAACGAAGATGATGCCGACGAGTCGAAGCGCGAGACTGAGATTCTTGGTGTCTGGTGCGGTGCTCATTGGCCGACTCCGTGGAAAGAGGAAGGCAGGATGTGGTGAGCTGACCATCGCTCAAACCTGCCTCGGTCGGCCAACCTACACCCCCACGGCTATCCCGCCAGACTTCGGATATGCCCCGCCACCATCAGGAGTTCCTTCCCGTTCATCCGCATGATGAAGCGTCGGCTGACCGAGCTGATCATCTTCACCGCGCCGGCGATGCCCAGTCGGGCTGACTGCTGGGCCAGGTGGCCGGCGTTGGAGAGCTTCAACGCCCGCAGATAGTAGTAGTCCATTCCCGCCTCGGTGAGATCGGCAACGAGGTCGGCCAGCGCCTCGCGATGCTCTTCGGGGTCGTCGGACTCCTCGAGCATGGCAAGTACGGCAAGCATCCGCGACTCAGACTCCTCGGAATGATGAAAGCGAAGGGTGGCTCCGCCGGCAGAACTTCCGACGGAGCGTTTTGGCGACTTCGTGCCGGTGGCGGCCATGGGAATCCGATCAATCGGGGTTTGCTGAGGCTGTGTTTGCCGGGACTACTCGGCGACCCACTTCTTGGCGTCTGGGAGCTCGGCGTTGGTGAACACCCGCACCTCTCCGGGCATCGCGAAGCCGAAGATGTGCGTCGCCGAGCGGAGCCAGTCGATGTCGGTCACCAGGGCGATTCGTTCCCACGCGGAAGGATGTTCCAGCCCCACCTTGGCGTCGGCCCACATGGCGCCGATGCCGAAGCCGTCGAAGTCGGCGCCGAGGTGATAGAGCAACCGAAGCTTGCCCTCCTTGGCCAGGCCGGCCTTGACCGCCGGGACGAGGACGGTCTCGTAGTCGGACGCGGTCACCTTGCCACTGGCCGAGAAGCCAAGAACGTTCTCAGGAAGATCCGGGATGACGGTGATCATGGGTGCACTCTCTGTTGCGGTGTCCCGGGAAGATAGTCGCCGGTCCGCATGCCGCTGGCGCCCTCCCCCGCCTCACCGTACCTTCGTCCCTTCCCCTCCTTCCGGAGTGTCTGTGGCCGTCACGTATGCCCGCCGTCTCGGTCTCTTTTCCGGCACCATGTCGGTCATTGGCGGCATTATCGGCGCCGGCATCTTCCTCAATCCATCCATCGTGGCGCAGCGGGTCGGTACGCCGGCGGCGACCATCGGTGTCTGGGTGGGCGGTGGATTGGTGGCGCTGATCGGAGCGTTCATCTTCGGCGAGCTGGGACAACGGCGGCCCAAGGTGGGCGGCGGCTACGCCTACCTTCGCGAGGCATTCGGCCCCTTTCCAGCATTTCTCTATGCCTGGGCATTGCTGCTGATCATCGCCCCGGGGGCCATCGCCGCCGTGGCGGTCACCGCCGGCAACTACGGTGCGGCGTTGTTCGGGGTCTCCTCGGAGGTGGCGCGGCCGGCGGCTGTGACGGCCATCCTCCTCCTGACGCTCGTCAACTGCCTCGGCGTCACGTTCGGCGCCGTCACGCAGAACATCTTCACCGTCCTCAAGCTGGCCGCCATCGGCATGGTGGTCGTCGCGGGCCTGTTTGCCCTGGGGAACCCCGCGCCGGCCTGCCTGGACTGCGCCGCGCCGGTGGTGCCTGTGGGTGGTGGCGCCATGATCGGCGCCGTGGCGGCAGCACTGGTACCGGTCCTCTTTTCCTATGGCGGGTGGCAGCAGACCAATTTCATCGCCGAGGAGATCATCGAACCGGAGAAGAACCTGCCGCGGGCGCTGGTGCTGGGCGTGGTGATGGTGGTGCTGGTCTATGTCCTGGCCAATGCGGCCTATCTCGGCGCGCTCGGCGTGGCGGGGCTCGCGGCGAGTTCGGCGCCGGCGGCAGATACCATGGAGGTCCTGCTCGGACCGGCGGGACGGATGGTCATCACGGCCGGGATTGTCTTCTCGACCTTCGGCTTCCTGAATCTCGTGATCCTGGTGACGCCCAGGGTGTTCCAGGCCATGGCAGCCGACGGGCTCTTCTTCGAGCGGTTCGCACGCCTGCATCCGAAGTTCCGCACTCCCGTGCCGGCTATCATCTTCCTTGGCGTCTGGTCGGCCATCCTCGTCTACAGCGGCAAGTACGGCGCCCTCCTCGACTATGTGGTTTTTGCTGACTGGATCTTCTTCGGCCTGACGGCGCTGACGCTCGTGGTGTTCCGGCGGCGAGACGGCATGGCCGGGGTGCGCTTCAGCGTGCCGGCCTTCCCGCTGGCGATGGCAGTCTTTGTGGGAGTGGCCGGCTATGTGGTGGTGGGGTCGATCCTTTCCAACCCGGGCAACGCCGTGCGTGGCGCGGGGTTACTCGCCCTCGGCCTTCCGGTATACCTCTACTGGCGATCGGCAGGCATCCGCGCCTAACCGTCTCGAAGGGTGGCCCAGGCGTTCCGCCAGTTTCGCCGCATCCGCTCGAGGCCTGGCCGGGCCAGCGGAGTGTCGCCGAACCGGGCCTGAAACTCCTCTTCCTCCATCCGGTCGAAGCACTCCTCGTCTGCCCCTCGCAATTCGCCGCGATCCCTGAACTCGGGGACCGTTGTTTCCGCCGCAAAGCGCAAATTCCACGGACAGACATCGTTGCAGACATCGCAGCCAAACGCCCACCCGTCGAATTGGCCGGCCAGTTCGGCGGGAATCTCCTTCTTGTATTCAATCGTGAGATAGGAGATGCACCTCGTGGCATCGAGAATATACGGCTCGACGAAGGCATCGGTGGGGCACGCATCGAGGCACTTGGTGCAGCTGCCACAATGGTCGGTGGTGAAGGGCTGGTCGATGTCGAGTGGCAGGTCGGTGAAGATGCTGCCGATGACGAACCAGGAGCCCAGGCCCGGGCGGAGGAGCATCGTGTTCTTGCCGATCCAACCGAGGCCGGCCCGCTCGGCGAGCTCGCGCTCGGGCACCGGTCCGGTATCGACATATGGTCGCGCCGTCTTTGCGCCGTGGTCCAGCATCAATTCTGCTAACTGATTGATTCTATTAAATGTAGTTATGTGGTAGTCTTTGCTACGACTATATCTTGCAAGCTTCGGTTCTGGCGTCGGCGATGCGGATTCCGGATAGTAGTAGTTATCAAGAATAACAACTGCGCGCGTCGCTTCGAGGTCGATGAGGCGGGTGTCCTTCCGCTTCTTCGCCTGGCGGTTGATATACCGCATGTTCCCGCCGTACCCGGCATGGAGCCAGGCGGTCAGCGCATCCGCCCGAACGGAGGGGCCGAGGTCGGTGATGCCGCAGGCCACGAACCCGAGTTCGGCGGCGCGGGCTTTCACAGCGTGGGCAGGGAGGGTCACGCGGGATGGCTGGCTACAGCAGGAGTGGCCTGCGCTCAGCACGGGATCGTGCCCGGTGATGACAGGGGCGCCGCGGGCGGTGACGCTTGAAATGGGCCCGTTCTACCTGATCATGACGAGCAGGCGACGAATCCGGATCAGGAAGCTTGAAGATATGGACGAACACCCAGGCGAGCCACGCGACAAAGCCGCCGAAGTGGAGCCGGCCGAGATCGGCCACTCCCCTGCCGCGACCGATGACGGCCAGCTGGCCCCGGTCACGATACGCAAATCTCTCGCGGTCCTTTCCCTGGAGGTCGCGACGTATGGCCGCCGCCGCGAATTGCCCCTGCTGGATTGCGACCGGGCAGAGGCCGGGCAGGTACGCACCATCGCCAAGCGCGAAGGCCGCGGCATCGCCGAGCACAAACACTTCAGGGTGATTCGGGATGGTGCAGTCGGGGGCCACGAGTACGCGGCCGCTTCGGTCGAGCGGGACGCCGAGCGACTCCAGCAGCGGGCTCGCCCGGTTGCCGGCAGCCCAGACGACCGTGTGCGTCGGAATGATGAGCCTTCCTGCGGCAACATGATTCGCCTGCACATCGGTCACGAAGGTCTCGGTGCGGACCTCCACACCGAGGCGTCTGAGCGCCTCGCGCGCGTCGGCGGCCAAGGTTGGGGGATAACTGGGCAACAGCTGTCGACCGCCCTCGAGCAGCATCACCGTGGCCGCGCGCGGGTCGATCCGCCGGAAATCCCGGCGGAGGGCGTACTGCCGGATCTCAGCGAGGGCACCCGCGACCTCAACTCCGGTTGGCCCACCGCCAACCACGACGAAGGTCAGGAGCGCCCGCCGCTTCTCGACATCCGGCTCCCGCTCGGCGGCCTCGAACGCCAGCAGCACCCGCCGCCGCACCTCCTCGGCATCGTCCGCCGTCTTGATCCCGGGCGCGAACCGTTCCCAGGCATCGTGCCCGAAGTAGGAATGCCGCACGCCGGGTGCGAGCAGGAGGTAGTCGTAGGTCAGCGCGCTCCCGTCAGCCAGCTGGAGCGAGCGGCCCGAGACATCGATGGCACTCACCTCCGCCATGAGGACCTCGGTATTCCGCTGATGCCTGAGGATGGAGCGAATGGGGGAGGCGATATCGCTCGTATCCAGGGCGGCGGTCGCCACCTGATAGAGCATCGGCTGGAACAGATGGTAATTCGTCCGGTCGACGACCGTGACATCGACAGGCGCGCGACCGAGGGCCTTGGCAGCGTACAGCCCGGCGAAGCCGCCGCCAACAATCACCACGCGCGGGCGGGCCACGTCGTTCAGAGCCCCATGGTCTCCCGCCGCCAGCGGACGAACCGCAGCATGTCCTCGAGCGGCGGGACCGCGTCCTCGGCGCCGTAGGCGGTGTACATCCGCCAGCGCAGGTAGGTGGTATCGGGAAGGGGAAGGAAGGGTGGATTCGCCCACCACCGGCGCCGCCGGAAGGCCCATCCCGTCCGCAACAGGTCCATCGCCAGCCGGGGGTTTACCGCGGCCCGGAGCGCGGCTGCGGCGAGCAGCGGTGTCCACGAGCCGCGGAAGGCGGCGGCGCCGGGATGCTCGGGGTGGTGAAGGGCGGCGTCCATGCGGGGAATATATACCCGGCCCGTGCACCGGGGACCGGGGAACGAAGGACGGGTGGCACGCGTCCCGGATGGGGGTAGTATTCTTCCCATCCGCCCATGTCCCGGGCATCCGCCGCTGCCGGAGTCGACATGCTTCTCGGTACCACACTGCTTGGCGCCACGCTCCTGCTCGCCCCCCCGGACATGCTGGGGCCGAAGAACGACGTGCTCTACATGAAGAATGGCGACAAGCTGACCTGTGAAATCAAGACGATGGACGCCGGGGCCATCTACGTGAGCCTGGACTACGTCAACGGGAATGTCGCGGTGGAGTGGGCACGCCTGGCGGGCCTGGACAGTCCGAACCTTTTTCTCATTTCTCTCGATGATGGCACCGTGTACAACGGAAGAATCTCGATCCATCCCGTGGAGGGAACCGATTCGGTGCTCGTGGTCATCACGGACACCGACGGGCGGGTGGCCACCTTCGACAAGTCCCGGATTGCGGCGTTCAGCAGCACCGGGGCCTCGTTCTGGGGTCGGCTGAACGGAAGCATCTCGTCGGGGGTCAGCTACGCCAAGGGAAACGAGACGACCACCTATAACATCAGCTCGGCCGTGAGTTATCCTCGCCCGCGGTGGAGTGCATCGCTGGGCTTCAACTCGAACTTCTCCAGCAGTACCGGTACCGATGCCGCCACCCGGAACCAGCTCCAGCTCACGGCCAGCCATCTGCTGCGGTGGAACAACTGGTTCTACTCCGGGTTCGCCAACGGGCTGCAAAGCTCCGAGCAGCAGATCAGCCTCCAGACCAACCTGGGCGGCGGCGTGGGCCGGTACCTGAAGAAGACCAGCAACGTACGGCTCTCCGTGGTCGGGGGGCTGGTGTGGCAGGGGACCACCTACGAATCCTCCGTGAGTTCGGCGAGCCGAGAGGACATGCTCGGGGCCATGCTGCTGGGCACGGCCAACTACGTCAAGTTCAAGAAGACGACGCTCAGCGTGACCGTCAACGTGATCCCCTCCCTCACCGAGGCCGGCCGCTTCTACTTCAACACCAACGCCAACTACTTCCTCAAGCTCTTCGGCCAGATCAACTGGAACGTGTCGTTCTACGGCAACTGGGACACCCAGCCCCCCGCCGGTACCTCCGGCAACGACTACGGCGTCAACTCCGGACTCAGCTTCACCTTTGGCAACCAGTAGCGGCGTGCCTCACACCCTGGCGGCACGGTACCGTGCCGAATTCCCGATCTTCGAGCGCTGCGTCTACCTGAACAGCTGCTCTCTTGGCGCGCTCTCGCGGCGCTCCCGCGCCCGGGTCAACGAGTACCTCGATCTCTGGGACAGCCGGGGTGCCTCCGCGTGGTACGAGACGTGGTGGGCGGCGCTGGCGGAGCTGCGCGACCGGTATGGGGCGCTGGTTCACGCCCCGCCCGGCACCATCGCCCTGCATCCCAACGTGTCCGGCGCCCTCGGCGTCGTGGCCTCCACCCTCGACTACACCCACCGGCCGAAGGTGATCGTCACCAGCCTCGACTTTCCCACCATCGGCTACCAGTGGATGGCGAAGGCCCGGGACGGGGTGGAGGTGGTGGTGCTCGACAGCCCCGACGGCGTGTCGGTGCCACTGGAGATGTACGAACGCGCCGTCGATCAACGCACGTCGATCATCGCCACCAGTCATGTCTTCTTCACCAGCGGCGCCATCCAGGATGTCGCGGCCCTGTCCGCCATCGCGCATCGCGCCGGCGCCCTCTGCCTGGTCGACGGCTACCAGGCGGCCGGGCAGCTTCCCGTCGACGTCCAGGCGCTGGACGTCGACTTCTACGTCGGCGGCGGGCTCAAGTGGCTCCTCGGCGGGACCGGCGTGGCCTTCCTGTATGCCAGGCCGGAGCTGACACCCAGGCTGGTGCCCACCGTGACGGGATGGTTTGCGCATCGGGAGCAGTTCCGCTTTGATTCCCGCGCGCTGGAACTGCACGACGATGCCCGGCGGCTGGAGGCGGGCACGCCCCCGCTGATGCCGGTGTATGCCCAGTTGGGCGGGCTCGACATTCTCGAGGAGATCGGCGTTCCCGCCGTCCGTGCCGCGACCGCCGCGCTGACCGAGGACCTGATTGCCCTGGCGGCGGCCGCCGGCCTCGCGCCGAAGGTGGCGTCGCGTGCGGAGGACCGGAGTGCCATCGTCATGCTCCCTTCGCCGGATCCTGCCGCTGCCGTGCGGCGGCTGGCCGACGCGGGGTTCATTGTGGACGCGCGGCCAGGTCATGTGCGCGTATCACCGTATTTCTACAATCTGCCCGACGATCATCGGGCCCTGCTGGAGTGCCTGACCGATGGCCGCTGACGCGCCAACCCCGTCTGACCGCAGCCTGACCGAAGACGAACTCCTCTTCGACCGCTTTGCCACGGACGCCGAACGACGGCGGGCCGATGCGCTCAAGATCAGCGACTCGTGGCGGGTGTTGCGGATCATGGGGGAGTTTGTCTGGGGCTTCGACAACCTGGCGTCGATCAAGGACGGCGTGTCGATCTTCGGCTCGGCCCGGACCAAGCCTGACGACCGGTACTATCGCGACGCCGTGACGGTCGCCCAATTGCTGGCGGCACACCGGATTCCCGTCATTACCGGTGGCGGCCCCGGCATCATGGAGGCCGGCAATCGCGGCGCCAAGGAGGCGGGGGGCGAGTCGGTGGGCTGCAACATCGAACTGCCGTTCGAGCAGGGCAATAACCCCTACCTGACCAAGAACCTGCTTTTCAAGTTCTTCTTCGTTCGCAAGACGATGTTCGTGAAGTATGCGACCGCGTTCATCGTCTTTCCCGGCGGCTACGGCACGATGGACGAGCTCTTCGAGGCGTTGACCCTGATTCAGACCGGCAAGGTGAAGTCGTTTCCCGTCATCCTCTTTGGCCGGGCGTACTGGGAAGGCATGGTCGAGTGGCTCTCGCACACCGTGGCGGGCGCCGGCAACATCAACACCGGCGACTTGACCCTCTTTCACCTGACCGACGATCCGGAAGAGGCCGTCCGGATCGTCCTCGAGGCCCGCGCCAAGCGCGCCTGACCTTCCGCCCAGACCGGAGCACCGCATGACACGTCCCTCGAGCCCCTACCTGCGCGGCCAGCGCATCGATCCCACCGCCATCACCGGCGGCGAACAGATTGCCGACCTCGTGGACAACGCCTTCCTGGCCTACAACGCCGGGCGGCTCCGTGAAGGGTGTCAGCTCTTCACCACCCGGATGCTGCAGCCCGACACGACGGTGGGCATGAGCCTCACGGGTGCCATGACCCCGGCCGGCATCGGGATGAGCTGCCTCATCCCGCTGATGGAAGCGGGGTTTGTAGACTGGATCATTTCCACCGGCGCCAACCTCTATCACGACGCGCACTTCGCGCTCGGGCTCGCGCTGCACCGCGGCCGCCACGACGCCGACGACGTGGAGCTCCGCGACAAGGGCGTGGTGCGCATTTACGACATCTTCTTCGACTACAACGTGCTGCTCTCCACCGACGCCTTCGTGCGCGAGGTGTCGGCGCGGCCGGAGTTCCAGCGCGCCATGAGCTCGGCGGAGTATCACTATCTGCTGGGGGGCTACCTCCGGGAGCGGGAGGCGGCGCTCGGCCTGTCCAAACGCTCGGTGCTCTCCACCGCGCACGAGCTGGCGGTGCCGATCTACACGAGTTCCCCCGGCGACAGCTCGATCGGCATGAACGTCGCGGAACAGGCGCTGGCCGGGAGCCAGCTGCGATTTGACGTGAGCGCCGACGTGAACGAGACCGCGGCCATCGTGCTTGAGGCGAAGCGCACCGGCGGCAAGAGCGGCGTCCTCATTGCCGGCGGCGGCAGCCCCAAGAACTTCATGCTGCAGACCGAGCCGCAAATCCAGGAGGTGCTCGGGATCGACGAACGGGGCCATGATTACTTCCTGCAGATGACCGACGCCCGGCCCGATGTCGGCGGCCTCTCCGGCGCCACGCCGAACGAAGCCGTCAGCTGGGGCAAGATCGACCCGGACCAGCTCCCCGGGACCGTCGTCGTCTACGCCGACAACACCATCACCCTGCCCTTGCTCACCGCCTACGCACTGCAGCGGGTGGCGCCCCGTCCGCCCAAGCGTCTCTATGACCGGCGTGAGGGGATGATGGAACGGCTGGTCACGGAGTATCGCGCCGCGCTCGCCTTCCGGGACCAGCGCGCGGACGATGCGGTGGGAGATCGGGGTGGCCAGTAGCGCACCCCCCGCCTTTCCTGGGCCCTCGCGGGCCTACAGCTGGTATGCCCTGGGGCTGCTCGCCCTGCTCAACCTGCTGAGCTACGTCAACCGAAACGTCATCTTTGCCCTCGTCCCGCCGATCGAGCTCGATCTCCACCTGACAGATACACATGTCGGATGGATTGCCTCCGCGTTCGTGCTGCTCTTTTCGGTGGCGGTCTTTCCCTTCGGGGTGCTGAGCGACTTGCGCTCCCGGCGTGCGGTAGCCGCCGTCGGTGTCGTGGTATGGAGCGCCTTTGCCTTCCTGGCCGGGCTTTCGCGCGGCTTCTGGGGGCTCTTCCTGGCGCGAGCGGCGGTCGGCATCGGCGCCGCCGCCTTCACGGCGGCGGCCGCCTCGCTCGTGGCGGACTACTTCCCGGGCCGCCGGCGCGCGGTGGCGATGGGCGTGTTCTCCGCGGGGATTCCGATTGGTGGCGTCGTCGGCATCGCCATCGGTGGACAACTGGAACAGTTCTACGGGTGGCGCATCGCGATGATGGCGGTGGCCGTGCCGGGGTTCCTGCTCGCCGCGCTGGCCGTCCGACTCACCGATCCGACCCGCCCGCCACCGATCTTGACCGTACGGCAGTACTGGCGTCAGCTGGAACTCGGGGCCACTGGTGCGCTGAAGGTGGCATGGCCCCTCCTGCTGGGCACGGCCGTGGGCCTGCTCGCTGCATGGATTCTCGACAGTCGATACGGCGCCACGTCGAGCCTGGACACGGCGGCGCTCGCCACCGGCATCGGGCTGGGGCTGGCGGGCAACCTGGTGCTGGTGGTCCGCGCCAACCGCCGCAAGGAGGATGTCTTCGATTTTCTCCCCGCGGAAAGCATGAACGACGCACTCGGCGAAATGAAGATCGCGGTGGATACCGTGCTTCGCACGCCGACTCTCAAGTATCTCTTCGTGGGCGGGGCGCTCGTGTCATTCGGGATGAACGGGCTGGTGGGGTGGGCGCCGACGTTCATGTCGCGCGCGCTGGGCCTGAGCGTGGCCCAGGGGACGCTGCTGCTCGGTCAATGGGGGTTGCTGGCCGGCACCTCGGGCACGCTGGCTGGCGGAATGCTTGCCGACTGGCTGGGAAAGTTTACCCGGCGGGGTCGGATGCTGGTGTCGTCACTGGGATTGTTCGTTGGCGGGCCGCTGGCCATCTGGTTGCTGTCCGTGCGTGATCTCGGCGTCTTCGTACCAGTTTTCGCGGCGGCGTTCTTCTTCCTGACGCTCTACAACGGGCCGGTCATTGCGGCGGTCTTCGATGTGGTGCCCGCCCGGATCGGGGCGACCGTGGTGGGGGCGTACCTGCTCTTCATTCACGTGGCGGGTGACGCGATTGCCCTGCCGCTCGTCGGCTTCCTTTCAGACCGCTTCGGCATCGACCGGGCCATCTTCATCCTGCCGGCCGCGGCGATTGCGGGCGGGGTTGTGCTCTTCCTGGGGGTTGGGACGGTGCTGCGGGACATGGCGTTTGTGGCAGCTCGAACGACAACTTCACACCCGATCGTCCAGTAGTCGGCACCAGTATTTCACCACTAGTCAAACTTGGACCCCGGCTTCCGCCGGGGTGACGAACCGCCGATATTCCTGCCCCGCTGCCCCGCCCTTCTTGCCTACCGCGCATTCCGGTACAACAACTCCACCAGCTCATCGTACATTGCCCCGGTCTGCTCCGGGTCCTCCGATCGAATGGCGGTGGCCGCGCAGTGTTCCAGGTGGTTCCGAAAGAGGATGCGCGCCACTCCACGCAGCGCCTCGTGCACCGACGAGACCTGTGTCAACACATCCGCGCAGTAGCGCTCTTCTTCGAGCATGCGCTGCAGGCCGCGCACCTGTCCCTCGATCCGCCTGAGCCGGTTCAGCGCCGCTTCCTTCAGCGCGGGATCCACCGCCACGGCGTGGGTGCCGTCGCCGGGACGGGCACAGGCGCAGGGCGCCACAGGTTCGTCGAGGGAGATGTCGTGGTCGGGCGTGCTCGCTGGCATCAGGCCCTCCGGAGGCGCAGGCTGTTCGTGACGACGGACACGCTGCTCACCGCCATGGCGGCGGCGGCGATGGTCGGCGTGAGGAGAATGCCAAAGAATGGATAGAGCGCCCCGGCCGCGACCGGGATGCCCACGACGTTGTAGGCAAACGCCCAGAAGAGATTCTGCTTGATGACGCGGAGGGTGCGGCGGGCCAGCCGCACCGCCTCGGGGACACCGGCCAGGTCGCCGCGCATCAACGTGATGTCGCCCGCCTCGATCGCCACGTCCGTGCCGGTGCCGATGGCGATGCCGACATCGGCTTGGGCGAGTGCCGGTGCATCGTTCAGGCCGTCCCCCACCATGCCGACCACCTTGCCGTCGGCCTGCAGCCGCTGAACCACCTCGCGCTTGTGCTCCGGCAGCACCTCCGGCACCACGACGTTGATTCCGATCTGGCGCGCGACGCTCTCGGCGGTGCCGCGCGCGTCGCCGGTGAGCATCACGACTTCCAGCCCGAGCGCCCGCAACGCCGAGACGGCTGCGGCGCTCGTCGGCTTGATCGGGTCGGCCACGGCGATGACACCGGCCGCGGCACCGCCGATCGAGACGAGCACCGGCGTCGCGCCGAGGTCGGCCAGTTCGTCCGCTGTGGCATGGAGCGAGGAGCTGTCGATGCCCCAATCAGCGAAGAGCGCGCGGTTTCCCACCAGTACACCTTCGCCGTTGACGACACCGACGACGCCCTTCCCCGGGAAGACCTGAAAGGATTCCACGGGGGGAATGGTGAGACCCCGGTCGATGGTGGCGGCCACGATCGCCTCACCAAGGGGGTGTTCACTCATCCGCTCGAGCGCGGCCGCGGAGGTGAGGACCGCCGGCTCGTCCCCTGCCCCGACCAGCCGGACCTGCGTCACCGCCGGGCTCCCTTCGGTGATGGTGCCGGTCTTGTCGAGCACCACCACGTCGAGTTCGGCGGCGCGCTGCAGGACATTGCCACCCTTGAAGAGGACACCACGTTCGGCGCCGCGCCCGGTGGACACCATGACGGCGGTGGGCACCGCCAGCCCCATGGCGCAGGGACAGGCGATGATGAGCACCGTGACGGCGGCAGCGAGCGCGCGAACCACTCTGGGGTCAGGCCCGAGGAAATACCACAGGGCAAACGTGGCGAGCGCGATGACGATGACCACCGGCACGAAGACGGCGGCAATGCGGTCGGAGAGCTGCTGGATGGGGGCCTTGGCGCCTTGCGCCTCCCGCACCATGCGGATGATCTGCGCGAGGACGGTGTCGCCCCCGACACGCGTGGCGCGAAAGCGAATGGCGCCGGCGCGGTTGAGGGTGGCGCCGACGACGGTGCTGCCGGGTTGCTTGGCGACGGGGGTGGGTTCCCCGGTGAGCATCGCCTCGTCGACCGACGTGGTGCCCTCCAGGACGACCCCATCCACCGGTATCGTCTCGCCGGGCCGCACCAGCAGTTCATCGCCGCTGCGCACCTGGCCCAGTGGAAGCTCGAGCACTTCCCCGCCCCGCACCACATGGGCGGTATCTGGCCGCAGCGCCACGAGCTTCCGGATGGCCGCGGAAGCACGGCCCTTGGCGCGCGCCTCCAGATAGTTCCCCAGCAGAATGAGCGCGATGATCCAGACCACCGCCTCGTAGTACACGTGGGGTTCGACGCCACGCGCCAGGAAGTACGAGGCGCCCACCGTCATGGCGAGGCTGAAGAGGAACGCCGCGCCGGTACCCACGGAAACGAGGGTGTTCATGTCGGCGCCGCCATGCCGCGCGGCGGCCCAGGCGCGCACGTAGAAATGCCGGCCGGCCCAGAAGACGATTGGCAGGGTGAGGCAGAGGAGCGTCCAGCGCCAGGTATCGGCGCTCACATCGTAGAGCGCAGGGGCCACCGAGCGCAGCGCGGCGCTGAGCGGCATCATCAGGTGCATCAGCGGGTCGGCCGCGCCCTGCGCCGCGGCGGCCTCGCCGAGCGGGAGGCCGATGAGCATGGCGAGCGCGGCGGCGACGAGACTGACCGCCACCTTGCGGCGCAGGCTCTTCAGTTCGCCGGCCAGTCGCAGCTCGTCCGCCGTTTCCTCGTCGCCCGGTGAAGCCTCGGGGCGGGGGAGCTCCGCGCCGTATCCGGTGTCGCGAATGGCGGCCACGAGCGCATCGAGGGAGGCGACCGCCGCATCGAATTCGACGGTGGCCGAATTGGTCATCAGGTTGACGTTGGCGGACGCCACCCCGGGGGTGCGCTCCAGCGTACGCTGGATGCGCGCGCTGCACGCAGCGCAGGTCATTCCAGAGACGGGAATGGTGACCCGATCGGTGGTGGCTGGCATCGGCCTTATCCGGTCATCCCGCGCTCGGCGCGGGGGTGGCGCGGTAGCCTTCTTCGGAGACGGCTGCGGCGATGGCGGTCGCGTCAATCAGGGAGGGGTCGAACCGGAGTTCGGCCCGGCCAATCTTGACCGAATCGACCTCCACCCCCTTGAGGGCGGCAAGGGCTTTGTTGACGGCATTGAGGCAGTGCCCGCAGGACATGCCTTCGATGTGGAGGATGAGATTTTGCATGATCCCATTGCGTAGTAGTGAGTACTACCAACTAGGTCTGCGCCCCCAGGAGCGTAGGTCTCGACAGGCAAACCGAGTCCGGGATTCCGAGGCGCAGCGGTGAATACTGGATCGAAAATATATAGGGTAGGGGGGTATGTCAATGGTATTGCCAAATCCGGCTGAAGTTCTTTCCCAGCAGGCATTTGCAAGATGAGGCGGTGGCTTGGCGGCCAGATCGTGTGGCCCGACTAGCAAGCTAAGATGTTTTCATGTAACGATTTACCGGCTAGTGCCAGAACTCGGGGCATGCAAAGTGCACTAGGTGGCACATATGGAAGACCACCGCGACTCATTCCGCTCATCCTCTGAAGGGGGAGAGATCGAAGCCCTGGATGTCAGGGTTCCGCTCCTCCGCCTCAAGGGTAGTTCGTGGGATGCGGTCGCGCTCGAGACCTGGCTTGAGGCCCTCTCTGGACTGCTCGCTCCGGAGTTGCCGCACGACCTGATGGCGCTCTGGGTGTATCCCCCCGAGGGCCCCGCGGTACTGGTCGGTCCATCCGCCCTGGCACAGGACCATCTTGAGGTCCCTTCGCCGGCCCCCCATCTCGGGCAGGACGAACTCTACACCATGGAGCAGCGGATTCGGTCGGCGGGATATGCCTCTGTCGTCTGCATGGCCGTTCCGCATGGCGACCGCGACGTCGGGCTCCTGCTCCTCGCCGATCTCCGGTCTGCGCGCTACGGGCTGCCGGAGGCGGTCTTGCTCCGCAATGTTGCCGACTCGCTCGGCCCCACGCTGGCGCGGGTGGCACGGCAGGGCAGGGGAGCAGAAGCCGCGCCGCGGGAGGATGGCTCCCCTCCGCCCCCGGAACGACGGCGTTCGGAGCCGGGTCGCAAGCTCGTCGAGCTGCACGAGCTGCTCGCCAAGCTCGGGCTCGCGGAGTCGGCCTCCCGCACGCCGCGGGAGTTCTCGGAGTTTGTTTCCCAGGCCCTCCAGCCGATGCTCCCCCACGATCGCCTCCAGATCCTGGTGCCGGACGCCTCGGCGCAGGAACACTATCGATTCGACCGGCACGGCCCGGGCACCTTCTGGTCCGACCCGGCGCTCGTCGTCACCCGTGAGCAGTTCAACCCGGCGGCTCAATTCGGCGACGCCGATGAGATCCTCGTCGGTGACACCCAGCAGCAGTCCGGCGCCCCAGCGTGGTGCCCCGATGCCCCGGGCAGCGGCGGCGACACGGCGCCGGCGCGATCCGTGGTTGGCGTCCGGCTCCTCTCGCAGACGCGCGTCGCCGGCTACCTCCTCCTTGGCGGAAACGGGCCCGAGTTCTTCCGGCAGGACGACCTGGAGCTCCTGACACAAGTGGCGCCGCTGGTGGCGGTTCGGGTGGACAGCTTCCTGCTCGCCTGGCAGGTGCAGGTGATGCGCTCGCACCTGAGCGTGCTGCGCAATGTTCCCGCCCACCTGGGACGGATCGCCGAGGTGCTCGCCACGACGGCGCACATCGGCGCTGCGACGCGGCTGTTTGCGCGCGAGGCGTCGACGGTGCTGCCCTTTGACCGGATGGAGTTCTCCCTGAAGCTGGGCGATGCCGACGAAGTCGTCGTGGTCGCGCCAGGCGATGCGCATCCGTTACCCGACCTTCCCCTCATATCCGTGGCCGGCACCGAACTCGGCCGGGTGCTCCGCGGCGAACTGCCGCACGCCTACGCATCGGCGCGGCGTCAGCTCGAGTCAGAGTTCCCGGCAGGGCAGCCGACCGCGGCGCTGGTGGTCCCGCTTCGGGTCGGCGGACGGATCTTCGGCTGCCTCACGCTGCTGGCGGCCGGGGCGGATGCGTTCACCCGGGCGGATATCGCCCTGGCTCAGCAGCTCGCCGACCTGCTCGCGCCGCATCTCGAATTGCTGCGCCGTGCGTCGATGTCATCGCCGCCGGTGGCACCGGGATGGCGCCGCCGACCGTAGGTCGGCCGGGCGGGGCAGCGGGGCAGGAAGGCAGGAAGACGAAACGGGCGCACCATGGTGCGCCCGTCCGCATTTCTGCCTCCCAACCAACCCGCCTTGCCTCTAGTTCGGTGCGTGCACCCCCGGCCCGCCGTAGTCACGACTCCCGCCCAGTGTGGGTCCACGGAACGAGAAGCCGTCGGCGTTGTCCATCTTGGCCACCACCTGGCGCACGGAGCCGGGGAACGGGGCGGTCCGGCCGTTCTTGCCGAACGGATCGGTGTACCAGACTTCGGGGCCGTCGGCGTTCCGGATCCGGTTGCTGTTGATGTCGACCTGGCGCCGCACGCCGTTGAACGGCGACCGCGGGTCGTCGTAGGCGAGTGACGTAAGGGTGCCGTTGGCGGTGGCGAGATCGCAGAGCCATCCCTTGGCGCGGTCGCCGTTCGGCTCGGTGGTGAAGCACATGTCCACGGTGCGTCCGGTGAGCCCGGGCAGCGACGGGTCGTAGAAGCGGCTGGGGTAGAAGACCTGGTAGTACGGATCGATGCTCGCCAGGGTCTGTCCGGAGGCGCTGCGCAGGCTGGCGGATATCTGCCAGCTCTCGTGGAGCGCGGCACCGAAGTTCGAGTTCTGGCCGGGCGCCACGAGCATGTGCTGCTCGATGCAGGCACGGTCGGGCAGGGTGCGCTTTCCGCCGCCGCTCGGGCTGTTGAGCGGCGTGGGCGACCCAACCGGCAAGTGGACATCGTGGTCGCACGACTCGACCATTTCGCCGGGTACGCCGATGGCGGCCATGACCGTCATGTCGATGCGCGTGCCGCCGGTGCAGTCCACGTGATACGCCAGCTCGTGCAGGTTATTGGTGAAGGCATCCTTGGAATGGGTGCCCTGGTGGAGCTTGGTCAGCACGTCGCAGCGCACCTCGAAGACCGAGCTGGCGACCCCGTCACCCAGATCGAAGACGACGTCGTTTTCCCATTCGATTTTGTGCCCGACGTGGTCCTCGTTCCGAATGCCCCCCGGGTCATAGATGGCGAGCTGTTCGTTGGCGTACCCGAACGGGATCGGCCCGGTCCGCTTGTACAGGTTGGACCCGCGCGGATCGCGGCCATGCTCGTGACCGAAGTGGCACCCGGTGGCCGGGTCGACCGGCGGGTGCCAGGTCGGGTACAGTTTGCCGTCGGGGCCCACGACCGAGTACTGGTTGTGAATCTCGGCAGTACAGTCGTCGTTGGGACCGGGCTGCCAGAGGTTGTAGGCCACACTTACGCCGGTCGCGACCGGGGGGGAGGGGGCGCCGGTGTCTTCGCCGCACCCGATGAGGCCCGTCGCGCCGAGGAACAGCGCGGCCATGGCGCCCGTCGGAAAGGGCAGGGGAGTGGGGTGTCGCATGGTCCGCCTCCGTTCAGTGAATCACGAGCCCAACGCCGAACTGCACCGAGGACACGCTCGCGTCGGTGGCGACGATGGATGTGGTGACGGTGTTGTCTTCGGTGTGCTGGAACTGCAGGTCGCCGGCCAGGGTGTGCTGGTAGTTGATGTAAGGATTGATCGACGACTTCTTCCCGACCTTCCACTCGTAACCGATGCCGATGATGCCCCCGGGCCGCGTCGTCGAGATCACGTCCACAGAGTCACTGGCGCGATAGCCGGTGATGCCGACGCCGCCCTTCACGTACGCGCCGCGTGCCGGCCACGGGTACCAGAGGGCGACGGCGCTCGCGCTCCAGGAACGTCGGGTGGCGATGTCCTGCGAGTTGGTCCAGCCGTCGAGCTCGACGCCGAGGAGCCATGATTTGGACAGCGTTCCGCCGGCGCGGATCGACGCGGTGAGGTCGGTCCCGCTCTGGTCGTTGCAGATCTCACAATGGAGCTTGCCGGATCCGGCCCCGAACCCGAAACCGTACCAGAAACCCTGGCGAACCGTGGATTGCTGGGCGGTGACGGGCGTCACGAAGAGCGCCGCCGCGGCGGCGATGAAGAGCATTCGGCGCATGAATGGAATCCTCCTGAGAGGATCCCATGGGGCAGGATGGGGGCCAGTCGACAGCGGGGCGGGGGAGGCAGCGGGGCAGTTGGGCCGGGATGGCTAAGGCGATGTGTGGTGGGGTGTTCCGGCGCCCGGCCGATTCGTCAGTGCCTATCTCCGACCGGCGCGACAGGAATTGCACGGGCAGAGCGCAACTTTGCATGAAAAAACGCGGGAGGGCGACTGCCCTCCCGCGTGATATTCAACCTGGTGCGGCCGTGCTACGCGGGTTTGGGAAGAAACCTGCGAGCGACAAAGGCCAGCGTGAGAATGACACCGAACGCGCATACGATCACCGGTCCAGTCGGCAGGTCGTACTTGAAGGACACCGCCAGCCCGGTTGCCGACGCGAGGATCCCGGTCAGCCATGAGAGGACCGCAAGCACCTTCTGCGACTCCGAAAACTGGAAGGCGACCGCGGCCGGGACCACGAGGAAGGAGAAGACGAGCAGCACGCCGGCGATCGGCACGGACAGCGTGATGACGACGCCGAAGCTGAGGTAGAACCAGAAATCCCACCACCGGATGCTCCAGCCATTCGCCAGGGCGGTTTCGGGCTCGAACGAGATGGTCAGGAACCGCTTCCGCAGGACGAAGTGAAAGACGCCCAGGGCGGCGTAGGCGGCGGCCATCTTGAGGATGGCGGGCCAGGTGACCCAGAGGAGGCTGCCGACGAGGATGTCCTTGATGGCCTCGCCGCCCCGCGGCGCGCGGTCG
This sequence comes from Gemmatimonadales bacterium, assembly GCA_041390145.1. Classification (NCBI taxonomy): domain Bacteria; kingdom Pseudomonadati; phylum Gemmatimonadota; class Gemmatimonadia; order Gemmatimonadales; species Gemmatimonadales bacterium. Next base: position 77,526 of record JAWKQM010000010.1, on the reverse strand, counting down.
GCGACGAGGATCGCCGCAGCGGAGGCCACCACATACACGATACCGATGATCGCTTCCTGGGGGACGCGGCCCTTCTCGTGGGTGCGGGTCAGCGCGAAGAGTGCGGCGCCGAGCGTGGTGAAGCCGAGGGCGTAGGCGTACGACATGCCGGTCCCCGACTCGTGCCCCGCCAGGATGGCCACCGTCGACCCGAGCGCCGCCATCTGCGCGAGCGAGAGGTCCACGAAGATGACTTCGCGGGCGATGATGTGGAGGCCCAGGTAGGAATGGATGGCCACGATCACCATGCAGGCCGCCAGCGGCGGCAGAATCAGATCGAGCATCGGTTCAGTTCTTCTTTCGGAAGCCGGCCGCAAGGCCGTTGACCCAGGTGTTCATCAGGTCGAAGTAGGTGGTCACGCCGGGAGCGCCGAGGGTGTTTTCGGGCACGACGACGGCGGTGGCGCCGGTCTTGGCGGCCACCTGGTCGATCTGCGATTTCGGGAAGTAGTTGGAGGCAAAGAGCACCGGGATATGGTTGTCCTTCATCAGGGCGATGACCTCCTCCACGTGGCCCGGGGTTGGCGGGATGCCCGGCTTGGCCTCGATGTAGGTCACGCACTTCACCTGGTATCGCGCGCTGAAGTAGGCCCACTCCTTGTGGTAGCACGCCATGTCCTTCCCCTTGAACACCTCACCCGTCTTGAGCCAGCCGCCGAGCTGGTCGGACAGCGGCTTGCCCTTCAGCATGGTCTTCGCGATGAACCCGTCAAACTGTTCCGTCTTGAGGAGGTTGAAGGCGACGGTCGGCGTCAGGACGTCGACCAGGTCCTTGCCGATGGTGGCTTCGAGCACCCGCCGCTCGAAGTCGAGTTCCTTCTCGCGGTAGTAGGCGGCGTTCGCCGGATCGACCTTTTGCAGGCCGGCCAGCACATTCCGGGCGATGATGATCCCGTTGATCGGGTCGGTGTGAATGTGCGGGTTGCCCTCGGCGTGGATGTCGCCGCCCGCGCGGCTGAGCGATGTGGGCACCTCGAGGAGCGTGATGCCGGTGTAGGCCGCCACGTAGCCCGGCCCGCCCTCCATGATCTTCCGGTTGCCGGCCCGGTCGAGGAGCGTCGGCACCCAGAGTTCAAGGTCGAGCCCGGTGGTGACGAAGAGGTCGGCGTCGCGGAGCAACGAGACGAAGCTTGGCTTCGGCTGCACGAAGTGTGGGTCCTCGTCGCCCTGGGCGATCGACGCGACGGTGCCGCGGTCGCCGACAATTTCGCGGGCAATCGCCCCGTAGGTCGTCAGGCTGGTGACGACCTTGACCTGGGCAGCGGGGGGCACACCCCAGAGGGCGGCGGCGAGCAGCAGTGTGTGTGCGAGCATATCAGTAGGTCTCGTGTTTGTGAGGTCCGAGCGCCCAGACGACCTGCATTGTCAGGTTGTCGAGCGAGCCGGTGGAATCAAGATGGTTGCGGAACGCCTGCATCCGCAGGTACACGAACTCGCTCTGCCACCAGGTGACGACGGCAGTGGCGCGCCAATCGGTGTCTTCAGGGCCGAACGGCGCCTGGACATAATCGTACCGGCCGCCGAGCACCCAGCGCTTGCTGAGGCGCCAGATGAGGTCGGAGTACATGCCGTACCGCGTGGTCGTCGGGGCATCACCGATCCGCTGGAGCCGGTATCCCTCGGTGCGCCAGGTGATCTCCTTCCGGGTTCCGGCGTCGGGCGGCCGGTAGGTGAAGCGGAGGTCGGCGCCGAAGAGGTTGCTCTTCAGGCCGGAGTCGCCGTTCTGCGCCGCGAGGCCGGTGAAGCCAATCTGCATATAGGTACTACGGGAGAGCTGCCAGAAGTTCTGCAGCCGGCCGAGGAGCGCCGGCTGGTGGCCCAGGTCGTTCAGCGACTCGCTCTCGATGGACGCCGCCTGGAGGAAGACCTCGGAGGTGCCCTTGGCCAGGGAGACCGGGAGCGGGGTGTAGAGACTGGCGCCGACCCCGCTCAACCCGTCCGGGGCGAGGAAGGCCTGGTAGACCAGCGGGTAGTTGGTCTCCGGCAGCGCATGGCGGTGCCAGCGATTGAGGTCCCCAACGGCCAGCCGGTACTTGCCGATATCGGCGCGGGTATGCGCCGGCAGCCCGGTCCAATAGATGTACGCCTCCTCGACGCCGATCTCGTCCGCTCCCCAGGTGAGGAAGATCTTGGTGAACGAGTACGGGTCGAGGGTCGCCTGGAGGGCGACCTCGACTTCCGCCAACTGGAGATCGAGCCCCTCGATGTCGGACTGCGCCGCGAACTGTACGTCGCCGGTGGCGCTGATCTCGGGGTTCATGGACGACTGGTTGCGCTGCCGGCTCACGAACACGGTGGGGACCACGGCGGTATCGGCCGCCGGGGGAGCGCCCGCCGCGATGGCCGCGCTGTCGGCGGCGGCGCGAATGGCGGCGAGGGGATCCACCGCGGTATCAGGTAGTTGGGCAGGCGCTGCCGCTGCCGCTGGTGCGCAGCGCGCGGCCACCGTGGCGTTGACGCGGGCGGTGAGCGAGGCGACGGTGAGCGCCAGTGAGTCCACCGCGGCGTTCCCGGTTTTCGCGGGCGCCGGCGCGATTGGCGCCGGTCCGGTGGGGCAATGGCCGGCCTCGGCGGAATCGAGCCGGGCCGTGAGGGTTTGCACGGTGCGCTTGAGTGAGTCCACCGTGGTGGTGGAGGGCACCTGCGCGTGGGCTCCGGATGCGATGGTGCCCAGTAGAGCGGCGGTAACGACAGCCGTGCGGATCGATGACCGCATAGGCCTCCTCATTCCAGGTAGGGGGAGCCAGTGGTGCGGGCTCCCGCTGTTGATTTCAGGTCAACCGGAAGAGGGTCAGGCGGGCGGCGCGCGGGAGTGCTGGAGTGCGAGAGCCGCCGCTGACTGGGGTCGGGCCGCCGAGGGGACCATGCTGCGCGTCGCCGAAGGCAGAACGATGTCGGCGGTGCGGGCGCTGCCAAGGCTTTCGCGCTGGGCGGCCGTCGGCTGCGCCAAGGTACAACGGTCGGCGTGGTGGGAGCTTCCCTGCGCTTCGAGGTGCGTCAGGCCCGCGCACGGATCGTGTCCCACCAGGTGAAACGTGGCTGCGTCGGCCAGCGGCACGCCGAGCGCTCCGGCCAGAAAGAGACTGGCGCAGAAGGCGGCACGGAGGCAGGCGAGGGGAGAGGCGGGCACCCCTTAATCTGTCAGGCCCGCCCCCCCTGCGCCAACCCGGGGTTGGGAACCGGTTTCCCGCTCCCTCAGAACGTCGTGCTGAGGCGGACAATCATGTTGCGCCCCGGATTGTCCGCATAAGTCTTGTAGCGACTCAGGTAGCTTCGATACGCCGTGTCAAACAGGTTCCGGACCTGGATGTCCAGCTGGATGACCTGGCGACTCGACTGGAAACCAGTGCCCAACCCCAGTCCAAAGATGGTGTATCCTGGCGGTGAGTAGTCATCGGGCGGATAGCGCGTCTGCTGGGCGATGGTCTCTCCAATCGCGCCGAGGTAGGGCGCCACCAGGAGGCCTCGATCCGGCGCCTCGAGCCGGAAGCCATAGGTTGCCCGAAAGGGGGGAATCTGCGGCAGCGGGGCGTCGATTGAGGTATTCTGACCGTGGACGTAGTCCGAGGTACCCGAGAAATGCAGCACGGTGGTGGCGTGCCACTGCACGGCGGCCTCGAAACCGTAGAGTGTAGAGTTGCCCTGCGTGATATCGTAGATCTGGAGCCCCGAGGTTGAATCGATCTGGCCAGTCGGATTCGGGTAGATGAAGTTCTGGAGTTGATTCGCGAAGACACCCACTTCCATTCGCACCCGTGAACTCTGCAGCCGATACGCCAGATCGATGTTGAGCGATGTCACCGGGACAAGCGTGCTGTCGCCCACCTCGTAGCGCTGGGTGCCCTCATGCACGCCGTTCGAGAAGAGCTCGAATACCGTGGGACTCCGGTATCCCCGGCCAACATTGGCGACAAGCGCTGAGATCTTCGACAGGCGGTAGAGGGCGCCTGCGCTCCCCGCCACGGAGTTGTAGTCACGAGTCTGGGCAACGACACCGAGCTCCGGGTCGGCATCGACCGAGAGCTGGCGGTAGTCGTAGCGCAGGCCAAGGCTGAAGCTCCACGGCCCGGACTCCGCCTGCTCATAGATGAATGCGCCGAGGGCCCCCGTGCGGCTGTCGGGCACAAGCGGTTCCTCGCCGGACTTGTCCACGGAACTCTGGAGTCCCGCGAGTCCAACGATACCGGCAAAGGGCCCCACGGCGGGGTGATGCATCTTCACGTCGCCGCTCCAGGTGCTTGCGGCGAGCTGCAAGCTCGGCTCCGTGGCGCCGGCCTCCTCGAATTCCTGGCGGACATTCTTCTCGTAGTAGGCCGCCACGTCCAGGTGGGCGCCGCCAACCGGGAGCTGGCCCGTGAGGCGCGCCCGGTCTTCGTCCACCTGCTGCCAGGGGGTCGCGCCAGGATCCTCCGCGGGATTCTCGTAAATCTCGATCCGCTCCGCGCGGTGGACATACCCGCCCTGCAGGTTGCCCCAACTGTCACGCACCCCGATGTTGCCGCCGGCGTTCCAGGTCTTGTCGCCGCTATTGTCCAGCGTTCCGGCCGGGGTCGAGATGTCCCCGAAGTGCCGGCCGGTGAAGGTGGCATTGGCGCCGACGTGGCCGGTCGCTCCCTCGAGATTCACCGTGCCATCGGGGCCGGGGCCGTTCCCGGTATATCCCAGCGCCACATTTCCGCGAAGGAAGGCACTGCGGCCGATGGCGTCGGGGAGGTCCGGCTGGATGACGTTGATCACGCCGCCGACGGCATCCGAGCCATACAGCACGCTCGCCGGCCCCTTGATGATCTCGACCCGCTCCGCGCTGGCAGCCTCAATATTCGGGCCGTGCTCGTCGCCCCATTGCTGCGTTTCCATGCGCTGTCCGTTGTCCATCACGAGCACATTGGTCGAGGTCAGTCCCCGGATGACCGGCTTGCCGATGCCCTGGCCGGTACTGAGGTCGCGGACGCCCGGCACGGTGGCGACCATCTCGCCGAGGGTCGGGGACCGTGCGACCTCCACGTCTGACCGGTCCATCACGTTGACGGGCTGCGGGGATTCAAGCGAGGTAGTGGCGATGGCCGACGCGGTGACCTGGATCGAGGGAAGCTCGATGAGGGAGGCCGTGAGTACCACGTTGAGTTCCACTAGGGTGTCGCGGAGCGCGACCTGACGGACCTGGGGGGCGTAGCCCAGCGCCGAGAAGCTGACCCGGGCGGTGATACTCGGCAGGTTACCGAGGGAGTAGCGGCCGTCTTGGTCGGTTTGCGTGTTTCGGCCCACTTCGAGCACCCGCACGAGGGCATACGGGATCGGCGTGCCGGTCGAGTCTGTGACGCGACCGCGCAGGACATGGTCAGCCGGGGCTGGTCCGGCGGGGGCCGGGGGGAGCGCCAGCATGGCGAGAAGCAAGATGGAATGCACGGGCAAGTTCTCCGTTCACACGGGTGCACGGGCACACCTCGGGTGGAGGCGTGCGACAGGATGAAGGCAGGTCTTGTGGAGCAGTTCAGCCCGTGTGCGGAGGCGCTCGAGCGCGGGAGAGTGCGGAGAGATCAGCGGAACGTGGGAGGTGGGCCGGGCGAACCGTGCAACGGTGCTCGGGGAGTTGAAGCGCGAGCTCCGCGCCATCGATCAGGGGTGCTGACTGACTCGGAGCCTGGGAAAGCCCAAGGATGCACCGATCGCCGTGGTGTGCGGCGCCGACGGGCTCGAAATGGGTGACGCCGGCGAAGGGGTCATGCCCGGCGCGGTGAAAGAGTGCGGCGTCGGTGAGCGGCATCCCGAGCGCCCCGAGCAGGAACAGCCCGGAGAGCAGTGATGCCCGAAGGCGAAACGCGAGCGGAGTCACGAGTCAGAATCTGCCGGGTCGGCCCGCTTGGGACAAGGCAGGCCGACCCGGTCGTGCGTCCAGGTCAGTGCGAGTGGCCGCCGACCATCTTGGGGGCGTCACCCGAGTAGGTGTACCCCTTCTTGGGGCACTTCAGGTCGGGGTTGGTCGGCGAGAACATCCCGGCCGGGTTGTTCTTCCAGAGCCAGACATGCAGGTCGTAGTGATGCAGTCCCGCCGGCATGATCGGGGCGTGTCCTTCCATCGGTCCCTCGAGCTGCTTACCGAATATGGACGGCGGGTTGTCGCCCACGGCGGCGACCGGCGCAAACCATTCGGCGGCGACGAGCTTGAGCTTGTCACCGTCGGGTTCGTAGATCAGGACCTGCGGCTTCATCGGATCCATGGTCGGGCCGATGTTGCCAGGTTGAGGAAGTGCACCCCCATGCCGCCAGCCACGTACTGCATCTCGCCGTCGTGATGGCCCTGTGGGAAGTCCATGCACGCGACCGTGGAGAGGTATCCATCGGTGACCGCCACCATCGGATCCTGATACTTGTCGAGGGCGGTACGCGCGGTGGCCAACTCCGGTGAGAGGGTAGGCTGGCTCTTGGAGGAGCCCTGCGCGTGCGCGATCGACGCCATCGCCAGGAGCGCACAACAGCTGGCTAGAATGGCGCGGGTGAGGCGGAGCAGCGTCGAAACATTCATAGATGTCCTCTGCCGGTAAGGGTGAAGGGAATTTCACTCACCACCGCAGTACGTTCCGGCCGAAAATGCGCAATCGGGGCCCAGGCGGACCCACAGCTTGCGTCGGGGGATCTACTGTGTAGATTCATTGTATCTACTTAAATCGAGCCGTCTACTTGCGAACGCACATATCCAAATGGGGCAACAGTTTAGCGGTCCGATTGCCAAAGCTGTTCGTTGACGAACTCGGGCTCGGAGAGGGTTCCGAGGTCGAAATCACCGTACGCGATGGGCGGTTGATCCTTGTCGCCGCCAGTCGGGAATACGCCCTCGAGGAGTTGGTGGAAGGGATCACCTCGGAGAATCGCCACCAGGAATCGGACTGGGGACGGCCAAAGGGCCGCGAGCTGTGGTAGCTCCCGATCGGGGCGACCTGGTGTGGATCACCATCGAGCCGGGAGACGGGTCGCCAGCCTTCCGGCGTCCGGCGCTGGTCGTGTCGCCGGCACTGTACAACGCGCGCTCGGGCCTCGCCCTGATGTGCGCCGTCGGCCGGGAGGCGAAGGGCTATCCATTCGAGGTGGTCCTCCCCGCCGGGCTGCCGGTCGAGGGCGTCGTGCTGGCGGATCACCTGCGCAGCGCCGACTGGAAGGCCCGCGGGGCGGAGATCGCCGGACAGGTGCCGACCGCCGTCGTGAATGATGTCCTTGCCAAGCTCAAACCACTGTGATCGGGGCCGCACGATGAGTGACGAGACGCTTGTTTCGCTGACCACGACGCCCGCGCGCGTCCGTGGCACCTTCCGCGTGAACGGGGAGACGCGCGAGGCGCTGTACCGGCCGCATCTCACCCTGCTCGAGCTGTTGCGCGAGGACCTGCAACTCACCGGGACCAAGCACGGGTGCGAGCTCGGCGAGTGCGGCGCGTGCACCGTGCTGGTAGACGGCCTGCCGGTGCTGTCCTGCCTGGTGCTGGCGCAGGCAGTGGAAGGCCAGGAGGTGTCCACGGTCGAAGGCATGGCCGACGGCCCCACCCTGCATCCGCTGCAGCAGGCGTTTGTGGAGCTCGGCGCAGCCCAGTGCGGCTACTGCACGCCGGGCGTGCTCCTCGCCGCGGAGGCGCTGCTCGAGGAGAACGCCACTCCCACACGCGATGACATCAAGCTGGCGCTCTCCGGCAACCTCTGCCGCTGCACCGGCTACATCAAGATCTACGAGGCGATTGAGCTGGCGGCGGCGCGCATGCGGGGAGAACCGGCCGAACCGAGTCGGGAGACACTCCATGGCTACTAAGGCCCCCCCGCTTCCCCGCGTCCCCGCCGACTTTGCTGTCATCGGCACGCCACGTCCCAAGACCGACGCTCCGGGCAAGGTTGCCGGCCAGACGCTCTTCGCCGACGACATCGTGCTCCCGCGGATGCTGTGGTGCAAGCTCCTCCGAAGCCCGCATCCCCACGCCAGAATCGTCGCGATCGACACCGCCCGCGCGCTGGCGCTCCCGGGCGTGGAGGCGATCATCACCGGGGCCGACCTGCCAATCCCCTTCGGCATTCTCCCGGTCAGCCAGGACGAACATGCGCTCTGCCCCGATATCGTGCGCTTCGTCGGTGACCCGGTGGCCGCGGTGGCTGCCATCGACGAGGAGACGGCGCTGGCCGCCTGCGGACTGATCGAGGTCACCTACGAGCCGCTGCCGGTGGTGGCGTCGGTGGATGACGCAGCGGCAACTCCGTCTCCCCAACTGCACGAGTACGCCGACGAAGGCAACTGGCACAAGCTGGTGCACCTCCAGTTTGGGGAACTGGACGAGGGGTTCCAGCGCGCCGACCTGGTCCGGGAGGATCTCTTCCTCTACGAGGGTAACACCCACCTCCCGATGGAGCAGCACGCCAGCATCGCGCACGCCACGCCCGACGGGCGCGTCACGATCTGGTCGAGCACGCAGACGCCGCACTACCTCCACCGCGCCCTCTCCAAGGTCCTCGAGTTCGCCCCGGCCCGCATCCGCGTGATCGCCACGCCGAACGGCGGCGGGTTTGGCGGCAAGAGCGACCCGTTCAACCACGAAATCGTGGTGGCCAAGCTGAGCCTGGTGACCGGGCGCCCGGTCAAGATCGGCCTGACGCGCGAAGAGGTGTTTTACTGTCACCGCGGCCGGCACCAGGCGCTGATGAAGATCCGGACCGGCGTGACGAAGGACGGCGCCATCACCGCCATGGACTTCGAGTCCTACCTCGACGGGGGCGCCTACGGCTCCTACGGCGTGGCCTCGTTGTATTACACCGGCGCCCTGCAGACCGTCACCTACGACGTACCCACCTACCGGTTCCGGGGTGCGCGCGCGTTCACCAACAAGCCACCCGGCGGCCCGAAGCGCGGTCATGGCACGACGCAGCCGCGCTTTGCCGTGGAAGTCCATCTCGACAAGATCGCCGAGGAGCTGAAGATGGACCCGGCAGAGCTCCGGCTCCGGCATCTCGTCAAGCCGAATGAAGTCACCGCCAACTGGCTGCAGCTCGGAACCGTCGGCCTCGAGGCGTGCATCCACAAGGTGGTGGAGGGCTCCCGCTGGAAGGAGCGATTCCGGAAACTGCCGTACGGCCGCGGGCTTGGCCTGGCCTGCTCCTCCTATATCACCGGGGCGGGGCTCCCGATCTACTGGAACGACATGCCGCACTCCGGCGCGCAGATTAAGTGCGATCGCGGCGGCGGCGTCACGATCTTCTGCGGTTCCACCGACATTGGCCAGGGGTCCGAGTCGGTCCTCGCCTATGTGACCGCCGAGGTCCTCGGCATCGAGCCGGCCGACATCAAGGTGGTCACCGCCGACACGGATCTCACTCCGGTCGATCTCGGCAGCTACTCCTCGCGCGTCACGCTGATGACCGGTCAGGCGGCGATGCAGGCCGCCTCGCGGGTCCGCGACCTGATCGCCTCGGCGGTGGCCACCAAGCTCGACGTGCCGGTCGATCGTCTGGTGTTTGCCGGGAGGCGGGTGTTCGATGCGCAGGACCCCGACACCGGGCTGACCTTCCGGGAGGCGCTGGGTGTCGCCGAGGCGAAGCACGGAACCCTCGGCGCGGTGGGGAGCTACACCCCCCCGCGCTCCCCGGGCCGGTACCGCGGCGCCGGCGTCGGCCCCTCCGCGGCGTACAGCTATTCCGCCGCCGTGGCGGAGGTCGAGGTGGACCCCGATACCGGCATCGTGCGGGTGCCGACCATCTGGATCGGTCACGACATCGGGCAGTGCATCAATCCGGCACTGGTCATGGGGCAGGTCGAGGGCGGCGTGTACATGGGGCTCGGCGAGGCGCTGATGGAGGAGATGGCGTACCGCGAGAAGCTCGGGCTGGTGCACAAGTGGCCCTCGATGCTCGAATACAAGAGCCCGACGACGATGGAGATGTGCGACGTCATCACCTACCTGATCGAGGACCCCGATCCCAACGGCCCCTTCGGCGCCAAGGAGGCGGGGCAGGGGCCGCTCAACCCGGTGATGCCGGCCATCGCCAACGCGATCTACGACGCGGTGGGGGTGCGGATCGACGAGGTGCCGATGAGCGCACCCAAGGTGCTCAAGGCCATCCAGGCGAAGTTGAAAGGCAAGGATCCGCGCTTCGGGCCGGGCGGGACGCCGACGGTGCCGTGGCCGGAGCGGACCTACGTGCGGACGCCGGCGCAGGGTGGAAACGGGAAAGACTGATGCTTCAGATTGTGAGCCCCTCGACCAGCCCGCTCCTGCGGCACTGGAGTTCACGCTCGACGGATGGATCCAGCACAGAGGCCACCTGTGAACTCACGTGCCTCCGGGGCGGTCCGGTCTTCGGGACTCATGGAAGGTCCCGGACCTTCCGGAGCTGGCCGCCCACTGACGCGCTTTGAACCAATACCCGAGGCCATGAGCCGATGCTGAGACTGCCACCACACGAGACGTCGTTTCCCACCTCGATCCGCGAGGCGGTAGCCGAACGCGTGTCGGCCGGTGCTGCCGGCGCGTACGTGGCCGGGGGCACCGACCTCTATCCCAACATGAAGCGCCGGCAGCAGGAGCCGAGGCGGGTCATCGACGTCCGGCGAATTCCGGAGCTGAGTCGGCTCGAGGTATCGGCGGACGGTACGCTGATTGTCGGGGCGGGCGTGACCCTCACGCGGTTCATGCGCGACGCGCGGGTGCGGACTGGTTGGCCCGCACTGGCGCATGCCGCGAGCGAGATCTCCACGCCGCTCCTGCAGAACATGGGGACCGTCGGCGGCAATCTCCTGCTCGACACCCGGTGCAACTACTACGACCAGGGATACGAGTGGCGGCAGGCGATCAACTTCTGCATGAAGAAGGATGGCGACACCTGCTGGGTGGCGCCGTCGAGTCCGCGCTGCTGGGCGGTGCAGTCGAGCGACCTGGCCCCGGTGATGGTGGCGCTCGACGCGCGGGTGGTGCTGGCCGGCCCGGACGGTGAGCGCACGATTCCGGCCTCGGCGCTTTATCACGACGATGGGATGGCGTTCGTGACGAAGCGCCCGGAGGAACTGCTGGTGTGCGTCGAGGTGCCGGCGCTGGCCGGCGCACGCGCGAGCTACCGCAAGCTCCGCCGCCGGGGTGCCTTCGACTTTCCGGTGCTCGGCGTGGCGGGGTGGGCGTCGTTCGACGGGGCGGGAAAGGTGATGTCGGCTCGCATCGTCCTGGGGGCGGTCGGATCGTACCCGAAGACTGTGCCGGAGGCGGCCGAGGTGCTGGTGGGCGGCACGCTGGCGGACGACCAGCTCGACGAGGCGGTGCGGTTGGCGGGCAAGCTTGCCAAGCCGCTCGACAACACCGACTTCACCATCGGCTGGCGAAAGGAAATGGCCTCGGTCTTCGTCCGTCGGGCGTTGGAGGAGTTGCGAGCCTCCTAGTACATGAAGGAGGACCCGAACCAGAAGGCGGTCCCCTCGTCGCTCCGGACGGCCGTCACCACCAATCCCATGGAGCGGTCGGGCAGCGCCATCCAGAATCCGCCGCCGCCGCTGGCGTGCCAGACATCGGTGTTGTCCGTGTCATAGAAGACCCGCCCGAGATCCCCGATCCCCAGCACACCGAAGCGCCACGGGGCCACGAACGCGAGGGTGCCCAGCTCGGCCCGGAGTTCACTGTTGAACCAGACCCCCGCGTTCCCGGCGTACCTCCCCGACTGATATCCTCGCAGGGTGCTTGATCCCCCGACATATGCCGCTTCGTGCACCGGCACCTCGCCCATCGTCAGCCGCGCACTCGCACGGAGGGCGAGTGTGAGCCGATCCAAACCTCGTGGCGTCAGGTACGTCGCCACCGATCCGCGGAGACTGCCGAATGCATCTCCCGCCCCGAAGGTGACCGGGTACCAGCTGCCTCCAGCCACGGCATGCCAGCCGGACCGAGCAAAGGCCGGGGCGTCGCGGGTATCCAGGGTGGCGGTGGCCTCCGCGCCGAACTGCGCGAAGTCCGGCACGCCGTAGGGACGGTCCTGGCTGATGAAGTCGTTCTGCGAGGTGTCGGTGGTGATCTGCTTGAAGATCGGGCCGACCGCGAGCTGGCTGCGCCGGCCCAGGCGGTAGTGCCACGCGGGATAGATGTAGATCTCGCGCTGGGTGGTCTGGTAGTAGGCGGCGGACTCGGTGAACGGAGTGGTGTTGCCGTAGCCGAAGAAGCGGAGGTCGGTCAGTGCGGGGACCCCGACGTCGAGCGTGAACGTGGTGGGGGAGCGCCACCGGTTGAACTCCGCGTGCATCTCCAGTGCCGCGCGCTTCAGCTCCGTGGTATACCCGGCCCGGACCCGCACCTTCCGGTAGAACGGGGTGTGGCCAATGCGGTAGGTGGTGAGGGTGACGCCGCCGCCGAGCAGGAGCCCGATGTCGGAATTCGCACCGAACCAGGGCACCGGGGCGGTGCGGGTGCCATGTAGCGGAACTGGCGGCGGGCTCGACCAATCGAGGTCCTGCACGCCGGGCACCGGTAGTGAATCGGGAACGGTGCTCACGCGCAGCGCGCGATCCGGTGGTCCTCCGCCGTAGCTGATGGTGTGCCTGCCGCTGTTTCGCGAACCCGTCACCTCGAGCCCCGGCTCCCAGGCCAGGTCGAGGACTGGGCCGGTCCCGCCAGGGCCGGCAAGGGCGACGGCATCCGCTCCGCCGCCGAGGTACAGAGCGACTGCCCGGGTGTCTCCCGGGGCGAAGGACCGATGGAAGCCGTCCTCGAACGCGACCTCCATGCCGCCATGCTGGCCGCGCGTGACGGTGACGGTGTCGGCTCCCGATGTCCCGAAGAGCGCCGCCTCCTTGTTGACCAGGCGGTAGAGCCCACGGACCGCCTTGTTGAGATTGTCCCGGCGGGCACGCAGCGCGGTCGCGAGGGGGGTGGCGCCAGCGGGCCGGTACTCCGGCGGCAACTGGGCCACCGCCGCATCGATGACGGAATCGGTCAGCAGGGCGCGCTGCGCGCTGGCTACCGAATCCCACACGCTCCAATCGAGCACGGTCAGCAGTTGCCGGTCGAGGGTCTGCTGATACGGAGTCACCCCGAGGTGACCCTGATACCGGCTTCCAAAGTTCACAAATCCGGTGAAGGACATCCCGGCGAGCCGCGCCAGCAGGCCGTCGAACCTGGCAAAGGCGAATTCCCGGTAGCGCGGCTCCGGCGTCCACTGTCCGGACCCACCGTCCCGTCGCCACCGCCACTGTTCGGGGGCCACGTTCCACTGTCCGAGGAAGGTGTCGAAGAGCCGGTCGCGGAGGTAGGCGCGCGCATCGAGATCCCGTCCGCCACCGGCGCGCAGGCTGTCGAGGACTTCGGCTGTCGTGGGTCCTCCCCGTCCCGCCCGGACGAGATAGCCGAGCTGTCCCCCCTCGGCATCGGTGGCGGTGTTGACCAGCCGTACCAGCGTGGTCGCGGGCACCGGCACCCCGACAGCGTCGGCGAGGACCTCGACCACCGGCGCCGCTCCCGGATGGCGCACCGGGTTGAGCCCCTGGAGGGTGGTGGGGAGGAGGTTTTGGCGGAAGGCGGGCGGGGCGCTGGACACGAAGTCCTGGTCAAGCGGGATGAACTCCCAGAGCTCGCCATCGGGGGTCCAGACCCAGGTCGTTCCATCGCCGGGGAGAGTGTCGATCAGCTCAAGGTCGATTCGGAGCGCCGGGGCGGCCACCGGCACCGCCCAGAGCGATCGATACCGGCTCCCGTACACGAAGCGATCGAAGCCGGAGAAGGTGCCGTCAAACTGGTACTCGGCACCGGCCGGCGTGAGACTGTCGGTTGGGGTCTGGGCGCGCGCGCTACCGGGCATGGCAACGAGCAGGAGTACCGCGCCGGCGAATGCTGTGCCGACGGTGCGACGCAGCGGATGCGTCACTCGCGCGCGGTACCGAGCTCCGACCATGGTCCACCCAGCGCCTTGTAGAGCCGTACCCCGCTGGCCAGCTGAAGGGCCTGTACCTGGGCGAGGCTCAGTTCGGCATTGAAGAGCGTTCGTTGCGCATCCAGGACTTCAAGATACGTCGACAAGCCGTTTTCGTATCGATGCTGCACCAGTGAGAGCGAGGTTGACAGCGTCTCGACCTGCGCCGCCTGCGCCGCCACCTGGTCCCGGCTCGTCCGGATGGCGACCAGAGCGTCTTCGACGTCCTGCAGCGCCCGGAGGACCACCTGCTCATACCGAGCCCGGGCCTGTTCGGCCTGCGCCTCGGCGACATTCACCTCGCCCTGCAGCCGGCCGCCCGTGAAGATCGGGATCGCCACGCCGAGAAAGAGCTGGTTGGTGTTGTTCTGGCTCTCGAAGAGGGTCGAGAGGTCGTCGCTCACGTAACCGTATTCGCCGGTCAGCACGACCTGCGGCAACCGGTTCCCCCAGGCAATCCCGATCCGGGCGTTGGCGGCGCGCAGGTCCTCTTCGGCGGCGCGCACATCCGGCCGGCGGGTCAGGAGATTCGAGGGCAGCCCCTCGGGCACGTCGAAGTTCGCCACCTGCTGGTCCAGCGGCGTGCCGCGCGGCAACCCCCGCGGAGGCAGCCCGACCAGGACGCTCAGCGCGTTTTCCTGCTCGGAGCGGAGACGGGCAATGGAGGCCAGCTGCGCCTGGGTTTCCTGGACTTGCGACTCGAATTGCAACACGTCCAGCCGGGACACCTGCCCTTCGCGGAAGCGGGCGCGGGAGAGCGCCGCGGTTTCCTGGCGTGAGGCGAGCGTCCGCTCCGCCACCGCCAGCTGCCGGTCGAACTGGAGCAGCGCGAAATACCCGGTGGCCACCGCCGCGGCGAGACTCAGCTCGGCGCCGCGGAGTTCCTCCGTCCGCGCGAAGTAGGTGGCCTTGCCGGCCTCGCTGGTGCGCCGGACCCGGCCCCAGAGGTCGAGCTCCCAGGCGGCGTCGGCGGAAGCCGTGTAGAGGTCGCCACTGACGCCGGGGATCCGCGAGTCGATGGTGCCGCCGGCCCCGCTCACGTTCACCTGCGGGAAGAAGCCGCTGCGCGCGATCGCGTAGCGAGCCTGGAACTCCCGGGTGACGGCGATGGTCGCGAGCAGGTCCTGGTTGTGGGCGCGCGCGGTGTCCATCAGGGCGAGCAGCACGGTGTCGCCAAGCGTCTGGTTCCAGGTGGGAGCGATCGTGTCGGTCGCGGACGCGGCGGGCGGCACCAGCGGCGCGATGGCGGCGGCGGTGTCCCGGACAATCTGCAGCGTGTCGCCGCGGTAGGCGGCCGGCATCGGCGTCGGCGGCCGTTCGTAGCCGGGGCCGACGGCGCAGGCGCCGAGGGCCAGGGCCGCCAGTCCGGACGCCAGGTGGTGGCGCATCATGGCTCCGCCCCTTCCGCCGCCGGTGTCTGTCCTGCGCCGGCGATGAGGTAGAAGAAAAGCGGGATGAACAAGACGCCAAGCGCGGTGGCGATGAGCATGCCGGCAAAGACGCCGGTAGCGAGCGAGTGGCGGCTTTGCGCGCCGGCCCCGCTCGCGATCAGCATCGGGACGACGCCGAGGATGAACGCGAACGACGTCATGAGGATCGGCCGAAACCGGTCCTTCGCGGCCTCGAGCGTGGCGGCGCGCACCGTGGCCCCCGCAAGGCGGAGGGTATTGGCAAACTCCACGATGAGGATGGCGTTCTTGGCGGCCAGGCCGATGACGGTCACGAGCCCGATCTGGAAGTAGACGTCGTTGGGCACGCCGCGGAGGAGAATGCCGATGAGGGCACCCACCACGCCGAAGGGCACACCGAGGAGCACGCCAAAGGGGATCGACCAGCTCTCGTACTGCGCGGCGAGGACGAGGAAGACGAGCAGGATGCCGAGCACGAACACCATGCTCCCCTGCGCCTGCGCGATCTTTTCCTGGTAGGACTGCCCGCTGTACGCGTACGCGATCCCGCGATCGGCAAATTCCCCCGCCGTTGCCTCGACCGCGGCCATCATCTGGCCGGTGCTCTTGCCCGGCGCCGGTTCGGCGGTGACGAGCGCGGAGGTGAACCCGTTGAACCGGGTCACGACGGAAGGGCCACCCACGAACTCGGTCTTCACCAGCGAAGAAATCGGGACCATGGCACCGCCCGGGGCGGCCACGTAGAGCTTGCCGATGTCGCCGGGGGTGATGCGGAAGCGTGGTTGCGCCTCGGCCTGCACGCGGTAGGTGCGCCCGAAGAGGTTGAAGTCGTTGATGTACACCGCCGACAGCATGGCCTGCAGGGTCTGGAAGACGTCGGTGAGCGACACCCCCAGCGACTTGACCTTTTCCCGGTCGACCGTCACGTACACCTGCGGCGTATTGACGCTGATCAGGGTCCGGGCGCCCACCACGTCGGGCGACCGCCGCGCCGCGCCGACGAACTCGTTGACGACGCCGGCAAACTCCTTCACGCTCCCGCCCGACCGGTCGAGCAGGTTCATCTCGAGGCCGGCAGTGCTGCCGAGCCCGGGGATTTCCGGCAGGTTGAACGCGAACGCCGCGGCTTCCGGCATCTGGGAGAGCTGGCGGTTCACCGCCCCGATGATCGCGTTGATGCTGGTGGCCTCGTCGGTGCGCTCGCCCCAGGGCTTCAGCATCACGAACAGCGCGGCGGTGTTCGTCAGGTTGGCGTTCTGGATGAAGTCGAGCCCGACGAGGGTGATCACGTTGGCGACGCCGGGCTGTCGTTCCAGGATCGCCTCCACCCGGGCGACGGCGGAGTCCGTCCGCTGGCGGGAGGCTCCGGACGGCAGCTGGACCGCCATGGCGAAATAGCCCTTGTCTTCGGTCGGGACGAAGCCGCCGGGGATGGTCTTGAAGAGCACGACAATCAGCGCGAGGATGACCGCGAACACAGCCAGGAAGGTTCGGGGGCGGCCGAGCACGCCGCGCACCCCACCCATGTAGGTGCCGGTAAACCGGTCGAAGGTCGAGTTGAACCAGGTGAAGAACCGGCCCTTGGCCGGGTGCTCGTCCTTGATAAGCAGGGTGCAGAGCGCCGGAGTCAGGGTCAGCGCCACGATGCCCGAGAGCGTCACGGACACGACGATGGTCACGGCAAACTGCATGAACATCGCACCGGTGATGCCGCCCATGAACCCGACCGGGATGAACACCGCGCCGAGCACCAGCACCACCGCGATCAGGGCGCCGGTGACCTGGCTCATCGCCTTGTCTGTGGCCTCGACGACGCCGACGTGCTCGGTCGCCATGATCCGCTCGACGTTCTCGATCACGATGATGGCGTCGTCCACCACGATCCCGATGGCCAGGACCAGCCCGAAGAGAGTCAGGATGTTGATGCTGAAGCCCAGCAATGCCATGCCGGCAAATGTCCCCACGATGGAGACCGGGACCGCCAGGAGCGGGATGAGGGTGGTCCGCCAGCTCTGCAGGAAGATGAACACGACGAGCGTCACGAGCAGCATCGCCTCGCCGAGGGTGTGGATCACCTCCTCGATCGAGGCCTCAATGAACGGCGTCGTGTCATACGCGATGGTGTACTTGACACCGGGCGGGAAGTTCTGGGCCAGCTCCTCGAGCCGGTGGCCCAGCCTCTCCCGGAGGTCGAGCGCGTTCGCGCCGGCACGACTGTACACGAGGATGAGCGTGGTGGGCTGGCTGTTGAGCCGCCCGACCAGGTCGTAGTTCCTGGCGCCCAGCTTGACATCGGCGATGTCGGACAGGCGCAGGATCGCCCCGTCGGGGCCGGCCCGCAGGATGATGCTGCCAAACTCCTCGGTGGTCTTCAGGCGTCCCTTGGTCGTGACGGGGACGGTCAGTTCGGTGCCGGGGGGCGACGGCTCCCGCCCCACGCGGCCGCCGGGATTGGTGGCGTTCTGCTCGCGCACGGCGTTCTGCACGTCCGCCACCGTCAGGCCGAGCTGTGCCATGCGGTCGGGATCGAGCTGCAGCAGCATCGAGAACTCAAGCTGGCCATAGACATAAGCGTCGCCCACGCCCGGGATGCGCTTGAGCTCGTCCTCGATGTTGATCTTCGCGTAGTTACTCAGGTACTCGGCGTCGTACCGGGGATCGTCGGAGGTGAGCGCCGCCATCAGCAGGATGTCCGGCTGCGACTTCTTGACGGTGATGCCCTGGCGTCGGACTTCCTCGGGGAGCTGCGGTTCGGCGAGCTTGACCTGGTTCTGCACGTCGACCGCCGCGAGGTCCTGGTCGCGATCGATATCGAAGTAGATGGACAGGTTCATCGTGCCGTCGCTGCCGTTCGACGACTTGAAGTAGAGCAGGCCGTCGAGACTGGACAGCTGCTGTTCGATGGGCGCCGCCACCGCCTGCGCAACGTCTTCGGCGGTCGCGCCGGGATAGACGGCCGTCACGTTCACGCTGGGCGGGGTGATGCGCGGGTAGAGCGAAATCGGCAGCGCGCTGATGGCGGCCACACCGACCAGGACGATCACGATGGAGATGACGGCCGCGAGAATCGGTCGCCGGATGAACAGGTTCTTCGCGACGTAGGGGGCGCCGCCCGGCGCGGCCGGGGTGTGGTCGCTCATGGCGCGGCGGTGGCGGGCGTCGCGGCCGAGTCGGCGCCGGTCGTGATGCGCACCGGGCGTCCGGCGATGACCCGCTGGATCCCGTCCACGATGACGCGCTCGCTGGCGACGAGGCCGCTGTCGATGACCCAGCCGTCGCCTTCCCAATTCGAGGCCACGACGGTGCGGGCACGGGCGGTGTCACCGTCGGTGACGACGTAGACAAAGGCCCCCCCGAGTCCCTGCTGCACGGCCCGCTGCGGGACGACGATGGCGTCGCGCCGGGTCACGCCAAGGATCCGCACCCGGACGAATTGCCCGGGGAGAAGAATCCGGTCGGGATTTCGAAACTCGGCCCGGTACTGCTGGGTGCCCGTGCGTGAGTCGAGCGAGAGGTCGGCAAAGTCCAGCTGCCCCTTCGAGGGCAGCGGCGTACCGTCCGAGAGGCGGACCTCCACCTGCAGCTTGCCGGCCGGGAAGACCAGCTTCCCTTCGGCGCGCTCCCGGCGGAACCGCAGCAACTCCAGGTCCGAGGGACTGAAGTAGACGTAGATGGGATCGATCTGCTGGAGGTCGGTGAGAATGTCTGCCGGCCCGGTGACCCGCGCCCCGAGGGGGAGTGCCGCGCGGCCGGCCCGGCCGGGAATCTCGGCCCGGATGAAGGTGTCGTCGTAGTCCTTCCGCGCCCGGTCGGCGTTGGCGGTGGCCTCGGCGAGCGAGGCCTGCGCCTGCTGAAGCTCGGTGGTGGCGTCGTCCACGTCCTTCTGGGAGACGGCGCCCTCGGCGAGGAGCGGTGTCAGGCGCTTCAGGGTGCGCTCCGCGTTGTCGAGCCGTGCCTGGGCGTTGTCCGCCGCCGCCTGGGTGCTGCGCGCGGCGGCCTCGTAGACCGTGGGATCCAGCCGAAAGAGGAGTGTCCCCTTGGCCACGTCACTGCCCTCGGTGTACGGCCGCTCGATGATCACCCCGTTGAGCTGCGATCGCACCTCGATGAACTTGGACGCGGCCCCCTGTCCAACCAGTTCGATGCTGGCCGGAATGTCGTGCGGCGCGGTGGTGACGATCGTGACGGCGGGCGGGGGCAGCTGCGGAGGAGCCTTGTCGCCACATGCGGCGAGACCAAGCACCAGCCCGAATGCCGCCGTGCACCGGCCAGAGTGTGTCAGAAAGGGCACGCCAGGATCCTTGAGTGAGGTACGGTCCAGCCCCGCGAGGGCGGTTACGTTTCGTGGGCGAGATGAGGGAACCACCGAAGTGGGGAAAGTGCGCCTCCGACAAAGCCCCGTCAAGCACACACCGAATGGAGAAGATCGGGACATGATGGAGGTATTTCTCGCACTGACCGCATTGTTGTGGATGGCGCCACGGGACTGGGTCGTGGTGGGCCCCGGCGTGTCCTGCCGGGATACAGGCCGGACGGAAGTCTACGGGACGTTCCTCGCTTACGGCGGCTGGGGGGTAAAGGAGGCCTGGGCGCAAGCCTGGGTTGATGAGGTCTACCGGACGGCCCTGGCGACCCGGGGTATCCGCTATCTCTGTGCTGTGCGCGGACCTGCAGCGGTGGACTATGCCGGCCGCGAAATCGGCAACCGGGCCCTGGCCCGCCAGCTCCTGACGCGGAAGCGGGGCCTGGTCATCGTCGCCGCCCATTCGAGTGGGAGCTTCGTGGCACACGAACTGTTCACGGAACTGGAGGAGATGGGAGCGGTGGGGCAGAGGTTGCTGGGGCGGATCGTGTACTACGACCTCGATGGCGGCGAGTCCGGGTTGACGCCTGCCATCGTCGAGCACCTCCGGCGGGCCTATTTCGTCTATGCCGAGGACAGCACAACCGGTACGCGATCGGCAAATGCCGCAACGATGATTGCGCTCGGAACCCGGTACGCCGTTGAGGGGGGTGTGCTGGCCGTGAATGCGTCGCGCTCGGGATGCAAGGCGGGCGCCAAATGGTGCCTGCACGATGCGCTTGTCACCGAGCGGCCCCACAATCCGGAACACTACGACCTCGAGCGCGACTACCAGGGCTTCCTGCCTGACCGCCCCGCCGCGGTCGCCTACCTCTCGGCGCCATGGAACCCGCCCGCCCCAGCGCCGCCGCCCTGACCGACGCGGCGCGTGGCCAGACTACTGGCCGGGCGCCCCTTCCAGCTGAGCCAGGAATTGCTGGATCTCCTGGTTGTCCGGATTCATTCTGGCCAGCTTTCGCGCCGGCGGCAGCGCCACGTCTCGCTGCCCCGCTGCCGCGGCAATCGACGCCAGGCCGTACAGCAATTCCTGGTTGTCGGGCGCTGCCGTGAGCGCCTTCTGCAGCTCAGTGATGGCCTGCCCCTGCTGACCGACCTCAAAGAGCGCAACGCCATACACATAGGCGTAGTGCGCCATCCCGGACGCGGCCGCCGCCTTGAGGTATGGCAGCGCATCGCCAATCCGCTGCTGCCGGACCAGCGCCAGGCCGAGCTGGTACTTGAGATCGGTCGAACCGGGCACCTGTTGCAATCCCGCCCGCAAGATGGAGTCGGCCTGCGACTCCTGCCCCGCGGTCCGGTAGACTTCGGCGAGCTGGGTGTACGCGGGCACGAATTGGGGTGCGAGCTGGATGGCGTGAAGGTAGTTGGCGACTGCCGCGGCGGGGTCGCCGAGCCGGCTCTCGAGGTTGCCGAGATTGGCCCACGATTCCGGGCGGTCGGCGTTGTAGCGCTGGGAGGTGCGGTACTCGGCGAGCACCCGGGCAAAGGCGGCTCGCTCCGGTGCCGACCATCCGGAGTCGGGCAGGCCGGCCACCGTGGGCAACGCTGCAAGCCGGACGGTCCGCACGGAATCAGACAGCATCGGCAGCGCCATCGGTGCCCGCATTGATGGGTCGAGCAGCTCCACCTGTTCGACGGCGGCCCGCCGAATCAGCGGGTCCGGGTTGCTGAGCGCGATCTGGATGGCGCCGATCGAGTAGCGGGCCGGGTTCTGCGCCATCAGGGAAATGGCCGTCGCCCGGGTGATGCCCGCGCGGGCCGTGTCTCGGGAGATGGCCACGAGTACGTCGCCTGCCCCTGGGGTGGCCGACCATGCTCTCGCGATTGCCACCGCGACCGGAATCGGTACGGTGTCGGGAGCGCCATACCATGCCTCGGCCTGCGCGGCGGCCCATGCCACTGACTTGTCGCCGTGGCATGCGGTGCAGGCGTTGGGCGCGCCGGTCGAAGCGGTGAGATCGGGGCGTGGAATCTTCATGCCGTGATCGCGCCGCGCGTCCACGCCCATGTAGTTGCGCGGGGTCATGTGGCAATCGACGCAGCCCGCGCCGGCCGTGCCCGCCGCGTGATGGGTATGCGCCGTGGTGTCGTAGCGCGTGGGCAGGTGGCAGGTAGCGCATACGGCATTGTCCGTCACCCTGGTGGTGCTCCGATGCGCGTCGTGGCAATCGCTGCAGGTGACGCCGGCCCGGTACATCTTGCTCTGCACGAAGGATCCGTACTCGTACACCTCGTCGTCCTGCTGTCCGTCCGCGAAATAGAGCCCCTCGTCGAGCAGCGCGACGCGCTGGGTCTGGGCCAGGATCTGGCCCGCGCCGGAATCCGGCCAGACCTGTCCCCGCCGCGCGTGACAGAGCCCGCAGGTCTCGACTTCCATCCGGTTGGCACGTGGCGCGCTTCGGCGTGCAATCCCGGTGGCGGGGTCCATGATCCAGGCCGTTGCGGCCGTGTCGTGGAAGGAGACCGTCAATCCTGATCCGCCGGTCCACGCACCCGCCGTTCCCTTTCGGCCCTCGGCGAGCGCGACATGGTTACTGCCCGGACCGTGGCAGGCCTCGCACGACACGTCGATTTCCGACCAGGTCGTCGCGTAGCTGTCCGCCGCCTCGCTGTATCCCTTCTGCAGGTTGGTCGAGTGGCACTGCGCGCACATGAAGTTCCAGTTTTGCAGCACGCCGGTCCAGTGCAGGACGTCGCGGTGATCGACCTGTTCACCGGGATAGAGATGGTACCAGCGCTGTCCGCCCTCGGCCTTGGTGCGGGTGTCCCACGCAATTCCGAGCGCCTGGTACCGTCCGCGCGGAAAGGCGATCAGATACTGCTGCAGGGGGTACACCCCGAAGGTGTAGCTGATGGGATAGTCGACCATCGTGCCGTCGGGGCCCTCCGTGTTGACCCAGTACTGGCCGTCGCGTCGGAAGAACCTCGATGTAAGGCCGTTGTAGGTGTAGGTGGCGTTCTCGAAGTTGCCGAGGACCGTCGTGCTGTCGGCGACGGCCATCGCCTGGGCATGGTGCGACCCCTGCCAGAGCGAATCCTCCGTCGCATGACAGGAGGCGCACGCGGTACGCCCGACATACTCGGGCTTCGGCACCGGCTTGGGAGCGCAGGCGCCGAGAGCCAGGATGCAGACCGCCCCGGCCATGGCCCAAACGCCACGCCGGGGCGACATGAAGGAAGTCCTGCGGATCACTGCACCGGCACGAGCGGGATTTGCGATGCGAGCGACGCCTGGACGATCAGGTCGAGACGGGTCTCGATCTGGTAGAAGCGGACGGTGCCCGCCGCGCCGAGCACGGGCTGGAACTTCTTGATCCAGTCGCCCTGCAGCTTGGCGTACTGTCCGCCGAGCTTCACCCACTGGTTCAGGGCGTTGTTGATCTCCTTGTCCGTCGCGGTGTCGGCGGCGGTCGGGGTCATGAGGAGGCTGATCCGCTGGTCGGCGATCTTGCCGACGGCCGTGCGATACTCCTGGTACATCGGCCAGAACTTGGCGGCCTGGGCCTCGGTCAGCGGCAGGTTCTGGGCAACAATCGCCTGGCGGTCGGCCTGGATCTGCTGGCGGGTGACGGCGAGGTCGGTCGAGACCTGTGCGGAGGCCACGGCGGGAACGGCCAGAAGGGCCGCGAGGGTGAGCAGTGAGGTAACGCGTCGCATGGGACGGTCTCCGAAAGAGAAAGGCATGGTTAGGACGGGGGGAAAGATAGTCCGGCGTGGCCGGAGGACAATCGGGCAGGGTTACCCCGGTGCGCCACGCCGGCGGGCGATCTCCGCCGCCACCCGGGCCTCGAGCATCTGGATGGCGATGGTGTTCCGTCCCCCCTCGGGGACGATGATGTCGGCGTAGCGCTTCGAGGGTTCCACGAACTCGAGGTGCATCGGGCGGACGGTCCCGAGGTACTGGGCAATGACCGAATCCACCGAGCGACCCCGTTCCGAGACGTCGCGCTGCATGCGGCGGATGAAGCGCAAGTCGTCGGCCACGTCCACGAACACCTTGACGTCGAAGAGCCCGCGAAGGCGGGCGTCGGCGAAGATGAGGATGCCGTCCACGAGAATGACGTCGCGGGGTTCCACCCGGATGGTGCCCGGCGCGCGCGTGTGCTGCGCGAAGTCGTAGGTGGGTTTATCGATCGGCCGGCCCGACGCCAGGGCTTCGAGATGTGCCACCATGAGGTCGGTGTCGAGGGCGTCCGGATGGTCGAAGTTGGTCCGGATGCGCTCCTCGAGGGGGAGGTGCCCGAGGTCCGCGTAATAGGCGTCCTGGTCGAGGAAGACGGCGTCCACGCCGAGCCGGGCGTGGATGGCCATCGCAACGGTGGTCTTCCCCGAACCGGATCCCCCGGCGACGCCGATGATCAGCGGGCGCATCAGGACTCCCCTCGCGCGCCCGCGTGGGGGGTGGCCACCTGCATCGGGAGGGGGCCGTCGACGGGGAGGATGAACCAGAAGGTGCTGCCCCGGCCGAAGATCGATTCCGCGCCGATGGTCCCGCCGTGCAGTTCGACGAACCGCTTGCTCAGGGCCAGGCCGAGTCCGGTGCCCTGCTGCTGCCTGCTTGCGGAGCTGTCCACCTGGCTGAACTCAAGAAAGAGCCGCGCGGCGTCCTCGGGCCGGAACCCGATGCCCGTGTCGCTGACCGAGACCCAGATGGCGTCACGCGACAGCAGGCGCGTGGCCTCCCCGTCGTCACCGGAGGGCACGGGCAGCGGCGCCCGCGTGCGGACCACCGCGAGACGGATCTCGCCCGCCTCCGGGGTGAACTTGGAGGCGTTCGACAGCAGGTTGATCAGCACCTGCTTGACCCGGAGTTCGTCGGCCACGGCGACGAGCGCCCCGTCCTCCACCTCGACCGTACAGCCCTGTCGGCGGACGGTGCGGAGACTGGCCGTATCCGCCACGGCGGCGGTCACCGCCTCCCGCAGATCGGTGGGCCCGAGTTGCAGGGTCATGGCGCCGGCCTCGATCTTGGAGAGGTCGAGCACGCTGTTGATCATCTCCAGCAGGTGCCGGCCGTTGCGGAGCACCGCTTCGAGAAACTCACGCTGCTCGGCGTTGACCGGCCCGACCGCCTCGGTCAGCAGGAGGTCGGAGAACCCGTTGATGGCGTTGAGGGGGGTGCGCAACTCGTGGGACATGTTCGCCAGGAACTGACTCTTGAGCTGGGTGGCCCGGACGAGTTCGCGGTTCTTCCGGTCGAGCGCGTGTTCGTTGCGGCGGCTCTCCTCCAGCACGTTGGTGCGGTCGATCGCGACGACCACCTGGTCGCCCAGGGTCTGGAGCAACTGGAGCGCGTCGTCGTCGTACTGGCGGCCGTCGCGGCGATTGTGCACGCTGATCGTGCCGATAACGAGGCCGGCGGAGCGCAGCGGCACGAGCGCCGCGGAACGCAGCGAGGCGGGCGTCCCGTCGGGGCGAAAGCTCCGGGGGTCGGCGTCCATGTTCTCGCTGATCAGGGACTGGTCGTTCACCACCACCCACCCCGAAAGTGACTGGTCCATGGGGAGGAGCTGGCCGATCACCGGCGCCAGCGGTCCGCTGCCGGCGGAGATCTTGAGGAAGCGCCCCTCCTCGACCACCAGGGCCACGAGCGCGGCCTCGCTTTCGAGGAGGTCGGCGGCCGCCTGCGTCACTTCCGTGAGGATGTCCTCGAGCCGGCGTCCGGCGAGGAGGCTGGCGGCCAGCCGGCGAAGCCGCTCGAGCTCCCGGTTCCTTGCGGCGGCGGCCGAGAGCGCATCACGGAGCGACCGGGCCTGGCGCTCGGCCACCGCCCGTGCCTGGATGAATCCCGCCCAGGCGAGCACCGTGGTCAGCAGGACGAGGAGGAGCCCGAGGAGATTCTGCTGCCACACGAGATAGATGCCGACCCAGCCGCAGACGGTGGCGAGGGCCGTGTACACGTCAGGCGACGGGCCGCGGCGCAGGACCTGGGGCAGGGGGGAGGGCATGGGATGGAAAGATATATGGACGGCGGGCCGGAGACCGGAGGGCGTGCGCCGTCCCTATTCCCACAGGACCTCGTGGAATTCGGTTGTCCCGGAGTTGAGCATGGCTCGCAGGTAGGGGCGGCACAGTCCGCATTGGTCGCCGCAGCCCGTTTCGCGCAGGATGTCGTCGAACGTCCAGTGGTGGGCGCGTGCCAGGGGAAGCAGCGTGGCAAACGGCATCCGCTGGCAGACGCAACGGGTGATCGTGATGGCGGGCATGGCGGCAGGATAATAGGTTCCCCGGCGGGATGCCGATGCCCTCGTCGGCTCCAACCCTCGGGAGGCACCGTGCGCGTCCGCCCAGCGTTGTTCGGTATCGTGGCGCTCCTGCTCGCCGTGCCTCCCGCCCTCCAGGCCCAGATGCCGGCGCCCACACACTTCGAGAGCTGGCGTCCGCCCACTTCCGCCCTCCTTCCTGACCGCCCCGCGCCTGACAGCGGCCACGCCCCCCCGAATGGAAGCGGGATGCTGCTTGGCGGGGTCACGGGCTGGGCGATCGGGTGGGCGATCGGAGCAGCGGTGGGCAGCGCGGTCGGATGTAACGGCAGTTACTCGGGTGAGTGCGGCTTCGGACCTGCCATCAGTGGCGCCCTGGTGGGAGGCTCATTCGCAATTCCGCTCGGCGTGCACCTCGGCAACCATGGGCGCGGTGAGCTGCTGAAGGGTGTGCTGGTCTCGGCCGCCATCGGAGGGCTCGGCATCGCGGTCGGATCCTCAATCGACGATACGGGGCTATGGCTCCTCCTGGTTCCCGTCGGCCAGATCATCGGCTCCACCTGGATGGAGGCGCAAAGCACGCCGAAGGTGGCCCCGGCGAACGCTTCACAGTGAATTCATCAAGTCTTTCATTCGGCGTTTGACAACGGCGGGATTGGCCTGCAAACTCCCTTGACCCGATCACAAGGAGGTGCAGACCATGCGTGTCTATGGCTCGGACGCGATCCGCAACGTGGCGTTTGTCGGCCACGGCGGGAGCGGCAAAACCACCCTGGTTGACGCGCTCGCCTTTGTCTCTGGTGCCAGCCGGCGCCACGGCAACATCAAGGACGGCACGACCCTCACCGACTACACTCCCGACGAAATTTCCCGCCAGCACTCGATCAGCCTCGGCCTGGCCTACGCCGAGTGGATGGACACCAAGCTCAACCTGCTCGACACCCCCGGCTATCTCGATTTCTTCGGCGAGGCCGTGACGGCGCTGCACGCCGCGGATGCGGCGGTCGTGGTGCTGAGCGGCGTGAGCGGCGTCGAAGTCGGCACCGAAAAGGTCTGGGAGGTGTGCGATCAGCTCCACCTGCCGCGACTCCTCTTCGTGGGCCAGATGGACAAGGACAACGCCGATTTCGAGCGGGTCTTCGCCGACGTCAAGGCGCATCTGACACCCAAGGTGTTGCCGGTGGAAATCCCGATCGGGGGCGGTTCCCAGTTTGGCGGCATCGTCAATCTCTTTTCCGGCAAGGCGCACCTCTATACCGCCGGCACCAAGTCGGGGGACTATGAGGAAGTGGACGTGCCGCCGGAGTACCAGGACCGGGTCAAGGCGTACACCGAACAGTTGGTCGAGACCGTCGCGTCGACCGACGATGCCCTGGTCGAGCGGTACCTGAGCGGGGAAGTGATCCCGCGCGAGGAGGTGACGGCCGCCCTGAAGAAGGCGGTGGCGGAGGGCGCGATCGTCCCGCTGTTCGTGGGCAGCGCCCAGCTGACCTACGGAATGCGCGCGCTCCTGACCGAAATGGTGGACCTGCTCCCGTCGCCTGCCGAGGTGCCGGCACCCGCGGACGCACCCCTGCTCGGCCGGGTCTTCAAGACAACCTCCGAGCCACACGTCGGTGACGTGACCCTGTTCCGCCTCTATCGTGGCGGACTGAAGAACGGAGCCGAAGTCTGGAACGCCGAGCACGAAGTGGCCGAAAAGCTGAACCACCTGTCGGTCCAGCAGGGCCGGGAGCGCACCGAGGTGAGTGAGCTCTGCGCCGGTGACATCGGGTCGGTCGCCAAGCTGCGCGACACCCACACCGGAGACACCTTCTGCCTGCGGGATGCACCCGTCCATCTCTCACCGATTCCGTTCCCCGAGGCGGTGGCCTCCGCAGCGGTGGTGGTCAAGCAGCGCGGCGAGGAGGACAAGCTGGCGGCGGGGCTCCACAAGCTCCACGAGGAGGACCCGACCTTCCATTTCGAATACAACTCCGAGCTTCGGCAGACGCTGATCCACGGCATGGGGGAGCGGCACTTCGAGATCCTCCTCGGACGGCTCACCCAGAAGTACGGGGTGCACGCCGATCTGGCGCGGCCCCGGATCGCATACCGCGAGACATTCAAGGGGAAGGCGGAGGGGCAGGGGAAGCACAAGAAGCAGAGCGGTGGCCGCGGACAGTACGGCGATTGCAAGATCCGTATCGCACCGCTCCCGCGGGGAGCCGGGTACGAATTCGTGGACAAGATCGTGGGGGGCGTCATTCCCGGGAAGTACATCCCTGCCGTGGACCGCGGCATCCAGGAGTCGGCCGAGCGGGGTGTGGTGGCGGGCTATCCCGTGGTGGACTTCAAGGTGGAGTGCTTCGACGGGTCGTACCACGACGTGGACTCGAACGAGATGTCGTTCAAGATGGCCGGTATCCTGGCCTTCCGAAACGTGGCGCCCAATGCGCGTCCGGTTCTGCTCGAGCCGCTGGCGGACTTGGAGGTTTGGACGCCGGAGGATGTGCTTGGCGACGTGATGGGCGACCTCAGCGCGCGCCGCGGACAGATTCTCGGCACGGCACTCGATGGCCGGTTGACCAAGGTGCAGGCGGTGGTGCCGGAGTCAGAACTCTACCGGTACACCACAACGCTGTATTCGATCACGCATGGACGGGGGACTTTCCGGCACAGTTTTCACGGGTATGTGGAGGCGCCACCGGACGTCGCCGCCCGCGTGGCGGAGGAGCACAAGGAGGAGCAGGGGCACTGACCCCGGCTCCCATCTACCAGATAACAAGAGGGGCGCCGATCAGGCGCCCCACTCGTTTCTGAACCGATCGAGCAACCCGGCGGCGCCCAGCCGCGTCAGCCCTGCCTCCGCCTCGGTGCGCAACGACTCGGCCAGGTCGCGCTTACCGAGCGCCCGCGCGGCGCGCGCGGCGACCGTAGTGCATTCCGCCTCGAGAAGGGCGGTGCCGAGACTCCGGGCCTCCTGGCGCGCGCCCTGCGCCTCGTCGAGCGCGGCAACGGCGTGGCCAAGCCCCAGGTGGAGCAGGGCCCGGAGCCGGCGTGCTTCCGCGACGCCGACCGGATCGTCCCCCTCGGCGGCGAGGACGGCGGCACGTTCGATTTCCCGCTCCGCCAGCGGCCATCCCTTCAGTTCCAAGTGCAGTTCCGCCAGTCCCACCAGCGCCAGGCTGCGGAGCGCGTTGTCACCGAGTTGCTCGGCGTGCCGCACGGCCTCCTCCGCGGCGCGCTCGGCATCGGTCCACTGACTCAACTGACGAAAGGCGATGCCGAGGTTGTGTGAGGTCTCCGCCATCCCGCGACGATCGCCGAGGCGCTGATAGGAGAGCAGCGCCGTCCGGTAGAGGCTGAGCGCCAGGTCGGGGCGGCCGGTCAGGTGGGCCACGGAGGCGAGGTTATTGGATGCGCGGGCCGTCATCAGGCTGTCGTCGAGGGTGTGTGCCAGCTCCAGTGCGGTGCCGAAGTAGCGTTCCGCGTCCCCAACTTGCCCGGTTTCCCACGCAACCGCCCCGAGCAGGTTCTCCGCCCGCATCCGCCCGTCCGCGTCTCCCCTGGCGCGGAAGCGCGCTGCCGCGGCGGCCGCCAGCGCGGCGGCGCCGGGCAGGTTGCCCTGGCGCATCGCGGCGGTGGCGTCGCGGAGCACGGTGCCGGGATCGGCGGCGGGAGGCGTGGTCATCGAATACTCAGTAGGCGATCGCGTACCGGGTGAACCCGAGGATGTCCGCCTCGATCTCGTTGAGCTCCTCGATCTTGACGCCGCCGAGCTTCAGGTACGAGTCGCCTGGCTGCTCCTGGCGCCAGATCGCCATAACCTGCTCGATGTTGCTGTCCTCGGCGTCCACGTCGCCGTCGTCGTCGAAGTCACCGCCGGTCTCGCCGTATTCGATCTTCAGCTGGGCCGGGAGGCTCGGGTTGAAGGTGAGCCCGGCGGGCTGGAACTCAAACTGCACCAGCGCGGGGTCCTGCACTCGCACCGTGATCAGGACCGAATCCCCGACGGCGATCGGTGTGCCGTCCGGATAGTTGAGCAGGCTCCCGGCATCCACGCGGAGCCGCATGTACTCCTCACCGGGACCGGTGCCGGCGGCGTTGGTGAAGTCGATGCGGAGGATGCGGTCCTCGCCCTTCTTGGCGTAGAACGAATCCACCGGATTCCAGATCGCCGGGCTGCCGGCGGGGAGACGGATGATGGTGAGAGCGCTCGGCGGTTTCACCTCGTCGGTGTTCGGCCCGCCGGAGTCGGTGCAGGCCGCCGCGGCGGCGGCCAGGATGAACGGGAGGAGTCGGGCGGAGCGCATGGAATATCCTTTCACGAAGTCGAATCGCATCAGTCGTCCATCTGGTCGAGCACCCGCTGCAGCCGCGGACGGGAAATGCCGAGCCGGCGCGCGGCGGCGCTCTTGTTGCCGTCGCAGAGCGCGAGCATGCCCTGCACGGCGGCCATGGTGATCGCGGCCAGGTCCGCGGGAAACGGCAGGGTCCCGTTGACGGCAGGCTCCTGTGCGGCTGGCGCAGTTCCGAAGTCCAGCACCGAGACGTCCAGCGTGCCGGGCTTCGAGAGCACCAGCACCCGTTCCAGCGCGTTGCGCAGTTCGCGCACATTGCCCGGCCAGGTGTGCCGGGCGAGGGCCTCGCCGAAGTCCGTGCTGCTCACCGGGACCGGGAGCCCGTACCGCTCCGCCAGTTCAGCGGCGAAGGTCTCCGCCAGGAGTTCCAGGTCGTTCCCACGGTCCCGGAGCGGCGGCAGGACGAGGCGGACCACGTTCAGTCGATAGTACAGGTCCTCGCGAAAGGCCTTCTCCCGCACGGCCAGCGCCAGGTCGAGATGCGTCGCGGCGAGGAGCCGGATGTCCACCTTCCTGGTACTGGTGCCGCCGACCCGCCGGATCTCTCTGCTCTCCAGCGCCCGCAGGAGCTTGGCCTGGAGTTCCAGTGGCATATGCCCGATCTCGTCGAGAAAGAGCGTGCCACCGTGCGCCTGTTCGAAGAGCCCCGGCTTGGCGGCCACGGCTCCGGTAAAGGCGCCGCGCTCGTGCCCGAACAGCTCGCTCTCGAGGAGGTTGGCGGGAATCGCCGCACAGTTCACCTCGACAAACGGTTGCGCGGCCCGGGGACTCGCATAGTGAATGGCGCGGGCCAGGAGCTCCTTCCCGGTGCCGGTCTCCCCCCCGAGGAGGACCGTGACATCGCGGTGACCGGCGACCCGTTTGGCCTGCTCCAGCACCGCGCTCAACCCTGGGCTCCGGCCGACGATGGCGGCAAACCCGGCATCGGCGCCCTCGCTGGCGGCAAACTCCGCGGCCTCCACCCTGGCGCGCGCGGTCCGGATGTCCCGCTCCAGCGAGCGGCGCAACACATCGAGATCTTCCGGCAGAACCAGGTAGTCGCTGGCGCCTGCCCGGACGGCGGCGGCCGCGATCCGGTGGTCGGGCGTCGAGCCGATGAAGTACCAGGGTGCGTCGCCCAGCACCGGCAACTCCGCCAGCGCCTCGCCTTCCCGTCCCCCCGCCATCACCAGCACGGCCGCGGGGGGGTCGGCTGGGGCTCCGCCCCCGGCTGCCCGCGTGGACAGCCGCCCCCCCGCCTCCTTCACCAGGTCGGTGAGCGAACCGTGGAAGCTGTCGCTGACAACAACAGCTTCCACTCTCGGGGTGTGCTCAACCATGCGGTCTCGTGGTCAGGTCAGTCGCTTCCGTGGTCGTCGTGGCCGTCGTGGTTCTCGTCCTCGAAGGCATCGAACGAGCTGGTGATGTTGCTGTTGACGACGCTCTCGTTCGGCCCGCCGCTGTTGGCGCTGGACGGATCGATGAGAGAATTGTCATTCGCGCGGAACCAGGTACCGATATCAATGTACAGCGTGAAGTCGGAGGTGCCGGCATCGGTGACCACGAGGGGCGGCGAGAGGTCCATCTCCTGCTCGGCGCTGACGTCCGTCTCGTAGGTGAACGCGGCGCCGTTCCAGGTGCCGGTGACCCGGATGCTCACGCCGTTGAAGTCGGGGTGCGCGGCCAGGAAGGCGGCGTTTTCCGAGTCGTCCGACGGCTTGTGCACCTTGAACTCGAACTCGTCGTAGGTGCCGGGCAACACGTCGACGGTGATCACCGAGGTGGCACCGGCGGAGAGCGGCAGGTCGAGCAGGTACGGGCCCGACTCGAGCTCCTCGCACTGGTCCTTCGACGCCGTGCTGTCGCACTGGCTGGTGTACTCGGAGCGCTTGAGCTCCAGTTCCTTCACCACCATCTCCACGCTGTTGATGACCAGCGTGTTGGTGCCGTCGGTGTATTCGACCGGCGCCCCGCTCAGCTGCATGCCGGGCGCGGCGGCGGCGGCCGTTCCACGAGTGGCGATGTTGAGCGAGACCGCCGGATTCTGGCTGGCGGGGCCGGATGAATCGCACGCGGCGAGTGCACCGACGAACATGAGGGCTCCGACCAGCTGACGATTGCGTGACATGGCATAACCTCCTGAAGGAAGCGCGAAGACAGATTGGTTTCGGCCTCTTCAAGGGCAACCCGGGTGCCATCGATGCCGTAAGCCACAACTGATTGATAGACAACAATTTACACTGTTTCGACCTGCTGGTGCGCTTCCAGGATCGCATCGGAAGATTACTGGCTGTAATGATACGTTGCAACGGGATGCAACAGGCAGCCGATTCCCGGCCCCGGTCCGCGATCCCCGGGCGGTGGGCCCCCGTCCTTATATTGAGTCAAATCCTCACAAGGACCTTCCGATGTCCAGCTCGACGCGTCCCCTCCACCGGTCCACCAAGAACCGCATGATCGCCGGCGTCCTCGGCGGGCTTGCGGAGTATTTCGATCTTGACCCGACGCTGGTTCGGGTTGGCTACGTGGTGGCGTCGATCGTCTCCGTCGCCTTCCCGGGTATCCTGGTGTACATCGTCCTCTGGATGGTGATCCCCGCCGAGGGGAGCGACGCGTGACGTTGCGGCACGCCCGGTGGGCGTGGCCGGCAGTGCTCGCGTTCGGCCTCGCCTGCGCCCGCGAGCCCGCCACGCCATGCGCCGAATGCGGCACCATTGTCATCGCCGCCGCCGGGGAACCGTCGTCGCTCTTTCCTCCCCTGGTCTACGAAACGGTCGGCCGTGACATTACCGACCAGGTCTTCGAACGGCTCGCGAATCTGGCCCCTGACGCCGCGCCGATTGATCCTGCGGGCTACCATCCCGGCCTTGCTGACCACTGGGAGCGGGTGGACAGCCTCACCCTCCGCTTTCACCTGCGGCCCGGCGCAGTATGGCAGGATGGCATTCCCGTCACGGCGCACGATGTGGTGTTCTCGTTCGCCGCGTACGCCGATCCCGCACTCGACACCGAAGCGGGACCGGCACTCGCGGGCCAGGTGACCGTCGAACCGGAGGATTCCACAACCGTCCTGATTCGATTTGCGCGCGCCTATCCGGAGCAGTGGTACGACGCGACCTGGCACGTGCGCATCCTGCCGGCGCACATCTGGGAAGCCATCCCGCGTGCGGCATGGGAGGGAGACACCGCCCTGGCACATGTGATGGGGAGCGGGCCATTCCGGGTGGTCGACTGGGTGCCGGCCCAGTCGCTCCGCCTCGAGCCGGTGCCTGGCGCCGCCACCACCCTGACGCGGGTGGTCTGGCGCTTCGTGCCAGACCCCGACGCCGCCGTGAACCTCCTCCTCTCCGGAGAAGCCGACCTCGTCGAGCAGCTCGGTCCTCCCTCCCGTGTTGCCCGAGTCGCGGCGGATTCCAGCGCGCGGTTGATCCGGTATCCGTCGGCGGCGTACGGCTTTCTCGGATTCCAGTTGCAGGACGCGAAGGGGCGATCGCACCCACTGCTCGGCAACCGCGTCTTGCGACGCGCGCTGGCCCTGGGCATCGACCGGCCATTGCTGGCCGCCGGCATTTTCGGCGAAGGCACCGTGGCTCCCTCCGGACCGATGTCGCAGTTGCTCTGGATCAACAGCCCCGACATTCGCACCTTGCCATTCGACACCGCCGCCGCCGCGCATCTTCTCGACTCCCTCGGCTGGACGCGCGGGGCCGACGGGTTGCGGCGGCGAGGTGAGCAGGTGCTGAGCTTCGACATCCTGGTGCCCGGCACCAGCCCCACACGGCGGGACCTTGCCCAGGCACTGCAGCAGTCGTGGAAGCTGCTCGGCGTCGAGACCACCATCACGGCGGTGGACTTCCCGGTGTTCAACCAGCGGCTCGCGGCCGGGGCGTTTGACAGCTACATCGGGGCCTGGCTCGACGAGCCGAGCCCGAGGGGGCTGGCGGATCAATGGACCCGGGGTGGCTGGGACAAGCTGAACTATGGGCACTATGCGGATGCGGCGTTCGATGCGCTGTTCAGCCAGGCGGTTTCCGCGCCGGACACCGCCACGGCGGGTCCGCTTTACCGGGCGGCCATGGACACCCTGAACGCCGACGCGCCCGCACTCTTCCTCTATGCACCGATGCAGGTGGCCGGCGTCGCCCGCCGGATTGAGGGCGTGACCATCAACCCCTACTCATGGTTGAGTAACCTGTCGTCCTGGCGCGCGGGCCCGCGCCGATGACCGACAAGCTCGAGTCGCTTGCCGCCCAGCTGGACGCCTCCCCGGATTACCGGGTGCTGCGCCGTTTCGTGCCCCCGTCCCGGTACCACGAAGGTGATGGCAGCGCCACCGCCATGGGGGTCGTTGTCGACGTGGAAACGACGGGGCTCGACACCGCGCGCGACAAGATCATCGAGTTTTGCGGGGTGCCTTTCGAGTTTGAGAAGGAGAGCGGACGCATTCTGACGGTCGGCGAGGCCGTGAGCTGTCTCGAGGATCCGGGTCGGCCCATTCCGGCGGAGGTCACGCGGCTGACTGGTATCACCGACGAGATGGTGGCCGGCAAGTCCATCGACGAGCAGGCAGTGGCCGCCATGCTTGCCGAGGTCGGGCTGGTCATTGCCCACAACGCCGGATTCGACCGGCCGTTTGTGGACCGTCGGCTTGCCTCGTTCAAAGGAAAGGCATGGGCCTGCTCGCAACGCGAGGTACCGTGGAAGGCACTGGGCGTCAGCTCGGGGGCGCTTGAGTTCCTGCTGATGAAGCGCTGCCAACTGTTCTTCGACGGACATCGCGCCGACGCCGATTGCCACGCAGTGCTCCGGCTGCTGCAGGAGCCGTTCGACGATGGCACACTCCCGTTGCAAACCTTGCTGGAGTCGGCGCGGACGCCGTCATTCAGGGTGTGGGCACTGAATTCAGCCTATGACAAGAAAGACGTCCTGAAGCAGCGACGGTATCGGTGGAGTGGCGGGGAGGGAGGGCTCCCGAAGGCGTGGTATACCTCCGTGGCGGAGGATGGCCTTACCGAGGAGGAATCCTGGCTCTCGGCGACGGTGTATGGCGGTGGCACGGGATGGAAGGTCGAGCGAATGGACGCGAGGAGCCGATACGCTGAGGCGGAGTGAGCCGCCTGCCGTGAACCAGGATGACGAGACGCCCCGACTTCGGTACCGGCGCGCGGGTGCACCGCTGCCCCACAGGGCTATGAGGGTCTCTTCACGACAACCTCACCGACGGTTCAGGGACCAATAGCGATGCCTTGTTGAGAATCGGGATACCATGGTTCCCGTCTCGAACAACTTCCCCGGATGTTGAGGTGTGTGTCATGTTCAGGCGAACGCAGGTTACGGCAATTCTCGTATGCACTTCCGCTCTATTCACGATGGCGTGCAATGATAGCAGTGCCCCTGCCGATCCAACCGCCACGGCATTGACGGTCGTTTCTCCCGTTGGTAACGCGACCAGTGTCGACCCGGCGGCGCCGATCGTGCTCACCTTCTCCGCGCCCCTGGCCGCGGGCATGGAATCGTACATGGATGTTCACGAGGGCACGACGGCGGGCCCTGTTGTGCCAATGAGTTGCACCTGGTCGGGAGATCGGACCACGCTCACCTGCACCCACGCGGCCCCGTTTGCCAGTGGCACGATGTACACGATTCACGTCGGCGCTGGGATGATGGATGCCGATGACAGACCAATCGACATGGACGCCATGGTCAATCAGATGGGTGGGATGTGGCTGCAGTCAGGCATGATGGGTGGGATGCATGCAGGACAGCCGACCAACGGGATGGGCACGGGTTGGCACGGTTCGAACGGCAGTTATGGGATGATGTTTACGTTCACCACATCCTGACACGGCGTGAGGGCAGGGGTGCTGCGCCTTGCACCCCTATCCCCACGAACCGACATTCCTCCTCCGCCGCTATATCTTTGCCCCCCGCAATGACACCGCGTTCAGCGCCACGATGATGCTTGACGCCGACATCAGCAGCGCCGACACCTCTGGTCGGAGCGACCAGCCCAGCGAGTTGTAGAACACACCCGCCGCCACCGGGATGGCCAGGAGGTTGTAGACGCTGGCCCAGGCCAGGTTCTGCTTCATCTTCCGGACCGTGGCCTTGCTCAGCCGGATGGCCCGCGCAATGTCAGCCGGGTCCGAGCGCATCAAGACCACTTGTGCCGCCTCAATGGCCACGTCAGTCCCCTTGCCGATGGCGATTCCGATGTCGGCCTGCGCCAGGGCGGGGGCGTCGTTGACACCATCACCCACCATCGCAACAAACTGCCCCTCGCGCTGCAGCGCCTTGACCTGCTCCGCCTTCTGCTCGGGCCGCACCTCTGCGAGCACCCGCTCGATCCCCACCGCGCGGGCCACACGCTCGGCGGTCTCGGTGAGGTCGCCGCTCATGAGCACCGGCACGATGTCCATGGTTTTGAGCTCCGCGATCGCCTCGGCCGCCGTCGGCCGGATCGCGTCGGTGATACCGATAACGCCGAGTACCGCGCCGCCGGCCGCCACCCAGACGAGGGAGCGTCCCTGCGCGGCCAGGGCAGATGCGCCCGATGCGAGTCGCCCGGGGTCCACGCCCGCGCTATCGAGCAGCGCTGCATTGCCGAGCAGAGTACGCTGGCCGGCCACGACCCCTTCCATTCCCTCGCCGGGCCGATCCGCCACCTCGGACACGCCTTCGGGTCCGGATAGCGACTGCTCCTCCGCAGCTGCGGCGATGGCGCGCGACAGCGGATGGGTGGACTTCCCCGCGAGCGCTGCCGCCCGGGTCAGCACCTCGTCGGCGGTTCGCCCCATGGCGGGGAGGACATCCGTCACGCTCGGCTTCCCCTCGGTGATAGTCCCGGTCTTGTCCAGCACGAGGGTATTGATCCGGCTGAGGCTCTCAAGGGTGGTGGCGTCCTTGATCAGGATATTGTGTTTCGCGCCGAGCCCGGTGCCGACCGCGACGGCGGTCGGGGTGGCGAGGCCGAGGGCGTCGGGGCACGCGATAACGACGGCGGAGATGGAAAAGGTGAGAGCAGTGAGGAAGGGGACGTCGGCGAGCAGACTCCAGCCCGCGAAGGTCAGCACGCCAGCGCCGACGGCCACCACGACCAGGATCGCGGCCGCCGTGTCGGCCAGCCGCTGGCGGGGCGCCTTGGAGTTCTGTGCCTTGGAGACGAGGTCGGCAATCTGTGCCAGCACGGTATCCTTGCCGACTCGGGTGGCGCGCATCGTCACCGCGCTACTCACGTTGATGGCGCCGCCAACCAGCGCGTCTCCGGGGCCGCGCTTGACCGGCCGGCTCTCCCCCGTGACAAGCGCCTCGTCCACGTCGGTGGCGCCCTCGGTGAGCTCGCCATCCACCGGTATCTTGTCGCCGGGGCGGAGCCGCAACAGGTCCCCGACGACCACGTCACTCGTGGGGACCTCCACCTCCTTGCCGTCTCGAAGCACGCGGGCGGTGGGCGGCACCAGGTCGAAGAGCGCGCGCAGCGCGTCCGAGGTGCCGCGCCGGGACTTCATCTCCATCCAGTGCCCGAACAGCACAAACGTCACGAGCATGCACGCCGCTTCGTAGTACGACGTCGGCTCGGCGATGATCGTCAGGTAGAGGCTTGAGAGCCAGGCGGCGAGCACGCCGGTGGCAATCAGCACCGACATGTCAAGTTGTCTGTTCTTCAGCGCGTGGTAGCTGCCGCTGATAAAGACCCAGCCCGCCCACCAGACCACAGGAACGGAGAGCCCCAACTCGACCCAGCCGGCCAGGGGCGGATGGAGAAGCATCGGTACACCGGGGATGTGCCCGGCGATCAGAGTGACGGGGATGGTGAAGGCCAGCGCCACCCAGAAGCGGCGCCGCATGTCCCGCTCCATTTCCTTGGCCATGTTCGGGTCGGCCATCATGGAGGCGTGGTCGTGAGTGGCGGGTTGGTGGCCCGTCATGTCCGCATGCTGGTGATGCTCGGATTTGTCGTGGCTGGTCATGCCACCTCACACGATATGATCAGGATGGTGTCAGTTGGCTGAGCCCGGCGGCCCCGGCGATGCCGGGACCGCCAGGTACTCAATCGAGCGCGGTCAATTGTGGGGCATCCCCTGATACATGGTCATCATCCGACGCATCCGCCCGATATGCGCCTGCATGCGAGCCTGCAGCGCGTCGCCGGACAGGGCCGGCATCGTCGTCAGGTCCTGCTGCACGGAATCATTGAGCGCCATCCAGCCGGCGTCACGCCGCATGTTCATGCCCTGCATTGCGGAGTCCATCATGTCCATCATCTGGGAAACCTGGGCGTCATGCGCCGTCATCATGGCGGTCATTTGTGTCGGTGTCATGATCGCCAGTGAGTCGAGTTGTGCACTCATCAGGGTCACCATTTGAGGCTCCTGCGTTGGCATCTGGGCTCCACCCATCATGCCACCAACGCCGGCCAATGATGCCCGGCTCGCGTCCGGCGTCGTGGTGCATGCCGCCAACGCGAGCGTGATAATCGCCAGGGCTCTGTAAGTCTTTCGCATGGTCGGATGCTCCTGTCCAACGGGTCGATTCGTTTCAAGCCGCCGCGGCTCGATCATACCGACAACGAGTCCGAGCTCCCCCGGGCGGTCGACGCGAGAGCCCATCCCTGCAATCAGGGGGGTGAGACAGGCGCCGACAATCCATCGAAGGAACTATTGGTGAATGCGCTCGAAGGAGCGATGGATGGATGACCAGGCTCGCAGACGCCGCGGGACGGCGGCTTCGGTGCCGGGGGTGGTGCTTCATGCCACCTCCCGTTCCTTCCACAGCGAGTAGATGGCAGGGATGACAAGCAAAGTCAGCAGCGTGCTGCTAACCATTCCCCCCACCATCGGCGCCGCGATCCGCTTCATCACGCTGGCGCCGGCACCCGTCCCCCACAGGATCGGCAACAGGCCAGCCATGATGGCGGTCACCGTCATCAACTTGGGCCGGACCCGCTCCACCGCTCCCTCCATAACGGCATCGTACAGGTCCTGGAGCGAAGGCACACGTCCCTCGGATCGTTTCGCCTGCCAGGCATGGTCGAGGTAGATGAGCATGATCACCCCGGTCTCTGCCGCGACCCCCGCGAGCGCGACGAACCCAATGGCCACCGCCACCGACCAATTGTAGCCGAGGAGCCAGATGAACCAGAGGCCGCCGACCAGCGCAAACGGGAGCGAGAGCATGACGATGGCGGTCTCGCCCAGCCGTCCAAAGTTGAAGTACAGGAGCAGGAAGATGATGGCCAGTGTCGCGGGCACCACGACCTTCAGCTTGGCGGCCGCGCGCTGCATGTACTCATACTGACCGCTCCACACGATGGTGTACCCCGTCGGCAGGACCACCGCCCGCTCCACCGCCGTGCGGGCCTCCGCGACATAGCTGCCGATGTCGCGGTCCCCGACATCGATGTACACCCAGGCCGTCGGTTGGGCACCCTCCGTTCGGACCACCATCGGCCCGGCCTCCTGACGGATGGTCGCGATCTGGCCGAGTGGGACGAACGTCTCGCCGCCCACTGCGGTGGCGTTGCCGCTGGAACCGGGCATGCCGCCGGCCATCGGGGTCCCCGCGGGGCCACCCAACCCGTGACTCACAGGGATCAGGACTGACGCCAGCCGCTCCGGGCTGTCCCGGAGCTCATGCGGGTACCTGATGCGGACGCCGTAACGCTCCCGGCCTTCGACTGTCTGGGTGACGGTCATTCCTCCAACAGCCGTGGCGATGACCGTCTGCACGTCCCCGACGTTCAGCCCATGGCGCGCGGCTTCTGCCCGATCAATGTCGATGTCGAGGTAGTACCCCGAGACCGAGCGCTCGGCGAACGCGCTGCGCGTCCCTGGGATTGTGCGAACGGCTTCTTCCACTTCGCGGCCAAGCCGCTCAAGCTCGCCGAGGTCGGGGCCGAAGATCTTGACGCCGACCGGCGTTCGGATGCCGGTGGCCAGCATGTCAATCCGTCCCTTGATCGGCATGGTCCAGGCGTTGGTAGTGCCTGGCAGCCGCAGCGCGGAATCCATGGCCGCGATGAGTTTGTCGCTCGTCATCCCCGGGCGCCACTCGGATTCCGGCTTGAGGGTGATGGTTGTTTCGATCATGTCGAGCCCTGCCGGGTCGGTGGCGGTGTTCGCCCGCCCCGCCTTGCCCCATGCATGCTCAACCTCGGGAAAGCTCATCAGGATCTGATCCTGAATCCGCAACAACTCCCGTGCCCGTGCGATGCTGATCCCCGGCAGTGTGGTCGGCATGTAGAGAATCGTGCCCTCGTGCAGGGGTGGCATGAACTCGCTCCCTAGCCGCCGCCACGGAATCCAGCTCAGCGTCACAGCCATGACGGCCACCGTGACGACGGACCAGCGATGCCGCAGCACATACGCGATCATCGGCCGGTACCACCGGATCAGGATCCGGTTGATCGGATTGGCCGTTTCCCGGTAGAGCCGCCCGCGGATGAAGAGCCCCATCGTCACCGGCACCAACGACACGGCCAGGATGCTCGCCGCGGCCATGGAAAAGGTCTTGGTGAATGCGAGCGGGTGAAACAGTCGCCCCTCCTGGCCGCCGAGGGTGAAGACCGGAATGAACGAGACCGTGATGATCAGGAGCGAAAAGAAGAGGGCTGGCCCGACCTCCCTGGCGGACGCTCCGACGATGCGCCAGCGCTCCGAGGTGGAAAGGAGGACGGTGGTGTAGGACGCCTCCGTCACCGATTCGCCGGCATGCTTCAGCTTGACGTCCACCGCGCGTTCGAGGTGCTTGTGCATGTTCTCGATCATCACGATGGCGGCGTCGATCATCGCGCCGATGGCGATGGCAATCCCGCCCAGCGACATGATATCCGCCCCGACCCCGACCCACCGCATGGCGATGAAGGCCATGAGAATGCCGACCGGCAGGGTGAGAATCGCGACGAGGGCCGAGCGGGCGTGCAACAGGAAGATGATGCAGACCAGCGCCACGATCAGGCTCTCTTCCAGCAGCTTTTCCCGGAGGGTCGTGATGGCCCGCTCGATGAGTTCACTGCGGTCATAGACCGGCCGCACAATCACCCCCGGCGGGAGCCCCGGCTGCACATCGGCCAGCTTCGCCTTGACCCGCTTGATGGTGGTCAGCGCATTCTCGCCAGAGCGCATGATCACGATTCCGCCGACGGCGTCCCCGCGTCCATCGAGTTCGGCGATCCCCCGCCGGCCCGCCGGCCCTATGCTGACACGCCCCAGCTCGGCCACCCGGATTGGCGTCCCGCTGCGGGTGGCACCGACGACCACATTTTCGATGTCGCTCAGGCTCTTGAGGTATCCGAGGCCGCGCACCATGTACTCGCGCTCGGTCAGCTCGACCACCATGGCGCCGACGTCGG
Source organism: Gemmatimonadales bacterium (assembly GCA_041390145.1). Lineage (NCBI taxonomy): Bacteria > Pseudomonadati > Gemmatimonadota > Gemmatimonadia > Gemmatimonadales > Gemmatimonadales bacterium. The sequence goes on along the minus strand of JAWKQM010000010.1, from coordinate 35,933 downwards.
AGTTGGCGTTCTGGATGGCGGTCATCACCGCCGTGATCGGCACCCGGTAGGCAAGGAGACGCGCCGGGTCGAGGTCCACCTGGTATTGTTTCTCGAATCCACCGATGGAGGCGACTTCGGACACACCGGGTACGGCCGTCAGGGCGTACCGCAGCTGCCAGTCCTGGATGCTTCGCAGCTCGGCCAGTGTTTTCTGCCCAGTGGTATCCTCGATGCTGTACTGGAACACCCAGCCGAGGCCGGTGGCGTCGGGTCCGAGAATCGGCGTGACGTTGGCCGGGAGCTTGCCCTGAATTCCATTCAGGTACTCGAGGACCCGGGAGCGGGCCCAGTAGAGATCGGTGCCGTCCTCGAAGATCACGTACACGAAGGAGACGCCGAAGAACGAGTAGCCGCGTACCACGCGGGCGCCCGGGACCTTGAGCATTTCCGCCGCGATGGGATAGGTCACCTGGTCTTCCACAATCCGTGGCGCCTGCTCGTTGAACTCCGCCTGGACGATCACCTGCACATCGCTCAGGTCGGGAATCGCCTCGAGCGGCGTCGACCGAACGGCGAGGACGCCGCCGATGATCACGGCGGCCGTGAAGAGCAGCACGAGCAGGCGGTTGTGCAGCGACCAATCAATGATCCGTGTGAGCATTGGCCCCTCCTGTCACTGGCGCCGGCATGGTCATGCCGGGCATGGTCGGGGGCGCTGGTGTCGCGCTGTCGTGTGGGGCGCTGCGCCTACTCGGTGCCTTCATGTCCATGCCGGGCATGTCGCCCATTCCGCCCATGGCGGCGCCGAGGTTCGACTCGGCATCGAGCAGGAAGGTCCCGGACGCGACGACCCGTTCGCCCGCAGCGAGGCCGCCGAGGATCTCGATGCGGTCGTCGGTCGTGGCCCCAAGCGTCACGTTTCTCGGCGTGAACATGCCGTCCGGGTCGGCGACGAACACGAAGTTCCGCTCCCCGGTGGCAAGGACAGCCGACCGCGGCACCGTCAGCGTCTGTCGGGCCTGTCCTCGGAACCGGATGGTGGCGTACATCCCGGGCTTGAGGGCAAGATCGGCGTTTGGCAATTCCACCCGGATGCGCCCGGTGCGGGTTTCAGGGTCGAGTGTCGGGTACACGTACGTGATGCGGCCCTTGCGCTGGGTCCCAGGCAGTGCGGGAAATTCCGCCGTGACTTCAAGCCCCGGGCGTGCAGCGAGAAGGTCAGGCTCGAACACCTCGCCTTCCAGCCAGATGACGCTCAGGTCGGCAATCGTGTAGAGCGGCTGTCCGGCCATGATCTGCTGCCCGACCAGGACCGGCTTGTCCACCACGATGCCGGACACGGGGGCCGTGAAAGGCACCGCCTTTCGCACCTGCCCACTCCGCTCAATGGTGGCGATGACGTCTGGCGCGACATCCCAGTAGGCCAGGCGCCGGCGAGCCGAGCGCAGCAGGTCCTCCGCTCCAGCCTGTGCGGAGGGGGTGCCGGAGGCGACCTCCGCCGCGAGCCGATGCGCGATGAGCAGCTCCTCCTGGGCGCTCACCAGCATCGGTGAGTAGAGATCAAGCAGTGGTTGTCCCTTCCGCACCGGTTGTCCCGTAATGTTCACGTACAGGCGCTCCACCCAGCCGTCGACCTTGAGGGCTACGGTTGCGACACGCGTCTCGTCATACGAGACCTGGGCTACCGTGCGCACCTCGCGCTCCATCGGGCCCAGAATCGCCTCCTCGGTGGTGATGCCGATGCGACCAGCCTCTTCGGCGGAAAGCATGATGGACTCGGCGCTGTCCGTGAGCATCGCGGCGCCATGGTCATGGGCTGCTGCAGTATCCGTTGGGGGGGGGGGCGCGGTGTGGGTGACCGAGTACACGAACCCTGCGGTAGCCAGAAGCACCACCACGGCCAGTCCGGCCAGGAGTCGCCGCCGGCGTGTCGTGGTCGGAGGGCCCGAAAACGGAGAGGTGGTCATTGGGCGCCTCCTGGCGCGGTGGGGTCGGGCATATCGATGGTCGCGACGATCGGCCGCGCGGTCACCATCTCGAGTTCGGCCAGCGCCTGTCCCTGCGCGGCGTCGAGGCGGATGACCTGGATGCGATAGCCGTAAACCGTCGTGAATGCGTCGAGAAAGGTCATGAAGTCCACGCTCCCCACCTGGTAAGCGGCGCGGGCGGAGTTGAGGGTCGCCTCGGCCTGCGGCAGGAGAGTCTGTGCATAAATGGCGCGGAGGGCACGGGTCCGGTCGATTTCGGCGATCAACTCGGCGACACGCCCCCGCGTGTCGGCCTGCATGGCCCTGAGGTCGTCGGTGGCCATCTGTCGCATCGCTGCCGTCTCGTCCCGCATCTTCAGCTGGCGGCTCCCCGCCCAGATCGGCACCGACGCTCCGAGCATGAAGCTCATCATCTGGCCAGTGCCGCCGTCCGTCATCGGCTGCCGTCCGTAGATCACGCCGAGTTCGAGGTCTGGCCAGATCTCACGCTGCGCGAGTCGCTCCGCGGCCGTGGCAGCCCGGACCCGCTCGGCCCCGGCTTGCAGCATGCCCCTTGAATCCATCGCTTCATCAATCAACCAATCGGTCGCGGGGATGCTGTCGGGAAACCGTGGCAGCATAGGCATGCCCGTCGGTGTGTTCGGCGGACGGTCCAGGACCGTGTTCAGTCGAGTCGCCATGGTCCGGCCCATGGCGTCCATCTCCGCCACCTGGCCGGTCATTCTCCCGATCTCGAGCTGTGCCCGAAGGACATCCGCCTGCCTTGCCTCCCCCACCGAATACATGCCATTCACGGTGGACGACACCGCCTCGAGAAGCTGAAGGGTCTCCTGCATGATCGTGAGCGTTCCCTCGGCCTGGTAGAGGTCGTAGAAGGCGGCGGCGGCCCGGGTGCGCTGCTCCCAGATCGATTCGCCCACCCAGGCGCGTTCGGCGTCCGCGCGTGCCTGCGCGACGTCCCCCGCCAGACCCAGCTTGCCGGTGCCCGGAATCGGAAACATCTGGGTCAGTTGAACCTGGTTCATGCCCAGGATTGGCATGAATTCGAACCCGGGGAGCTGACGGTTCATGGTGGCCAGTTGCAGCCGCGGATCGGGGAGGCGGCGATTGCCCGGGACGCGGGCGAGGGCGGCGTCAGCCGAGGCTCGCGCCGCCGCGATTCTCGGGTTGAGACTGTCCACCGCGCGGTAGAGCGCGTCGATGGTCAGCTGGTCCGGGGCGCTCTGGCCAGCCACTTGGAGCGTCAGCAACGTGCTGAGGAGTATGACCGGGAGCATGCGTCGCACGGCTTGATGGAGCCATGCGGCGCGATACGCCGGGGAGGGCGATCGCCTGTTCATTTCCTGATCCTGGTTTGTGTGGCACCACGTGCACGCATCGTGCACCCGGCGAAGTCACCAACACATGCGGATCAGGCGATGGGAGGGGGTGTTTCCGGGGGAGAGACAACAGAATGGAGGACCGCGGGTTCACGCCCCACGGAATGGATGGTCATCGGAGGGGCGGCCATGTCGAAGGTGCCCACTGACGCGAGCCCTGTCTGGGCGCATCCTGCCATGGCGAGGCAGGTCGACGATGAATGCCTGGAATGGGAGTCTGGCGCCGTCGGCACGCAGGGATCCGTCGGCCCATGGTCCATCGGGCCATCGTGGGACATGCCGCTCATGCCACCCGCGCTCGCGGCCGACGCACTGTGATGGTCGCCGGCGCACAACGGCTGACCCCCAAAGGCGGCGAACTGTACCGCCATCAGGGTCATCACTCCAGAGACCAGCCTGCGTACGATCATTGGAGGAAGGTATGCTCAGGTACGGCGAAGTGCCAGTAAAGCGGCCGAGAGGGTCTATCCCGGCTTGCGCGCCACCACCTGCACCACGGCGCTCCGGCCGCGGTGGAACTGGCCTTCCTGCACCTCCCGCTCGAGGGCGGCGGCGTGCGTCAACTCGAGTCCATCGAGCTCGGCGCGCAGGGCATCCAGCGTCGGCATGAGTTCGGGGTTGGTTGGGCCGCCGGTTCCGTGCCGGAGCTGATCGGGTGAATAGGCCTCGAGGATGAACACCCCGCCCGGCGCCAGGCCGCGCACCACCTGGGTGTGCACGCGACGGCGGAGCGGGGGTGGCAGGTGGACGAAGATGGAGACGATCCCCGACCACGCGCCCGGTTCGATCACATAGTCGGCCAGGTCGACGACCTGCGTGGTGAGGTGTACCCCGCGCGCGGCGGCGAGACGCTGTGCCTTGGCGAGTCCCACGGCCGAGGCGTCGACGGAGGTGACGTCATGGCCGAGGGTGGCGAGGAAGACGCCATTGCGGCCCTCGCCGTCGGCGATCGAGAGGACCCGGCCCTTCGGAATACGCGGCGCCACCGAGGCGAGAAAATCGTTAGGTTCGGTGCCGTAGACATAGTCGGGTGAGGCGTATCGTTCATCCCACATACAGTGATCCGTTCAGAATATCGCTTGGACTGGACCCCGGCTTTCGCCGGGGTGACGACTTTGTCACATTCCTGCCCCGCTGCCCCGCTGCCCCGCTGCCCCGCTGCCCCGCTGCCCAACCTACCTCTTGCTGAACCGCTCCAGGAATTCCTTCTCGCCGTCCGTGAGCCGTGCCACCCCTTCCCGCTGCAACTTGGCCATGACCCGGTCGAGTTCCTCGAGATTGACGGGGTGCAATCCCTCACGTGTGATGTGGGACCAGCGGGCGATGGCCGATGTGGAGGTGGGCGTTGGCGGCACGATGGTGGCCCGCGCCTGGAACCGCCGTGCCCCGCTGGTCCGCTCCATCACCTTGAGATAGATCCATGCGCCGGCCATACCGCCGAGGTGCGCAAAGTGGGCGATGCCGTCTCCCCCCCCGCCGAACCCGGAGATGAGCGAGAAGACCGTCAGCCCCGCCACCAGCCAGCGGATCTCGATGGGCAGCACGCCCCAGATGTGCACCACCTCGCGCGGCCAGTAGTACGCGAAGGCGAACATCACGCCGTACACGGCTCCCGAGGCGCCGATGACGCCGATCATCGGGCTGGTGAACGACAGCAAACCACCCATGACGCCACTGGCAAAGTACAACCCGAGGAAGCGGCGGCTTCCCAGCCGGGCCTCGATCCGCGGCCCGAAGAAGAAGAGCGCGATCATGTTGAAGAAGATGTGCCCGAGGCTGCCGTGCAGGAACATGTAGGTGACGATGGTCCACGGCCGGCTGAGAATCAGGGCCGGGACAAACATCAACGCGTCGCCCAGCCCTGGAACGATCAGCGTCAGGCCGTACATCAGCACATTCAGGAAGATCAGTCGGGCAACCCAGGGTGTCATGCAACCTCAAGCAGGAGCTGGCGGACGACATCGGTGCGATGCCGGAATATACGGTCGAGCTGGCGCCGGACGATCGGGTGGACCAGCCGGCCCAATGGGCCGAACGGGAGGCGGTACCGGACCTCGTCCTCAATGAGGGTGCCGTCTGGCGTCTCCGTGAAGGTATGCCGATGGATCCATTGGGCGTAAGGGCCCCGCAACTGGATGTCCTCGAAGGAGAACGGGGGATCCCACCGGCTGATCTCGGTGCGCCACCGCATCGGGAGGCCGTGAAGGCGGATCCGGTAGTCGATCAGCGCGCCCGCGCGCATGGTGATCGGCTGGGGGGTGAGGATTTCGAAGCCGAGTTCGGGCGGGGTGATCCGCCCGAGATTGGCGGCATCGGCGAAGAACTGGAAGACCTGGGGGCGGGGGAGCGGAATCGAGAGCCGGCAGGTCAGGAGGTGCTCGGGAGTGGTTGGCATGCGCCTCCTACCCCCGAACACCCGCTGGAGTTCAAATGGGCTACTGGGCGCTCGATGACGGCGGCGCGTTGTCGCTGTTCCAGATGTCGCGCTCCATGAGCCAGGTGCCATCGATCTTCTTCCAGGCGGCCAGGTACTTGCCGTTGTCGCTGAAGGTCGAGCCGTTCGGCATGGGCATGGTGACAGACCAGGTGCCTTCCTCCATGGCGATATCGCCGGAGGCGGCGACCACGACTACCACTGGCTCGATGACCATCTTGACGTTCAACTGCTGCATTCCGGCAAAGAACTGCTGAATGGCCGCCGGGCCGTCCAACCGCTCCTGGTTCGGCGGCAAGAGGGACGCATCCTGGGCATACACGGCGCTGAGCGCCTGGGTGTCGTACGCCGCGAGGGCGGCATTCAAGGCGGTCACCTGGGCGCGAATGGCCTGTTCTTCGGCGGCGGTGTCGACCTTGGGCGCCGCCGGCTGGCAGGCGGCGAGCAGGGGCAGCAGGAACAGGGACGCGAGATGGCGGCGCATGCGGACTCCGTAAGGGATTGTGGAGGGGAGATTATGCACCGGGAGAGGCCGAAGCACCAGCCCCCGGCGCTTGCCAAGGCGCCGTTCGGGTGCGAACGTAACGGGGTCCGAATTCCCGTCCCTTCCACCGCCGAGCCTTGCATGCCCCTGCCGCCATCCGGCCGCGCCGTCCTGGTCGCCACCCTCCTCACCCTCACCGTGAGCGCACCCGTGACCCTGACAGCCCAGCAGGCCCCCCGGAATACGCTGACCCAGGCCGAGCGGGCGGGTGGATGGCAGCTCCTTTTCGATGGCAGTACGACTGCCGGGTGGCGGGGGTTCCGGATGGACTCGGTGCCCGCCAACTGGCAGGTGATCGACGGCGCGCTGACTTGCGTCGGGGATGGCGTGGATCTCCTCACCGACCAGACGTACGCCGGCTTTGAGCTGCAGCTCGAGTGGATGATTGCCCCGAAGGGGAACAGCGGCATCCTCTACCGGGTGACGGAGGCTGAGGATGAGACCTACTGGACCGGTCCTGAGTATCAGCTCCTCGACGACGCCGGTCAGCCACCTGGACTGACGCGCATCACGGCAGCCGGAGCGGTGTATGCGCTTTATCCCGCGCCGGAGGGGCTGGTCAAGCCAGCGGGGCAGTGGAACACGACGCGGATCGTGATCAAGGACAACAATGTCCAACACTGGCTCAACGGAACGTTGGCGGCGCAGTACGTCCTCGGCAGCGCCGATTTCAACGAGCGAGTGGCCAAGAGCAAGTTCTCGAAGTGGCCCGCCTTCGGGAAGGCGGCGACGGGGCATATCGCCCTGCAAAGCCACGGCGGTCGAGTGGCATTCAGGAATATCAAGATTAAGGTCACTCCATGACCGGCGGGGCAGCCGGGCAGGGGGGCAGCGGGGCGGTCAAGACGAAGCTGTCGATCATGATGTTCCTGCAGTTCTTCATCTGGGGCGCCTGGTTCGTCACCATGGGCACCTACCTCGGCCAGACCCTGCAGTTTGACGGCGAGCAGATCGGGCTCGCCTACGGTGCGCTGGCCATCGCCGCCATCGTCTCCCCGTTCTTTGTCGGCATGGTGGCAGACCGGTTCTTTGCCACCGAGCGCATACTCGCCCTGCTTCACCTGGCAGGCGCCGCCATGCTCTGGTGGGCCTCGACGCTCACCACCTTCGGGTCCTTCTATCTGGTCCTGATCGGCTACGGCCTCTGCTACATGCCGACGCTGGCACTCACCAACTCGATTGCCTTTGACCATGTTCGCGATCCAGGCAGGGAATTTCCGGCCATCCGGGTACTCGGCACCATTGGCTGGATCGTGGCTGGCTTGATGGTCGGGCGGATGGGACTCGAGGCAACGGCCGCGCCGATGCAACTGGCAGCCGGTGCCTCCGTGGTCCTGGGCCTCTTCTGCCTCCTGCTTCCCCACACGCCGCCCCACGCTGCGGGCAAGCCGCTCAGCGTCCGCGACGTGCTTGGGCTCGACGCCCTGGCGCTCCTCAAGGACCGCTCCTTCGCGACCTTCGTGCTGGGTTCGTTCCTCCTCTGCATCCCGCTCCAGTTCTACTACGCCTTCACGAATCTCTTCCTCAATGAGGCGGGAATGGCGGAGCCAGCGAGCAAGATGACGCTCGGCCAGATGTCCGAGATCGGCTTCATGCTGCTGCTGCCGTGGTTCCTGAAGCGGTGGGGGGTGCGGCGGATCCTCCTGGTTGGCATGCTCGCCTGGGCGGTGCGGTATTTCTTCTTTGCATACGGCAACGCCGGCCCCGCCATCTGGATGCTGTATGCCGGCATCCTCCTCCATGGCATCTGCTACGACTTCTTCTTCGTGACCGGCCAGATCTACACCGATGAGCAGGCGGGTCCGAATATCCGGGCGGCGGCGCAGGGCTTCCTCGCCTTCCTGACCCAGGGTGTCGGATACCTGATCGGCGCCTGGGCGTCCGGACGCGTCGTGCAGCATTTTGTGCTCGCCGGCGGCGGGCACGACTGGCGCGGCATCTGGCAGGTGCCCGCCATCGGAGCGGTCGTCATCCTCCTTGTCTTTGCGCTTCTCTTCCGGCCCGCGTCGGCGCGGGCCTCCACCCCGGCCTGACGGACACCGACATGACCAAGACCCATCCCACCCGGCGGGACTTCGTTGGCAGCGTGGCGGCGGCGAGCACCGCCTTCACCATCGTGCCGCGGCACGTACTCGGCGGTCCCGGCTATACGGCCCCGAGCGATCTGCTCAACATGGCGTGCATCGGCGTGGGCGGCATGGGGGAGAACGACGTGAAGGGGGTGTCGAGCCAGAACATCTACGCCCTGTGTGACGTGGACCTGAAGCAGTCGGAGGACACCTTCCGGAAGTATCCGAACGCCAAGAAGTACCGCGACTACCGGGAGCTGTTCGACCAGGAAGCCAAGCACATCGATGCGGTGACGATCACCATCCCCGACCACGGCCACGCCGCCGCCGCGATGATGGCGCTCCGTGCCGGGAAGAACGTCTACTGCCAGAAACCGCTGGCGCGGACGCTCACGGAAGTGCGCACCCTCAAGGCGCAGGCGGCCAAGACCAAGGTGGCCACCCAGATGGGAAACCAGGGACACACCGGTGAGGGGATCCGGATCCTGCGGGAGTGGATCGAGGCCGGCGTCATCGGGACCGTGCGCGAAGTCCAGTACTGGACCAACCGTCCGATCTGGCCGCAGGGGATGGACCGGCCCACCGACCTGCATGCCCCGCCCCTGACCATGGACTGGAATTTGTGGCTGGGCCCGGCGCCGGAGAGGCCATATAACCCGGCCTACGCGCCTTTCCGCTGGCGCGGCTGGTGGGATTTCGGCACCGGCGCCCTGGGTGACATGGCCTGTCACGGCATGGACGCCGCCTACTGGATTCTCGATCTCGGGTACCCGGAACGGATCATTCCCGAATCCACCCAGCGCTACCTTGAGACGGCGCCGAAGTCGAGCCGGGTGGAGTACCAGTTCCCGGCCAAGGGGAAGCGCCCGGCGGTGAAGGTGGTCTGGCGCGACGGCGACCTCCGCCCACCGCAGCCGGTCGGATTGCCGATCACGATGGAGTGGCCACCGGCCGACATCGGTGGACAGCTCTGGATCGGCGATGACGGCGCCCTGATTGCCGGGATGTACGGTGAAGACCCGATCCTGCTCGACCCGAAGCGCGACGCCGAGGTGCGTGCCAATCCACCGCTGAAGGTGTACCCGCGCTCAAAGGGCGTGTACGATGAATTCATCGAGGCGTGCAAAGGGGGGCCGGCGCCGCTTTCGAGCTTCGACGGCTACGCGGGTGGGCTGACGGAAATGGTGCTGCTGGGATGCCTGGCCATCCGGGCGGGGCAGACGCTGCAGATTGACCCGGCCACGGGCAACGTGACCAACATGAAGTTGCCGGATGAATGGATCACCCCTCAATACCGGAGTGGCTGGACCCTCTAGACCCCAGCCACCTTCGCGTGCTTCGTGGTTTCTTTGCGCCTTTGCGGTGAGAATCCTTTACCGCAAAGACGCCAAGAGGCGCGAAGGGCGCAAAAAGTACCTGACTAAGGCCACACCATGCCCTGGGATCGGCTGCAGTTCGCATTCACCGTCACGTATCACTACCTCTTTCCCCAGCTGACCATGGGGCTGGCGCTCCTCATCGTCATTTTCAAGTGGCAGCACCTCCGCACCAACGACGCGCGCTGGGGTCGGGCGGCCAGATTCTGGGCGCGCATCTTCGGCATCAACTTCGCGGTCGGTGTGGTCACCGGCATTCCCCTTGAATTCCAGTTCGGGACCAACTGGGCGGCCTTCTCGACCTATTCGGGAGGCGTCATCGGGCAGACGCTGGCCATGGAAGGGGTGTTTGCATTCTTCCTCGAGTCCACGGTGCTCGGGCTGTTTCTCTATGGCGAGAAGAAGCTGGGCCCGCGGATGCATTTTGCCACCGCGGTGCTCCTCTGCCTGGGCAGCTGGGCGTCGGGGTACTTCATCGTGGCCACCAACGCCTTCATGCAGCATCCGGTTGGATATGTCCTCGACGCCTCCGGCGCACTCCAGGTCAGCTCGTTCGCCGCATTTCTGCTCAACCCGTGGGCATTGTGGCAGTACGCGCACACCATGAGCGCAGCCGTGATCACCGGCTCATTTGTGGTCGCCGCGGTCGGAGCATTCTGGCAGCTGAGCGACCGGCACGTAGAGGACGCCCGGACCTTCCTGCAGGTGGGCGTGCTGTGCGGCCTCATTGCTACCGTGACGCAGATCATGCCGACCGGCGACCAGCGCGGCAAACTGGTGGCCCGCGATCAGCCGGTCGGGCTGGCGGCCATGGAGGGTGTCTTCGAGGGCGGTCCCGAGGCGCCACTCGCCATCATTGGACAGCCGAACATGAAGGCTGGCCGGCTCGACAACCCGATCGAGGTTCCCGCGGTGCTGAGCTTTCTGGCCTACGGATCCTTCGGCAGCACTGTGCAGGGGCTGAACGATTTTCCGAGGGAAACCTGGCCGGACAACATCCCGCTGCTCTACTATGCCTATCACATCATGGTCGGTCTCGGCACCCTGATGCTCGGACTTATGGCGGTGAGCGCCCTGCTGCTCTGGAGAAAGCGACTCTTTGATACACCAGCCGTGCTCTGGGCACTCATGCTGGCATTTCCCTTCCCCTACATCGCCACCACCGCCGGATGGCTCACGACCGAGCTGGGCCGGCAGCCGTGGATCGTCTATGGACTGATGCACACCCAGGCGGGTGCCTCTCCGTCGGTCAATGAGGGCGAAGTCGTCTTCACAACCCTCGGGTTCATGGGCCTCTACCTGGTGGTCGGACTGCTCTTCCTCTATCTCATCGCGCGCGAGTTGCATCACGGTCCCCAGCCGCTTGCCGGGGAGGCGTGACCATGGCGGCGCTCTGGTTCGGGTTGCTGGCCGGGATGCTGGCCGTGTATGCGGTGCTCGACGGCTTCGATTTTGGCGTCGGTGTGCTGCACCGGTTCGTGGCCCGCACCGACGCGGAGCGGCGCCAGGTGCTGGCCACGATCGGGCCGGTATGGGACGGCAACGAGGTGTGGTTGATCGCGTCGGGTGGGGTCCTCTTCCTGGCCTTTCCTGCCGCCTACGCCTCGGGGTTCAGCGGCTTCTACCTGCCCCTCATGATCGTGCTCTGGCTGCTGATCCTGCGCGGGCTCTCGATCGAACTGCGCTCCCACGAGGCACATCCGCTCTGGCGCGCCTTCTGGGACGCGACGCTGCAGCTCGCGTCGGTGCTGATGGCGATTGTCCTCGGTGCGGCGCTCGGCAACGTGATCCGCGGCGTGCCGCTGGACGCGTCAGGATACTTCCAGCTTCCACTCTTTGGGAACTTCTCGCCCTGGGGACCGACCGGGGTGCTCGACTGGTACACCGTGGCGGTCGGCGTCCTGACGCTCGCCATCCTGACCCTGCACGGCGCACTCTACCTCGTCTGGAAGGCGGAGGGGCCGGTCGCGGAGCGCGAGCTCGCGATCGCCCGCCGGATGTGGTGGGTGGTCGCTGTCTTCGGTGTGCTGGCGACGGCGATGACGTGGAAGGTGCAGCCGGGGCTCTATGCCATGGTCGGGAGCCGGGTCTGGCCGATGGCTCTGGTGGCGGTCGCGCTCGCGGGCTACCTCAGCGTGCCCATCCGGCTCAATCGGGGAGAGGAGCGGAGCGCCTTCCTGGGCTCGGCCGCGTTCGTCCTATGCATTCTGGCCGCGACGGCCGCCGGTCTCTATCCGAACATCCTCAGCTCCAACATCGACCCGCAGTTCTCCATCACGGCGCAATCGGCGCAGGCAGGCGGATATGGTTTGCGGGTCGCGCTAATCTGGTGGGTGCCGGGAATCCTGCTGGCGGTGGGCTACTTTGCCCACCTCTTCTGGCGGTTTAAGGGGAAGGTGTCGGCGGGAGGGGTCTGAGAACCGCTTCCATCACGAATGGACCCCGGCTTTCGCCGGGGTGACGTTTCGTAGAGCTTCCGGCCCCGCTGCCCCGCTGCCCCGCTGCCCCGCTGCCCCGCTGCCCCGCTGCCCCGCCTACCCCCTCCACGTCCCCTTCGCCACCTTCGGCACGAAGCCGTCCAGCCCGCGCGGTGGGAACCGGACCGTCTTCCCCGACTCCGCGCTCATGTAGGCCGCCATCAGCGTCCGCACCACTTCCACGCCGTCGTCGAAGGTGAGCCTGGGCTTTTCCAGGCCGAGGAACACCCGCACAAAGTGCCGGTCTTCCGCTTCATAGCCGTAGGCCATCGGTTCGTTGGCCACCACCGGCATCTGCCCCTGCTCGGCGTTCTGCTTTTCCACCAAGTCTTCCCCCTCGCGCCCCTTCACCTCCCGGCTGAAGAAGAGCTTGAGCCCGCTGTCGAGGGTGTTCCAGCTCATCGAGTACTCGGGCCCGAGCAGCTCGGCCGAGAGCCGGAGGCCGGCACCGACGAAACTCCACGAGGTGGTGGCTTCCCCGAGCACGGTGTGTCCGCTGTCGGTCTCGAACTCGATGGTGACGCTGGCAAAGTCCTCCGCCGGGCGTCGGGCGTAGTCCACGGCGGGGCCCATCGTCTTCTTCAGGCGCCGCACATATTCTGGCCGCGACCACTTCAGGCTGGCGATCCGACCGGTGATGCTGACCGGCCGCACCGACGAGCGGGGCGCGCCGGGCTTGGTCAGGAGGTGTCGCACCACCTCCACTGAATGGCACATCATGTCGTTGAGCACCCCGCCACCCTGCAGCTTCCCTTGCCAGAACCAGGGCATGTGTGGACCACTGTGCTCCTCGGCGGCGCGCGCCAGGTAGGGCCGGCCGGTAGTTGCCGCCCCGCGGGCCCAGATGAGGGAGCGGCCGTATTCCACCTGCGGGCTGAAGAGCTGGTTTTCCAGGTAGCCGTGGGCGAGGCCAGCCTTCTTCGTCATGGCGGCTACCTGCTTCGCCTCCTTCACCGTGCGCGCGAGCGGTTTCTCGCAGGCGAGCCCAAGCAGCTCACCCTTCCCGCGAGTGACCGCATCGGTGATTTCCTCGACATTCTCGATCCGCGCGTGGTTCGGTCCGCAGAGCCAGATGGCGTCGATGGCGGGGTCGGCCACCATCTCCGTGATTGAGCCGTAGGCCTTGGCGCGGCCGACATCAAGCTTGCGCGCAAACGCGGCGGCGTCTGCCGCATTCTTCTTGTTCGGGCTCCAGACGCCGAGGACATCGGCATCCCGGACACCCTGCCAGGCCTGCATGTGAAAGCGGGTGTTGAACCCGCTGCCGATGAATCCGACGCCGAGTCGACGCTTGGCCATGTCCACTCCGATCAGGTGTAGCTGACGCCCAGCTTCTTGAGCTGGGGTTCAGGGCAGCCGTTCCAGACCTGCACGTACGTGTTGCCGAGGTACTTGATGTCCTCGACGCCGACCTTGCTCGACCAGTAGCCGGTGGCGGTCAGGTTCCGGAACTCGTTGAAGAAGGCGGCGGGCTCCTTGAACTCCTCGCCGGCCTTCTTCGGCCAGGCGATGTCGTCGAGAATCAGCTTCTGGTCGTGATCAGATGCTTTCACAAACGACGATTGGAATCGTTTCTGCGATTCGGTGTCCAGCCACGCCAGCCCGGTCCGCATCCGCTCCCGGTTGTCCATCTCCTCCGACATCACGAAGTCCATGAACTCGGGTACCCCGGCCTCGGTGGCACTGGGACCGCGATCGTCCGCCGGCAGCGTCAAGTCCGCCAGCACGGCGACGGTGGCGTATTCCTCCTTGGTGAAAAAGACCGGCACGTATGGGCTGGCACGATTAGCGGCCTTGCGGATGGTGTCGGGGCGGCAGCCGGCGGCGCCGGCGGCGAGGGCCATGCCCAGCAGGCCCAGCATGTCGCGGCGGGAAAGATCGGTCACAGGGCCCCCTGGCGGCGCTGCGCCGCGATGTACTCGGAGGTGCGCATCGACAGCGCGAGGATGGTCCAGGTGGGGTTCTTGTCTGCCTGCGACACGAACGGCCCGCCGTCGGCCACGAAGAGGTTCTTCACGTCGTGCGCCTGGCAGTTGGCGTTGACCACGGAGCTGCCGGGGTCGTTCCCCATCCGGACACAGCCGAGCTCATGGATGATCTGTCCGCCGGTCGCGATGCCGTAGCCCTGCTCTTTGGTGGGCATCGGACTGAACACCTCGCCCCCCATCTCGTCGATGAGCGCGCGGAAGGTCTCCTGCATGTGCTTGACCTGCTTGTACTCGTAGTCGCTCCACTTCCAGTGGAAGCGGAGTACGGGGATGCCCCACTGATCCTTGGTCTCGGGATCGATCTCGCAATACGAGTCGGCATTGGGGATCATTTCTCCCCGGCCGCTGAAACCGATGGTGGTGCCGTAGAGGCGCCGATAGGAATCCTTCAGCGCTTTTCCGTAGCCGCCGAACTCGGGGTAGTTCTGGATGCCACCCATGAAGCCGTAGGATGGCTGGCCGCGGCCGCCCCAGATTTCGATGTGATAGCCGCGAGGGAAGTCGAGCTTCTTGTTGTCGAGCCACCAGGGGCTGTAAAGGTGGCCGCCGCCCACGCCATCCTCGTTGTGCGGTATGCCGTTCTCCAGCTTGGGGATGAACCCCGCCACGTCGGTGCCGGTGGTGTCCGTGAGGTACTTGCCCACCACCCCGCTCGAGTTGGCCAGTCCGTGAGGAAAGGAGCTGCTCTTGGAATTGAGGAGGAGGCGCGCGCTCTCACAGGCACTGGCCGCCAGCACCACCACCTTGGCCCGGACATGCTTGTCAGTGTTGGTGGCCTTGTCCACGTAGGTGACGCCATCCGCGAGTCCGTTGGTGCCGACCGTCACCTCGCGCGCCATCGCGTTGGTGATCATGGTCAACTTCCCGGTGGCCATGGCCGGGGGGATCAGGACGTTGGTGGACGAGAAGTTGGAATTGGTGGCGCAGCCGCGATTGCATTGTCCGCAGTAGTGGCAGGCAGGGCGCTGACCCAGTGGCTGGGTGATGATCGAGAGCCGGGCGGGGATGCAGGTCACCTTGAGGTTGTCGCAGGCCTGCTTGACCAGCAGCTCATAGCAGCGGGGGCGGGGTGCCGGCATGAAATGGCCATCCGGCTCGTTCGGCAAGCCCTCTGCGCTACCGAAGATCCCGATCAGGTCATCCACCCGGTCATAGTAGGGCGCCAGGTCGTCGTAGCTGATGGGCCAGTCGTCGCCGAGGCCGTCGAGGCTCTTCCGCCGGAAATCGTTGGGACCGAAGCGGAGGGAAATCCGCCCCCAGTGATTGGTGCGGCCGCCCACCATGCGCGCCCGCCACCACCCGAACTTCGAGCCGGGGGCCACGGTGTATGGCTCCCCCTCGATGTCCCATCCACCGATGCAGGCGTCGAATTCGCCGAAGGGGCGCTCCCGGGTCCCCGCCCCGCGCTTCGGGGTGTTGAACGGCCAGGTGAGCATGGCGGAGTCGGTGGCGTTGTTCCACGGCCCGCCGGCCTCCAGCATCACGACGTCGGCACCCGCCTGCGTGAGCATGTAGGCCGCCATGCCGCCGCCGGCACCCGAGCCCACGATGCAGACATCGTACACCTTCGACTGGTCCTGTTGAGTCATCGGCGCGTCCGGAAGAGGAAGATTTCTGAAACTACAGCGCGAAGCGCGCACCGGCTAGCGGTGAGGAGCGCTGCCACGCCTCAACTCACCTCACCCCCTGACCCCCTCTCCATGATATGGAGAGGGGGAACGATTTTCCTATGGTCCTTTGGAAAAGCGGGCCTGACGCGGCGGGCTGGACGCGCCGCTCGGGAGGAAAACGACGGCGGTCACGACGGTCCCGGTGCCGTCCACCGTGAGCCTGAGTGGAGCGGTGTACTCGGCGGAACTCGTCGTGGGGGTAGTGCCATCCAGGGTGTAGCGGATCACACCGTTCGCCAGCGGACTCGTGAGAGTGACAACGGCGGTGCTGGTTGGCGTCGTCTGATTCTGCTCCAGCCCCACCACGCTGGGGACCCGGTAGTTCACACCCATGCGGTCGAGGGCGGCGAGCGCAGAGGGAAGCCGCGCGAGGAACCCTGACCAGTCCCGCGCCGAGGCGGGGCTCCAGGTCACTTCCGCCATGGCCAGCATCCGGGGAAAGGCCATGAACTCGAGCCGGTAAGGCGTGGCGATGTACTCGGTCCAGACGTTGCCCTGCGCACCGATGATGTGTGTGGCCTCGGCGGGTGTCAGCACCCCCGGTACCGGTTCGAACGAGTAGACCTTCTCGAGTGGCAGGTTGCCGCCGATCGAGAAGGGCTCGAGCGCCGGGTCGCCCTGCGCATAGTCGAAGTAGGCGTGGCTCGTGGGTGTCATGATCACGTCATGTCCCTGCTGCGCCGCCGCGATGCCGCCGCTCACCCCGCGCCAGCTCATGACAGTGGCGTCCGGGGCGAGCCCCCCTTCGAGGATCTCGTCCCAGCCGATCAGGCGTCGGCCGTGGGCGTTGAGGAATCGCTCGATCCGCTGCACGAACCAGCTCTGCAGGGCGTGCTCGTCGGCCAGCTGCTCCCGCTGGATAATGGACTGTGCCAGGTCGCTCGACTTCCACCGCGCTTTGGGCGCCTCGTCGCCGCCGATATGGATGTACGGACCCGGAAAGAGCGCCATCACCTCGGTCAGGACGCCCTCGAGGAAGGCGAAGGTGGCCTCGCTCGGGCAGAAGATGTCCTCCTCGACGCCCCACACCGTGCCGACTTCGAACGGCCCGGGCGTGCAGGCCAGTTCCGGATAGGAGGCGAGGGCGGCCTTGGCGTGGCCGGGCATCTCGATTTCGGGGATGATCGTGATGTGCCGGGCCGCGGCGTACGCCACGACCTGCCGGATCTCCTCCTGGGTATAGAAGCCGCAGTAGGGGACGCCGTCGCCGATGTAGGGATTGAAGTTCTTGTCCACGACAGTTTCACGGCGGCAGGCACCGACCTCGGTAAGCTTCGGGTACGCCTGGATCTGGATCCGCCACCCCTGGTCGTCGGTCAGGTGCCAGTGGAAGGTGTTGAACTTGTACCGGGAGAGGAGGTCGATGTACTGCTCCACGACCTCCACCGGAAAGAAGTGCCGCACCACGTCGAGATGCATGCCGCGGTAGGGGAAGCGCGGGGCGTCGGTGATCTCCACCCGCGGCACCGTACCCGGCTCCCCGGCATGGAGCAGTTGCCGGAATGTCTGCAGGCCGTGGAAGAGGCCGGCCTCGGTCGGGGCCTCGATGCTGACGCCGGTCGATTGGCTCGAGAGCCGATAGCCCTCAGCGCCCAGCGTCGAGTCGGGCACAACGATCTGGAGGGTCAGCCCGGCGGGCGGTGCGATGCCGGAGACGATCGTTGGCCGCCAGCCCAGCTCCTGCTCGAGCAGGTCGCCGGTGTAGGCGGCCAGCGTACTGAGATCCGTCCCATCCGGCGCCTCGAGCCGAATCCGGTGACGCAGTTCGGCGGTGCCGGTGTTCCGGACGATGTGTTTGGGATACGGGATGAGCGGAAGGGGGGCCTGGGCGGCCCCATCGGTCGCGAGCGCAATTGCCAGAAAGGCGACCAGGAGTGTCGTGCGAGTGGTCAATGAGAACTCCCGCTTGCATTTCCAAAGCAGTAGTTGAGTTTCCTGCCCCGCTGCCCCGCTGCCCCGCTGCCCCGCTGCCCCGCTGCCCCGCTGCCCCGCTGCCCCGCTGCCCCGCTGCCCCGCTGCCCCGCTGCCCCGCTGCCCCGCCTATTTCTCCTCCACCTCCGCCACCCAGATGTCGGCCTGATGCTCCCCCGCCACGAAATAGAAACGGCTCCCGTCGGTGTCGGACACGCCGCGGACGGTTCGTGTGTCGGAGCGGTCAAATGCGACGACTTTCCGAAGGGTCTTGGTGGCCAAATCGACCGCCCAATAGGCGGGCACGCCGACCGAGTCGGGAGAAAACAGGTACAGGGTCTTGCCATCGGGCCCCATGCGAGGCCAGTTGCCCTGGAACCAGGGCGGGGGCCGTAAGAGCGTGGTCGAGGCGCCGCCGCCGGAGGGGATGGAAACGAATTCACCCCCATTTGCGAATGGAAGGCCGAGATAGGCCGAGCGATCGTGCGTGACGCCACTGACGACTCCCATGCCCACCGGTGTGGGAGGGCCCCACGGCGCTGACCGCGACTGCCGCTTGATCTCGAACACGGTACCCGCTCGGGTATAGGCGAGGGTGTTGTTGTCCGGTCCCCAGACGGCGTACCAATCACTCAGCGTGTCGGAGGTGACCTGCGCCAGGCCGGTTCCGTCGGCGTTGATAGTGAACACGTCCCGGTTGCCGCTGCGAAACGAGTGAAACGCGATCTGTGATCCATCGGGCGACCAATCGGCGCTCAGGTCGTCGGCCGGGTCATCGGTCAATTGCCGCGGGGTGCCACCGTCGGAGGGGACGATGAACAGGTCGCCATTGCCGTTCAGGTCGGAGTCATACACCAGCCACTTGCCATCGGGGGAGAGCCGAAGGACCTCGCTGGTCTGGTTGCCTCGGGTGATCGGCACCGCCGAGCTTGCACTCACGCTTCCCGTGGCCGAAAGTCGGGCCATCCAGATGTTGAGGTCCCGAGTGTACTTCGAATAGGCCAGCCGTTTTCCGTCGGGAGAAAGGGCAAAGGTGTGGGCGTCGAGCCCGGTCGTGACCCGCCGCGGGGCGCCCTCCGCGCGTCCGCCCCGGCCGATTCGTTGCAGGTAGATGTCGCGCCCCCCGCCCCCACTCGACAGGTAGAGCAGGGCCTTTCCACCGGGCAACCACGCCGGGGAGAGGTTCAGGGTCGTCGAGTCGCTCACCATGACGGGGGTGCCGCCGGCGGCGGGCATCACAAACACCGTACTCGCCGCAAGGTTGCCGAAAGAAGTGCCACCGTAGACAAATTCCGAGTTTCCTCGAACCCCTGCAAGCCATTGGCCGTCGGGGGACCAGGCCAGGGAGTGGACATCCAACACCCGGGCCAGCAGGGTGAGTCCGCTCCCGTCAGCAGACATGACGAGCACGCTGTCGCCCTGTTCAAAGGCGATCTGTGATCCATCGGGTGACCACTTTGGTGCCCACGG
This sequence comes from Gemmatimonadales bacterium, assembly GCA_041390145.1. Lineage (NCBI taxonomy): Bacteria > Pseudomonadati > Gemmatimonadota > Gemmatimonadia > Gemmatimonadales > Gemmatimonadales bacterium. Next base: position 16,645 of record JAWKQM010000010.1, on the reverse strand, counting down.
AACTCCACCACCATACCTGACACTGTAGAGCCGGCGGATGTCGCCCCCGGTCGGTGGCATGGTAACGATGCTTGCCCCGGCATCATTGTACGAGGCAAACACCAGGCGCCGTCCGTCGGGAGACCAGTTTGGCGAGATTTGCACACCGGGAATGCTGTCCGTGATGTTGACTGCCCGTCCGCCATCAGTGGGCTGCAAGAAGATTTCCGGACCATTGTCGGCGGTGGCGGCGCCGACATAGGCCAGAAATTGCCCGTCAGGGGAAATAGCAGGCAGGATTTCCAGACCCTGCATGCTGGTGAGCCGGGAGGTTTTGGTCAGGGTGATCTCCGGGCCGCTTCCCCCCCTCCTGGCAAGCAACACTCCGACTGCCACCACTCCAATAACGGCAACCGCGACGAGCGGAGCCCACTTCCGGCTTGCCGTCGCCCTTGGGGCCACACCACTCACTGGCTGGGTATAGGTCGGGGTCATCCCGCCGCTGGGCGTGGCCAGCGGCTCCAAGGCCGTCACCAGTTCCTCGGCGCTCTGGAACCGGTCAGCCGGCCGCTTGGCCAGGCACTTCATCACGATGGCTTCCAGCGCTGGCGAAATCCCGGGACGGAGCCGTGAGATGGCCTCGGGTGCCTGCATCACGTGCGCGGCGAGCGTTTCCTGCGGGGTGCGTCCACTGAAGGGCGTGCGGCCGGTCAGGAGTTCGTACCCCAGCACGCCGAGCGCATAAATGTCCACCCGATGGTCGAGGTGCGGGTCGGCGGCCGCCTGCTCCGGGGCCATGTAGGCCGGGGTGCCGAGGGCCACGCCGGCGGTGGTGAGCTGTTGACGGCCGGTGGCCTCGCTCACCGCCTTGGCCACGCCGAAGTCGCTCACCAGCGCGTGGCGGCCCGAGAGGAGGATGTTTTCCGGCTTGATGTCGCGATGCGCCACGCCGCTGGCGTGCGCGTGCGCCAGCGCGTCCGCCACCTCGATGAGGATGCGAATGGCGTCGTGGACCGGCAGTTCGCCGGTGCGGGCCAGCCGGTCGCGGAGGGTCTCGCCGTCCACGAAGGGCATGGCATACCAGAGGAACGGCTCCGCGCCTGGCGCGGGGACTGCGGCACCGCTGTCGAAGAGCGGCAGGATGTGGGGATGCTGGAGGCGGGCCGCCACCTCGATTTCCCGGAAGAAACGATCGGGACCAAGCGAGGCGGCCAGTTCGGGCCGGAGCACCTTGACCGCCACCTGGCGGTGGTGCTTGAGGTCCTCTGCCAGGTAGACGGTCGCCATCCCGCCCTGACCGAGTTCGCGCTCGAGGCGATAATTGTCCGCCAGCGCGGCGGCGACCCGGTCGAATGGAGTGGTCATTGGCTCGTAAGATGGGGTGCGCCGGGACGGAACGGAAGCGGCAGGCTATCCTTCATGACGTCGCCATTCCACGGAGAATGCATGTCCCGTTCTTTGCTCGCGGTGCTGTGCCTGGCGGTCGCTGCTCCCCTGGCGGCCCAGTCCGGCATCGAGATCACGCCGACCATCGGGTACCGCTTTGGCGGCACGATCAACAATGATGACGGCCGGTTCTCCGCCAGCGACAACCTGGCGTGGGGAGCGACTTTCGGATACAGGGTGAAGGCCGACGGCCTGGTCGAGCTGGTCTACAGCCGGCAGCCCACCACCATGCGGTTCAACCCGGACACGAGTGCAAACTTCGTCGTCGGCGACGCCGCCATCGAGTACCTCCAGCTCGGCGGCGCACTCGAATTCGGCCACAACCCGAACACGAAGCCGTTCTTCGCCCTGACCCTCGGCGGGACGCACTACTCGCCCCAGAATCCCGACCTCGTCGGCGAGTGGGTCTTCTCCTGGGGCGCAGCCCTCGGCCTCAAGACCTACCTGAACCAGCATCTTGGCCTGCGCGCGCAGGCCCGACTCTGGATGAGTACCCTCAACTCGGACACCCAGTTCTGGTGCACACTGCCGGGTGGCTGCGTCATCCATGCGTCAAACGGGGTCTTCTTCACCCAGGGGGAACTGAGCGGCGGGGTGATCCTGGCGTTCTAGGGACGGCTGGAGATTGGCGGCCCGAAGGCCTGATTGCTCCGGAGGCACGTGAGTTCCGACTCACCAAGCCTCGATGCCGCATCGATGGGTCGTGAACTCCAGTGCCGGAGGAGCGATCGGGTCGAGGGACGCTGAGAGTTCAACGCTTGAGCTACGGGCCGAACACCGGCAGCGGCGGCGCGGCCCCTGACGCCGCCACCCAGTTCTTCCCGACCGCCGCGGCCACCGTGGCCGCAATCTGGGACTGTGTCAGGTCCGGCAGGTTGCGTCGGACGCCGAGCCCCGGAGTGTCCGGACCGAGCACCGCCACCCAGATGTATTCCGCCCCGTCCACATTCGCGCCGTGGTTGCGCCACGCCTTGAGCCCGCTCCCCCGTCCGTGGTCGGTGGTGATGATGAACGTCGTCTTGCCGGCGTATGCCGGCATGGCCTGCATCGTGATCCAGAGATCGCGGATGAAGCCGTCCACCCGGTGTGCCGCGGTCAGGTACTGGTCGTACCGCCCCTCGTGGGCCCACTCGTCCGTTTCGCCGTAGCCGATGTAGAGCGCCCGTGGTCGCTCCGCCTGAACGTAGTCCATGACCACCGCCTGCATGAAGGCGTCATAGGGCATCTCCTGCCAGACCCGGGTGGTGGTGGCATACAACGTGTCCAGCAGGATTCTGCTGGGGGTAGTATCTCCCGGAAACGGCTCGTCCCAGCCGGAGCGGACCCACATCGGAGCACGTTCCTGGTTGAAGATTGCCCCAAACACATCCCAGGTGCCGAAGGTCGCCACCTTGTCCGTGAACTCCGCTTGTCCCGCCAGCCACTCGAACACCGTCACGTTGGGATTGGGCCCGTAGTCGTTCCGGTCGATGCGGGGGTCAGGCTTGCCGGTCAGCATTTCGTTGTAGCCGGGATAGGAGAACTTGTACCCGTTGGTGACCGCCACCGTGCTTCCCAGGTCGCGATCGCCCAAGATCTGACCATCCCGTGCCACGACCCCCCACATGAACGGCATCAGGGCCCGGCGATTGGCCTCGGCGTCGCCAACGAGGAAGGTGCGGCGCAGGGCGGCGGTGTCTTCCACCCCTCCAAACTCAGCATTGTTGAGCGCCGGGTCGGCCCCGCCGAAGAGCTCCTGCCAGCGGAACCCGTCGGTGACGATGAGGACGACGCTCTGTTGCTGCGGGGTCTGGGCCGTGGCGGGAGCCGCCAGGACGAGGAACAGAAGGAGGCTTCGAATCATCCTATTCATTCTTGAACCGCAGTTGTCGGAGGTAGGCATAACTGGCGGCCGCCGAGGCCAGGGGGTCGGTGGCGTCGTCGTGCTCGACGAAGCTGTGGCGCACGCCGGCTTGTTTCGCATGGCCAAAGATGGCGGCCCAGTCTACTGATCCCGCACCGACATCGACCATCGTGCCGTCGGCCGTGCGCCCCTTGATGTGCAGGAGCGGGAACCGCCCCGGCCACGCGGCAAAATAGGTGAGCGGGTTCCCGCCGCCTTCCAGGACCCAGAATATGTCCATCTCGAAGCCGACCGTCGCGGGGTCCGACCCGCCGAGAAGGATGTCGTAGGGGACCTGGCCATTGATCGGGCTGAGTTCGCCGGCGTGGTTGTGGTAGGCGAACTTGAATCCTGCCTCGCGAGCCGCGGTCCCAAATCGGTTGAACCGTTCGGCCCACTGGCGGTAGTCATCGAGCGTCTTCCGCTGTTCAGCGTCGATCCAGGCCAGGACGAGATACTCGACACCCAGGGTCCGCGCGGCCGAGACGGTGGAATTCCACCCCGTCTCGAAGTCCTCGACGGCCAGGTGGGCGGCGGGTGCCGTGAGCCCGTTCTCCTGCAGCACGTTCCGCGTTTCGGCTGGGGTGGCGCCCCGATTCCAGGCGAATTCCACTTCCTGGTACCCGATGGCTGCCAGCCGTTCCAGCGTGCCGGCGAAGTCGGCATCCAGTGCCTGCCGCACGGTGTAGAGCTGGATGCCGATGCGCTTGAGCTTGTCATCGGGGGAGGGATGCATAGGCAGCATGGCGCCGAGGCCGGCGGCGCCGGACACCTGGATGAAGTTCCGGCGGGAAAGCCTCACGCCCGTCCCTGCAGCTTGGCCACCCACCAGCGGAGGCCGACGAAGAGAAACCGCCAGTCCTTGAAGAACTCCGGCGGCTTCCCTTCAAAGGCATGCCCGATGAACTGGAAGACCCACCCGACCACGAACAACGTGAGCGGGATCCGCCAGAATCCGGGCACCCAGAACTCCACGAGGAACAGCGGAATCGACGCCGCAATCAGCGGGATGCCGATGGTATGACAGATCCGGTTGATCGGGTTCTGGTGACTGGTCGCGTATTGCGCGATCCATTCGTCCCAGCTCTTGCCGCCCAGCGCCATGGGAGAGCCCCCGTAAAGGTCCCTGCAAGTGTTCAACAAGATTGGATTTGGGGCAAGTGGGGATAGAAAAACCGCCCGGCAATGGCCGGGCGGATCTTCTGCCTTCTGAACCGATGGTCAGGCCAGCTTGCGCTTCGGCACCTTGCTGGCTCGCTTGGTCCGCTTGGCCGGCTTCTTCAGCTGTAACGTCGGCTGGAAGAGGTATTCGGGATCGGTCCGGCGCCCCATCGCCGCCATGGCCTCCTCCTCGTTCGGCTGGCGGTACACGAACTGGTCGCCGCGGAAGTTGCGGAGCACCACCTCTTCGTCATTCATCGAGAGGACGTATTCCGGGAGCAGGGGGATCTTCCCGCCGCCGCCCGGGGCGTCAATGACGAACTGCGGGTTGGCGAGTCCGCTGGTCCAGCCGCGCAGCGCCTCCATGATCTGGATGCCGGTCTGGACGCTGGTCCGGAAGTGCTCCGCACCGGCCACCTGGTCGGCCATATAGATGTAGTAGGGCCGGACCCGGGCCAGCATGAGCCGGTGCATCAGCTGCTTCATGACTTCAGGGGTGTCGTTGACCCCGCGGAGAAGCACCGTCTGACAGCCAAGCGGGATGCCGGCATCGGCCAGCATGCCGAGCCCCTTCACCGCCGCCGGCGTCAGTTCGTCGGGGTGATTGAAGTGGGTGTTGATCCACACCGGGTGGTACTTCTTGATCGTGGCGCAGAGCTCGGGCGTGATCCGCTCCGGGAGGTGGCAGGGAACGCGGCTCCCGATCCGGATGATCTCGATGTGCTTGATGCTCCGCAGCCGGGACAGGATGGCGTCGAGCCGCCGGTCATTGAGAAGGAGCGGGTCGCCCCCCGACATGATGACGTCGCGGATTTCGGTGTGGCTTTCCAGGTACTGGAACGCCGACTCGAACTGAGACATCGGGATCTTCTCGGGGTCGCCCACCTTGCGCCGCCGGGTGCAGAACCGGCAGTAGCTGGCGCAGACCGGGCTGACCAGGAAGAGCGCCCGGTCGGGATAGCGGTGCGTGATATTCGGCACCGGGCTGTCCTCGTCCTCGTTCAGGGAGTCCACGATCCCGTCGTGGACCTCGAGCTCCTGGACGCTGGGGACGTATTGGCGCCAGATCGGGTCGTCGGGGGACTTGATCAGGTCCACCATCGCCGGCGAGATCCGGAACTCGAAATTCTCCGCGGCCAGCCGGAGGCGGTCAAGCTCGGGGAAATTCTCTGCGCCGAACCGGCTGGCGAGAGTATCGAGCGACGCGATCGAGTTCTTACGCAGGACTTCCTGCCAAGTCTCCATGCCAGTACCCCATCCCTAGGTTGTTGCGGGAACCTCGAAATACTTCACGAACGTCACCTGGTCGTCGCCCGGCGCGTAGAAGTCCGGGATCATGCCGACAGCCCGGTATCCGCGGGCCTCGTAGAAGGCGCGCGTCGGTGCATAGTCCACCCGGCCCGCCGTCTCGACCACTATGAGCCGCGCCACACCCGCGAGGCGCCGCTCCATCTCTTCTACCAGAAGCGTGCCGAGTCCGAGCCCGTGCTGCGCCGGGTCGACCGCCATCCAGTAGAGATCCCAGGTGGCCACGGTGCAGGGTGTCGGTCCCCAGCAGATCCATCCTGCCAGTTTGCCGTCCACCTCCACACCGAGCGCCGTGTAGTCCGGGCTTCCGGCCACCGCGGCGTCGAAGACCTCCAGCGCCACGGGGACCTCGTCGTCTCGAAAGAGCCCGACCGCCCGCGTGATTTCCTCGAGTCGGTCCCGGTCGGCGGTGGTCAGCCCCCGGAGTCGTCCCGCAACCGCCGCTCGCGTCACGAAGTGACTCGCCCCGAGAGGGCGCCCTCCGCGAGCGCGATCCGGCCCCGTTCCAACGCCTCATCGGCGATCTGGAGGACCAGCGCCGAGTAATCCCATCCGAACGCCCGACCCATGCGCGCCAGTCCGGCGTCGCTCGAGAGGTCGGGATCGGGATTCAGTTCAAGTACCCACGGCGTGCCGTCGGCATCGAGCCGCAGGTCCACTCGTCCATATCCCTCGCACTTTGCCAGAGCGCGCCACGCGCGTTCTGCAACAGTTACGAGCTTCTTCGCGGTTGCCTCGTCCACCTTGGCCGGACAGACCGGGATAGTGTGCAGGTCGTAGTCGCTCCCTGCATTCCACTTGGCGGCGTAGGTCACGATCGGCGGCTTGCCCTCGCCGAGCCCGGTGAAATCGATCTCGGAAATCGGCAGGGCGGTCGTCCCGACGAAGCCGACGTTGAATTCACGCCCTTCCACGTACTCCTGCACCAGGACGTCTTCCCAGGTGGCGGTCACCTTGGCGAGCCGCTCAAGGAGCGCCTCGGGCGTGCGACAGACGGAGCCTTCGTCGATGCCGACGCTCGCATCTTCCATCGACGGCTTGACGATGACCGGGAACCGCAGCCCCTCGGGCACCACCGGTTCATGCACCAGCGCAAAGCCCGGAACCGGGAGGCCCTCCTCCCGGAGCAGCGTATTCGCCACATGCTTCCGGTGGCAGATCGTGATCGGCCAGGAGCGGCACCCGGTAAACGGCACCCGGGTCAGTTCGAGCGCGGCCACCACGTAGTCCTCGAACCGCGCGTGGCCGTTGATCCCCTCGCAGAGATTGAACACCAGATCGGCCTTCTGACAGCGCTCCATCCAGCTGAGGTCGGCCAGGTACACCGGAATCATCTCGGTGGTGTGGCCGGCCGCCTTCAGGATTCCCTCGATCTCCCGGACATTGGAGAGGACGGCGGCCACATCGGCGGCGCTCCACTCGTCGCTTCCGCCATCATGGAGGACGGCAACCCTCACGCCGCTACCTCGGCCAGGAGCCGTCGACCACCGGTGATCCGCCGCCACGCGATGTCGGCCACCGTCTGGATCAGCTCGTCGTAGTCCAACCCGGCCGCGCGCGCCGCCTTGGGGAAGCAGGAGTTGTCGCGCGGATCGGGGAGGATGCCCGGCAGCGGGTTCAGTTCGACGACCATCGGGTTGCCGTCGGCATCGCAGCGGACGTCGATCCGGCACCAGTCCCGGCACCCGAGGGCGTGGTACGCCCCGAGGCAGGCCTCGCGGATGCGGCGGGCGAGCGATTCCGGGATCTGCGCCGGGCATTCGTAAATGTCGAGCGGATTGTCGAGGGTGTCCCAGAGCCACTTCGCCTCGTAGCCGTAGATGGGCGGGGCGCCCTCCGGGAGGTCGGCGTAGTTCATGGCCACGATGGGCAGGCACCGCGCCTCGGTGCCGTTGCCGAGCACGGCGACGGTGAACTCCGCCCCCGGTAGCCAGGCCTCGATCAGCACCGGCTGGCGATAGGTGGTCAGCAGGTGCTCGACCCGGCCGAGGAGCGCCGCGCGGTCATGGCAAAGGTTGTCGACGGTGATTCCCTTGCCCGATCCCTCGCAGGCCGGCTTGACGAACACCGGGAAGGGAAGGGTGCAGGTGGCGGCGTCGGCCACCGACTCGGCGATCCGGAACGGGGCGGTCGGGACGCCGCGGGCCACCATCGTCTCCTTGGCGCGTCCCTTGTGCAGGGCGAGACCGAGGGCGAGCGGATCGGAGGCGTGACAGGGGATGCCGTAGAACTCGCAGATGGCGGGGACGTGCCCCTCGCGGTTCGGGCCGTAGAGCCCTTCGGCAATGTTGAACACGAAATCGGGACGGGCGTCGGCGAGCTTCTGCGGGAAGGAAGCGTCCGCTTCGAGGCGAATCACCTGGCCCAGCGGCTGCAGCGCGCGCTCGATGGCGTCGATGGTGCCGGGCTCGTCCCATTCGGCGTAGAGATCGGGTTGATCGAGATCGGTGCGGAGGGCGCGGAGGGCGGTGTTCCGGTCAACAGGGGAGGCGAAGTCTCCCCCAGCAATCGCTGCGGCTTGGGGCTTCAGGTTGTAGGCGAGTCCGATACGAACTCCCAAACACTCCCCCTCGAAAACGTGGTCGTCGCGTCGCGGCGCGCTCGGTGCTTCGCGTTGTCGCGTACCAAGTTAAGAAAAAGGGGAGCGGAGCACAATAGATTTTTTGGATATTTGCAAACTTCGTTTTGCGGCGGGGATGCGGCGACGCGGCAAATCGGGTCAGCGACGGCGCTGGTAGACGCGGAATTCGGAGGAGTACTCGTTCTTGTCGTCCGCACCGCGCGGCTCGGTGGAGACCAGGGCCCACTCCTTTCCAACTGGGAGCGGAAAGTGTGCATCCCCCTCGGGGGTGGCGTGCACGAGGGTCAGGTAGATCTTCTCGGCAACCGGCATCGCCTGGCGGTAGATGTCGGCGCCGCCGATCACGAACACCTCTCCGGTCGGGCCCGCCTCGTTGAACGCCGCCTCGAGGCTCGGCACCCGGGTCGCGCCTTCGGGACGGAACTCCGGATTCCGGCTCACCACGATGTTCCGCCGCCCGGTCAGTCCCTTCCCGATCGAATCGAAGGTCTTCCGCCCCATGATGACGGTATGCCCCATGGTGAGCGTCTTGAACCGTCGGAGATCGGCGGAGAGCCGCCACGGCAGGGCGTTCTCCTTGCCGATCACCCCGTTCTCGGCGACGGCCACCACCAGGGCGATGCTCATACCGCCACCTTGCCGGGGATGTGTGGGTGCGGATCGTAGCCCAGCACCTCGAAGTCCTCGTACCCGAAGTCGAAGAGGGAGGTGACGGCGGGATTCAGCCGAATGGTGGGCAGCGGGCGTGGTGCGCGGGACAGCTGCAGGCGAGCTCCGTCCAGGTGGTTGGTATATAGGTGGGCGTCGCCGAAGGTGTGAATGAACTCCCCTGGCCGGTTTCCAGTCACCTGCGCCACCATCAGCGTGAGCAGCGCATAGGAAGCGATGTTGAATGGCACGCCGAGGAAGGCGTCGGCGCTCCGCTGGTAGAGCTGGCAGGAGAGCCGGCCGTCGGCTACGTAGAACTGGAAGAGCGCGTGGCAGGGCGCGAGCGCCATGTCGGGGATGTCGGCCACGTTCCAGGCGCTCACGATCAGCCGCCGGGAATCGGGATTCCGGCGGATCTCCTCCACCACCTGGGTGATCTGGTCGATGTGCCCGCCGCTGGGCGTGGGCCACGACCGCCACTGGCGGCCATAGACCGGGCCGAGCTCGCCAGCCGGGTCGGCCCAGTCGTCCCAGATGCTGACGCCGTGTTCTTGCAGGTAGCGAACATTCGTGTCGCCCCGCAGGAACCAGAGCAACTCGTACACGATCGACTTCATGTGGAGCTTCTTGGTGGTGACCAGCGGGAAGCCCTGGGTCAGGTCGAACCGCATCTGGTGACCGAACACGCTGAGCGTGCCGGTGCCTGTTCGGTCCGACTTGGCGGTGCCGCTGTCGAGAATGCGTGAGAGGAGATCGAGATAGGGCTTCATGGGGCCAGCTCCAGGCGCGCGCGCGCGTACCCGCCGGTGCGTTCGATGTCCCGCAGGGCGAATGCAATATCGTCGGGAATGGCAGTGGCGCCGGCACCGGCCTTGAGTCGGCTGATCGGCGCGCCTTCACCAGCGAGCTTGATCCCCGGGTTGAGGATCCCGGCGGGATCGAAGGCCGCCTTGATGGAACGGAAGAGCGCCACCAGCTCGGGTCCGAACACCGACTCCAGCGCTCCGGCCCGCAGGCGGCCGTCGCCATGTTCACCGCTCAGTGTACCGCCAAGGGCCGCCGTGCCGGTGGAGACTTCCTCGAGCACCGATGTCACGCCAGCCTCCCAGCCCTGCTTCGTTGTGTCGACCAGCAGGTTCACGTGGACGTTGCCGTCGCCGGCGTGGCCGAAGATCACCGCGCCCATGCCGTGGGCGTCGGTAACCCGGCGGACAAGTCGAACATAGTCCGCCAGGCGGGAAATGGGCACGGCGCCGTCCTCGATGACCTGCATTGAGCGCTGGGTGTCGGGAAGCCGGGCGAGGATCGGGCTCGCCGCGTGGCGGATGGCCCAGAGCTCCTCGGCATCCTCCGGTGTGATGGCGGTTTCGACCTCGCTGGTCCAGGCGCTCACGGCGCGGACGGCGTCGCCCACCACACCGCGCGCGGCGGTGTCGGTGGCCCGCTCGAACTCCACCAGCAGGATGGCATCCGCGCCGCGAACCAGGTCGGGGACCCGTCCCCCCTCGCGGGTCACGAGTTCGAGAAAGGTCCGGTCAAGCATCTCGAGCGCCGAGGGGCGGAGGGGACGGAGCGCCGCCACGACGTCGGCCAGGTCATCGAGAGACCGGAGCGCCATGCGGACACCAGCCGTCGCGCCCGGCAGCGGAGCGAGGCGACACTCGAGTCCGGTGATGAAGCCGAGCGTACCCTCGGAGCCGATGAGGAGGTCGAGCAGGTCGCCGGAATCGAGGACGGCGTCCACGGCGTAGCCGGAGGAGTTTTTCCGGACGCGCGGGAAGTGGGAGCGGATGACCGGTTCGGCGGCGGCGATCTGGATCCCGACTTCGGCCCACCGGGGAGGAAGTGCCGCGGTGTCGCCCCGCGTCCACCGGCGGATCTCCCCGTCGGAGCCGACCCACTCGACGGCGGTGATCCAGTTCCGGACACTTCCGACGTGGACCGCCGAGGCGCCGGCGGCGTTGGTGGCGGCCATGCCGCCGAGGGTGGCCCAGCGGCCGCTCGATGGCATAGGGGGAAAGCGGAGGCCATGTGGCCGGGCCGCGGCATCGAGTGCCCCGGCGGTAACGCCGGCGGACACCCATGCACTGCGGTTGGCCGGATCCACCTCCAGGCGAGTGGGGCCGAGCGCGGTAAGGTCGATGATGACACCGTCGCCCACATTGCCCCCGCCCATGGCACTGCCCGCGCCTCGTGCCACCAGCGGCGTGCGGCTCTCCATGGCCCAGCGGATCAATCGCTGCAGGTCGGGCACATCGGCGGGGACAGCCACGGCGGCAGGGACAATCCGGTAGATCCCCGCCCCTTCCGCGTAAGCGGCACGGGCACGGTCATCGGTCCGGAATTGGCCCTGCAGGCGGGGTCCCTTCAGCATGGGGGAAACGTAGGGCGGTGCACCGCGTCCGCCAAGCGAACCGTCGATTCGCCTGCTATCTTGGTGTCCCATGTCTGATACCGCGCGCCCCCAGCTGATCCGAATCGAAGTGGACCGCCGACTCGGCCACGAATGGGACGAGTGGGACGGCAATCCGCTGCCCAACCAGGGTAACTACGATTCGCCTCCCCATCTCTTCTTCTTGTGGTCGGCTGCCGGCCTTGCCGCGGCGCTTGGCATTGTCGCCGTTGGGCTGTACCTGCTTGGGCCCCGGATCGGGCTTCTGGTTCCGGGGGTGCCGACGTATCTCTGGATCGGGCTCGGCGTCGTGTCCGGGGTGTCGTGGCTCTGGTGGGGGCTGATTCTCCTGAGTTACGCGACCAACCGCGCCATCCTCCCCGCCAAGCTTGCCGAGCAGGGACCGTTCCTGCGGCTGATGAGCGTCACGTCGCGGGTGGCCGACAGGTTCGGCCGCCGCGACTGGGTCGAGAACGCCGCGGTGAAGGTCTACAATGCCCTCGCTTTGCGGCGCGCCAAGAAGGTGGGCCAGGGCGAACTCCTGCTGCTCATTCCGCGCTGCCTGTCCAAGCCCGCCATCGACGGCGTGCTGGCGCTGTCCGGCAAGTACGAGGTGCCGGTGTTCGTGGCCACCCGCGGACAGCTGGCGCGGCGGGTCATCAAGGAGCGCCGTCCCCGCGCCATCGTGGCGGTGGCCTGCGAACGGGATATGGTGAGCGGGTTGCACGACGTGGCGGGGCGGGTACCGGTCCTCGGCCTCACGATGACGCTCCCGGCGGGACCGTGCAAGGACGCGGGGCTCGACCTGGTGCAGCTGGAGGAGTGGGTGAAGGTGTTCGTTGAAGAGGTGGGGCAGGGAGGCAGGGAGGCAGGGAGGCAGTAAGGCTACCTTGCGCTCGCCGGCCGCCCCTTCGGAATGGTCTTCCCGGTCGTGCTGTCTCCCGGCGCCGCCCGGGCTGAGTCGCTGCGGACTGGCGGTGCAGGCGTCACGGGCTCATCCGCCCCCGGTACCGGATACCGCTTCGCCATGTCGGTGAGGACCGTGGCCACGCGAATCGCCACCGGATTGTCGGCCGGCGCCTGCCGGTCGAGGTCGCGCGGCGGAAGCGACGGGTTGGCGAGCGGTCGCACCGCCGTCTCCACCTTGATCGACCCCGCTCACTCCCATACGCATTCACCCACCCGCGTACCCGGACGATGCTGTCGCCAAGCACGCGGTCGTTCGTCGGCAGACCGGTGACCGCGCTGAACCACTCTGTCTCCAGGTAGCCGTCCTTCGGCTCGACCCGGCTGACCGGAATCGAATCCGACTTCAACTGTTCCGCCAGCACCGTCGTGGCCTTGGCCACGTCGAGATCCACCACCGCCTCGGCCGCGCCCTGCAGCGGGCCGAAACTGGGGCGTGTGGTGTAGGGCTGGCAGGCGAGCAGCAGCACCAGCACCAGAGGCGGGGCGGCAGGGCGGCGGGGCAGTTGCATCAATCCGTGTGAGCCGGAGTTCCCGGCGCATGTGTATGCGTCGGCTTGGCGGCGGCGGCAATGGTGTCGGTCACGGCCGTCGAGCTGTCCATCGTCGTCGGCATCCCAGCGTCATCGTGCTCCTCGCCGGGGGCGTGCTCATGCCCGCCTTCGCGATTCTGGATCTCGGCCTGCATCGCCTCGGTACTCATGCCAGCGGCGTGGTCGAAGACCATCTCGCCCCCCTCCATCCCGGTCGCGGTGAGGAAACCGAGCCCGACGACGCCGATGACCGCCAGCGCCCACCGCTCCTTCCGGAGCATCTTCGCATCCCGCAGCACCAGCCACACCGCGATCACGCCGAAGAATCCGAGCGTGATCCAGGCAAACCGCTCATGGGTCTCCATGATCTCGTGGATGGCTTGGCCGTGCTGGATGGCGTCCTCCGCCTGGAGTCCCGAGAACACCGCCGCGGCCGTGGTCAGCGCGCCGACCACGAGCGACCAGTACGCCGCGCTCCGCAGACTTTCCCGCTTGGTGAACAGATAGGCCAGCTGAAAGAACACGCCCACCACCAGGAGCGCCGGTGGAAAGTCGTTGATGACGGCGTGCAGGCGCGGCATGTCGTAGCCGAACAGGCCACTTGAGGCGACGGCGTCACCGTGAAGCAGGAGAGAGAGCAGCATGAGTCGAATGGGCTTTCGCTGTCTGGGTTAGAGCCCGAGATCCACCGGGACCGGCGGATTGGCGCTGTAGTCGTAGAAGCCCTTGCCGCTCTTCCGGCCGTAGAGCCCCGCCATCACCATCCGCTTGAGGAGCGGCGGCGGCGCGTAGCGGGTCTCCCGGTACTCCGTGAACATGATCTCGGCGATCTTGTACGTGGTGTCGTTGCCCACAAAGTCGAGCAGCGTCAGCGGGCCCATCGGATAGCCACAGCCAAGCTTCATGGCATTGTCGATGTCCACCGTGTTCGCGACCCCGTGCTCCAGCGCCCGGATGGCATCCAGCAGGTAGGGCACCAGCAGCAGGTTGACGATGAACCCGGAATTGTCCTTGGCGGCTACCGCCTCCTTGCCAAGGCTCTTGCCAAAATTGAGCGCCTTCTCGAAAGTGCCCGGCGAGGTGGTGACGGTCCGGACCACCTCGACCAGCTGCATCAGCGGGACGGGATTGAAGAAGTGCAGCCCTACGAACCGGTCAGCGCGCTTGGTGGCGGAGGCCATGGCCGCGATGGTCAGGCTCGACGTGTTGCTGGCAAAGATGGTGTGCGCCGGGCAGAGCTCGTCCAGCTGCTTCCAGAGGTCGTTCTTGAGCTCCAGGTCTTCGGTGACGGCCTCGATGATGATGTCACAGTCCTTCAGTGCGGTCACGTCCGTCACGTACGAGAGGCGACCGAGGGTGGCGTCGCGGTCGGCGGCGGGGAGCTTCCCCTTCTCGACGAACTTGTCGAGTGACTTGCCGATGCCGGCCTTCCCCTTGGCCATGACGGCGTCGGAGACGTCACGGACGACGGTGGTATAGCCGGCGGTGGCGGCCACCTGGGCGATGCCGCTGCCCATCAAGCCGCATCCGAGCACGCCGACCTTCTTGATTTCTGCCATGTTGGATTCCGGTGGTTCAGGGTTTGAGCGCTTTGCGCACTTCCTGCACGAGTGAGGTGATCATGCTGTTCCGCGGCGGTGGCAACTCGGGCGCCGGCCGGCTCCCCCGCCGCTCCAGCTGGTCTAGCGCGCGTTCGAGGCCGAGGCGGGTCCGCTCCACGACGCCGGCGTAAGGGCGCGTGGCGGCATACCCGGCGGCGAGCGCCGCGGGAAAGGGCAGGAGCAGCACCGGCGGGAAGACGCTCAGCACGCCGAGCACAATGGTGGCCGCTGCCCCTACCGAGGCAATGGCCGCCGCACCACCGATGAACGCACCGCGCGTCATCCGCAAGTCGGCACTCAGTTGCACGTGGGCGTACCCCGCCTCGAGCGGGGTAATGGTGGCCGCGACCGTCGCGGCCTTGCCGAGCATGGCGCGGGCGCCCCCGCTCAGGGCGGCGGCCGACATGCGGAGTGCCGCCTGGAAGCCGCTGGGCTGTTCCCACGAGATGCGCCCGCTCTGGTGTCGCTGCACCACCAGGTGCTCGCTCTGGTCCATCCAGGCGAGCAGCGCCTGCTCGTGCAGGTCGGCCGATCCCATCACGACCCGGTCGGCGGTGACCGCGGCCGCGCCGATGGCCCGGTCGAGCCAGCGCGACTCCAGCGGCGTCGCCCGCACCCGCTCTTCGATCATCGCCTGCTGGAGGTAGCGGGCGGGGATGCCCACGTCCCGGCCGAGGGCCAGCACCTGGTCCTCGGTCAGGGCGTCGGCGATCTCGTGCTCGCCGGTCTGCAGTTCGGCGGCCCGCCGGATGATCCGGTCGAGGGCGGCGCGGTCGATCCGCGCGGGAAGGTCGGCCATCGCGGCCTAGGTCGTTTCCTTCTTGACGCCCGACTCGATCCGGGGGAACCCCGCCATCACGTCGGCCCCGGGCAGCGACGGCTTCGAGCCGCCGGTCTCCGCGCGCTGCTCCGCCAGCTGCAGGAACGGCTTGATCAGGTCGATCGGGATCGGGAAGATGGTCGTCGAGTTGTTCTCGGCCGCGATCTCCGTGACGGTCTGCAGGTACCGGAGCTGGAGCGCGCTCGGCTCGGTGGCCAGCATGCGCGCCGCCTGGGCCAGCGTTTCCGAGGCCTGCAACTCGCCCTGCGCCGAGATGACCTTGGCGCGCCGCTCCCGCTCCGCCTCCGCCTGCCGCGCCATGGCCCGCTTCATCTGTTCCGGCAGGTCCACGTCCTTCACCTCGACCGCCGACACGTGAATGCCCCATTCATCGGTGCGTTCGTCGATGATCCGCTTGAGCACCGCGTTGATCTTCTCGCGGTCGCTGAGCAGCTCGTCGAGCTCCACCTCGCCGAGCACGGCGCGGAGCGTCGTCTGCGCCAGCTGGCTGGTGGCGTAGAGGTAGTCCTCGATCTCGATGACCGCGCGCTCGGGGTCCGCCACCTTCATGTAGAGCACCGCGTTCACCTTGACCGAGACGTTGTCCCGGGTGATGACGTCCTGCGGCGGGATGTCGAGCGCCATGATCCGGAGCGACACCCGCTTGATGGAGGTGAGCCCCGCCGGCAGGAAGAAGAGCCCCGGCCCCTTGGTGCCCCAATACTTGCCGAGGAGGAACGCCACCCCACGCTCGTATTGCTTCAGGACCCGCAGACTGGCAAAGGAATAGGCGACGACAAACGCCAGGGCCATCAGTGCGATCGGCATGTGTGTCCTCCTAGGCCGGGAAGGCTTCGACGATGACGGCGGCGCCCTGGCCCCCGCCGATGCAGGCGCTGCCAAGGCCGTAGCGCTTGCCGAGCTTCCGGAGCGCGTGCAGCAGGTGCAGCGAAATCCGCGTGCCGCTGGCGGCCAGCGGGTGGCCGATGGCGATGGCGCCGCCGTGGATGTTGGTTCGCGCGCGGTCGAGGCCGAGTTCCTTTTCCACCGCGACGTACTGCGCGCTGAACGCCTCGTTCACTTCCACCAGGTCCATCTGGTCGAGGGTGAGCCCCGCCTTGGCGAGCGCCTTCCGCGCCGCCGGGGCGGGGCCGATGCCCATGTACTTCGGCTCCACACCGGCGATGCCCCATGACACCAGCCGACCGATGGGCTTGAGCCCCTTGGCCGCCCCTTCACTGGCCAGCACCACCGCCGCGGCGCCGTCGCAGATGCCCGACGCGTTCCCGGCGGTGACTACCCCGTCCTTCTTGAAGTAGGGCGCCAGC